>NZ_CP109191.1 GCF_041438805.1 Streptomyces sp. NBC_01707 | reverse complement strand
CTCGCTGTCGAGGCCTTGGGGCCGCGGCCCGAGGACATCGGGACCGGCCTGGGGGTGGCGGCGCCGGTAGTCGCTGATCGCCGTGAGCAGCTTGGTGTAGGTGAGCTGCTCGTCCTCGTCGTCCTCACCCGGGGCGGTGATCTCCTCCATCCACGCCTGTGGCGCGGTGTCCCCGGCAAGGACGGCGGCCAAGGCGCGGCGGGCGAGGCGCGCGTCGAGAGCCGTGTACTTGAGCGGGGCGATGCCGCCGGGGTCGCGCAGCGCGGGGTGGTCGGGCAGCGCCCCGGAGTCGGGCGGGGTGTTCAGGTGGTTGAGGGCGGCTTCGAGGACGACCGAGGCGGGCGCGTCGGGGGACGGCAGCTGCACCGGGCGGCGGCGCCCGGTCAGCGCACGGACCCGCATCTCGAGGTCGTCCCAGGCGGTCGCGTCGTCCGGGCCGGCCGGCCGGGGACCCAGACCCGGCACCGCAGTGATGGCATGGCGGGTACGCCACAGCTCCACCAGGGCACAGGTCATGGACCAGGCCGTGCGGCGCAGCGGCGCCGTGTGGGGTGGCGGTGGTCCGAGTGATCGGGCCCAGGCGGGCGGGGCGGCAGCCAGTGTGTGACCACGGTCGGCCAGCGAACGGGCCAGGATGCGGTGGCGCTCGGCAAGATGGTGGCGCCAGTGCTCAGGCGTTGCCCGGTGGGTGAGGGCGTGCCGGTCGGCGACCCAGTCGGGTATCTCACCGCGGTGGTCGGGACGGTGGGCAAGGTGGTTCGGGAGCCGGTCGCGCAGGCGGAGCTCGGCGGCGATCTTCTCGACGACGCCATTGGCGCGGGCGAGCTTGGTCTTCGCGCGGTGCAGGCGCTGCGCGGTCGTCACGCGGTACCGGGCGACCGTGTGGCGGGTGACGGCCAGGGACTGGGTGCGGGTGGGCGGGCGATGGGCGCTTGGTTCGCGCTGGAAGTCCTCCCTCGCCTGGTCGCGCCAGCGCAGGTTGCGGCGTAGCTGTGACTCGTGGGTGAGGGCTGCGATCATCTGCCGGGCCGCCGGTGACAGAGCAGCTCTCCTGGCCTGGGCCCGGCGGATCTGGGTGCGGATGGTGGCGATCTGGGCGGCGAGTTCGCTGCGGGTCAAGGGTCCCAGCGGGCGGTCGGGCCACGCGGGATGGGTGTGGCCGGACCGGGTGGTGACGGGGGTAGGCAGCTGGGTGACAGCGGCGTCGGCTGCCTTCAGCTCTTCGCGCGCGGCGGCCCGGTGGTCGGCTGCGAGACGGGCCAGGGTGTCGAGTTGGTGCAGCGAGAGTCGGGCCAACGGCCGGGTGCGGCCCTCCTTTTGGAGCGTGGCTGCGTCGGCCAGGCGTTCGCGCAGCCGCCAGGTCAGGACTGCGGCCATGTCGTCGGCGTCCGCGAAACCACGCCGGTAGGCGGTGCGCTGAAGGAGGCGGGGCAGGTCGAACCCGGCGCGTTCGGCGTCGCTCAGCGCGCGGATCAGTGCCGGGTAGGCGTCGGCGGCCATGAACGCGGCGGCCCGGTCGGCGCCGAGAACGGTTTCGAGGACGCCGGTCAGGCGGGCGGTCGTGGCGCGCTCGGCGACGTCGGCGAACTCCGCGCACAGTTGACCGGGGGCGCTGATCTCTCTTTGCAGGGCGGCGATCGACTCGGTCGCCGACAGCTGGGCGCTGCGCCGGGCGGCGATGGAGGCCAGCACGTCATCGAGCCGGTCGCCGTCCTCGAGGGCGACGTAGAGCCGGTTGGTGCGGGCACCGCGCGTCAGCTGCACGTAGACGCCTTCACGGTTGGAGCGCGTCGACGCCAGTGCGTGGGAGGTGTCCACGGTCATGCCCTGGGCGCGGTGGATCGTGGAAGCGTAGCCGAGCTCGCACTGGGCGGCGACGTAGTCGGCGGGCAGCCGGATCCGGCCGCGGTGCCCGGTGTGCCGGACCACGACGTCACCGTTGGCGGTGATGGCTTGGATGGTCCAGGTGTCGCCGTTCTTCACGAAGTCCCGGCCACCGCGCAGGGTCATGCGGCGCCGGTTGAGGCGGGTGACGATGACGTCGCCGACGTGGGCGTGCTGCCGGGCGCGCAGGGCGACCGCACGGCGGGTGTCGACGTCACCGGCGGCGATGTGCCAGGCCTGGGCGCGCTGATTGAGGGCGGTGACCGTCGCCGTATCGGCCGCGGTCATGAGCGCGTTGATGCCTTTACCGCAGTCTTTGGCCCAGGCGTCGAAGACCGCGTCGCACATCGCGTCGTAGCTTCCGGCGACGATCCGCCCCTTGTCCCGGTACCACGTGAACGCGTCGCGGTGATTGTCGCCGTCGCGCAGACCGAGGGAGGCGTCGGCTTCGCCGGGGGTGCGGAAGCGGTGCAGCCGGTCGAGCTCGACCGCGCCGCCCGCCCGGGCGATGAGCCGCAGCGCTCCCCCGGCCTCGACAGCGGCGAGCTGGTGCGGGTCGCCGAGCAGCCGCACCACGGCACCGACGGCCGCTGCGTCGGTGAGGATCCGGTCCAGCAGCAGCGTCCCGGCCATGCCCGCCTCGTCGACCAGGACCACGTCCCCGGGGCGCAGCTGGAAGTCCTTGCCGACCTCCTTGCCGTCGGCCGCGCGGCCGCGCTGATGAAGCCAGGAATGCATCGTGTGGGCGCGCCGGTTCAGGTCCGCGCCGAGAACCTTCGCGGCACGGGACGACGGTGCGAGCGGTATCAACCGGCCTCCCGAGGCGTCCATCGCCCGGGCCACGAGCCGCATCGCCGTCGTCTTCCCGGCACCGGCGGGTCCGAGACCGGCGAGCAGCAGCCGGTCCGACAATGCAAACGAGCGGGCCAGTTCACGCTGCCCGGCATCCATCGGACCGCGATGCAGGGCGGCGACCCGTTCGAAGGTGCCGCGTCCCACGGGCGGGATGACGTGGGTGCGAGCGGCGGCCAGCAGCCGGTTCTCAGCGGCCAACAGCGAGTGGGTGGTGTAGGCGGCGGACCCGATCGGCCGGTAGACACTGCTGCCGTCCGCGCGGACCAGGTCGGGGTGGGTGGGGTTGATCTCGGGTGGGGTGATGTCCAGGCAGTCGCCGTGGACGAGGGCCCGGTCAGTGATCTGTTCGGCCAGGTCGTGCGGGGCGGTGGCACCGCCGTAGGTGCGCATCAGGTAGCGGCGGGCCTCGGCCAGGATGTGGCGGCGGCGGAAGGTGGTGCGGCGTTCGCTGACCGCGGCAAGCACCTCCGCGGCCGCCGCCTCGGGATCGACGCCCGTGTGGGGGTGCTGCTCTGTGGCGGCGGCCTGCGCGGTGGCGAGCAGGTTGTCGACGGTTGCCCGGCTGGTCGCGGCGATCGCCCGGGTCCGCCAGGTGGCCAGGAGGTCGTCGAGAGAGCGGGCCTTGCCTTTGCGTGGGCGGGTCAACAGGGTCGCGCGGCCCTGCAGGCGCGGCCGCATGGACGGGCCCGGCTCCCGTCCGTAACGGCGCCGGTAATCGTCGAACAAGGTCTCCGCCATGGTCCGCACAGCGGTGGCCCGCTGCGAGAACTCCGACCGGATCCGGCGGTCGATGCCGACGATTCTCATCACCGGACGCTGTCCCGGGGTGACCTCGACTTCCTCGGCGACCAGGCCCAGGCGGGCGCAGACCAACTCGAGGGCCCGCTGGTTGAACAGCTCACTGGCCGCGACCACTTCCCGCAGCAGCAGCCTCGAGTCGAGGTTGCGCCACCGCCCGTCCGGCCCTTTGACGCGGGGGCTGATGACCACGTGCTCGTGGAGCATCGGGTCTCCGGCGCGCGATTCGTAGTGGAGGTAGACCGTCGCCAGCAGGCCCGGTACGGCCCGCTGCTGGGCGATTCCGCCTGGCCCGGTACGTACCGCGAGGGCGTTCTCCTCCAGCCAGGCCACCGTCTCTGCGCGGGCCTGGGCCAGGACTTCCAGGACGATCCGCCGCACCTCGGGGCTGCCCAGGGCGAACAGGAGGGACAACTCTTCGGAGGCAAAGGTCAGGTCGAAGCCGGTCCGGGCGTGACGCTGGGGGCCGGTACGGACGGCCAGGAAACGGCCGAGTTCGGCGCCATCAACGGGCGGACGGTGGTACTCGGCCTCGAACACGCGCGCCGCAGACCGCATCCGCAAGTGCCGTGTCTCCGCCTTCGTCAGCGGCCGGCACAACTCCTCGACAGCGTGCTGCAGAACCTCCTCGATCTCCTCGTCCAACGGCGAGAGCTCGGACAGTCGCGGAACAGCCGGGCCGAGCCTCGCCGCCCTGAAAGCCTGCTTCGACGTGCCACCGTCACCCAGCACCCGGGCCACAATCTCCACCGCGTCCGGGTGCATACCCAAGCCGAACAGCGCACCCATCTGCGGCTCACTCACCACACCCGACAACCCCAGCACCCCGGCCGCCCGGCCGTGCCACACCCCCGGAGGAACACCAGGCTCACCCGAGGACACAGTCACCCCACTACCCCGAGCACCATCACCCGCCGCGATACTGCGCCGGTAATAGGAGTAGTTCCTCGCCGTAAGCCCCTTCGCCGTCATCCCCACAACACCAGCCGAACACCCCACACCAGACACACCCGCGCCCAGAACCGGAACCTCCCAAAGCCTCGGAAACAACCTACGAACACCTCCCGCCACCCGGGAAAGCCCGCTTCCTGAGCGGGCAGCGGCAAAAAGTGCCAGAGGTGTGTCCCACAACCAGCCCCACCACCCGCAGACCACCCCACCCCCATTCACAGCTGTCCAGCACCCGGCGTGCCGCCCAGACGCAGCACCCCACCACCCCGACCCACCCTCACGCTCACCCACCGGCACACACCCACCGGCACACACCCGACAGACAACCCCCGCCACCACCCGCACATACAGCGACGACACCGACCCCCGTCCCCGGTCCACCGCCAACAACCGACGCGCCACCCAACTGACAGCGCCACCACCACGTCCCCCACGACCTGATCTACCCCGACGAGATCCCACCCGGCGCGCTCGCCCTCCAGCCCGAGGGCGGTGAGCACCCACGGGGCCGCGGCCTGCCAGCGTTCGCCGGACAGCAGCTTGACGCGCGGTCGCCCCACCGGTCCGCGCCACTGTGACCGAGAACGGTAGGTGGCGGATCGCGCTTGCTCCGGTGCAGGTCAGAGGCGTTCGGAGAAAGCTGGTTGGCAGATCACGAGAAGGATTGTTGGCAGACCATGCCACCTTCGGCCCCGACCGTGAGCACGTCACCGCAGGTGGGCGCGCTAGTCCTCGGTGTGACCGAAGGATCCGCCAACAATCCTTCTCGCCCGCCACCTAAAGATCTCGGTCACAGCCGCATGCGTACCCGTCCCGCCGCCGCTGCAGCCACCGGTGCAGCCGCTCCAGCACGCAGAACGTATGCGCGGGCCTTGTTCACCGCCCCGAGCCGGTCCACCGGGTCGGCGAAAACCAGCCGCCGGCACGACCCGGTCACCAAGTCCCGAGCTACCTCGGCCGCAACCACCCTCTTCAGTGCTGTAGCGGGCAACCAGCTCGCGACGCCACTCCGGGCTCGAGGTGTGGTCAGCAGGCACATGGCCGATGCTGCGGGCATACCCGTGCGGCCCCTGTCCGCGGTCTCCACCGCGGACAGGGGCCCTTTCGTCAGCCTCCCGCCGTCGCTACTTCAGGCCGAAGGCGCGGATCACGGTCTGGCTCACGCTGTTCCCCTTCGTGTCCCGCGCCGTCGTGCGCAGGCTCGCGAAGCGGGCCCGGGACGGCGCGTCGAGCTGCGCCTTCCAGGCGCCGCCCGACTGCCTCAGTGTCGTCCGGCGCCACGTCACACCGTCGTCGTAGGAGACTTCCACCGTCGCCGTGCGTATCGCGCCCGCGCCCGCCGCTCCCTTCAGGTGCGACGGGGTGACCGTCAGCCCGGTCCGCCGGTGCGCCTTGCCGGACAGGTCGGTGGCCACCGCATAGTCGAGCTGCACCAGCGGGAGAGGCGTGAGAACCGCGTAGTCCTTGGTGCTGGAGGTGAACCCCCACTCGGTGCGCGTACGGGTCGAATACGGCCGGTCCGGCAGGCTCCGCTTGCCCTCGACCACCATCCGGTAGGGCAGCGGGTCCGGTGACACGTTTTCGACGGTGACGATCCGCTCGTTGACGTCCTCGCCGAGCAGCTCGTCGCCCTGGTAGAGCGAGATCTTCGAGGTGTCGCTGTCCGCCCAGACGACACCCGCGTGACCGTCGGCGTCGCCCCAGGCCGGTACGACGGACGTGCTGATGACGTCGCCAGCCCGGAAGGGGGCCTGCCAGCTGATGCCGTCGTTGAGCAGTCGCGGGCGCTGGACGGGTGAGAACCAGCTCTCGCCGGTGGTGCTGCGCGGCTGGTACGAACGCGCCAGGCCCCGCTGGCCCAGGTCGCTCATGCCGGCGCCGGAGACCCAGCGGACGCCGGTGTCTGCCGTGACCCACGACGTCAGCGTGCCCTGGGTCGCAACCGGCGTGGAGTTGCTGAGCATGGGGCCGTTGAAGATGGCGGACACGTCATCGCGGTACTGGCGGGCCTCGCCCTGCTTGGTGTCGCGGAACGACTCGTCGATCCGCGCCAGTTCACCCGAGCCGGGACGGTAGGACGGGTCGCGCGGGATAGCTCCGTCGTGATGGCGGACGAGGTCATAGAGGTAGCGCGGATGCGGGTGCGAGACCACCTTCAGCGTCGCGGTGCCGGTCTTGCGGAGCCGGCTGAGCAGCCGAGTGCTGTCGTCGGTGCCGAGCGAGGCCGTCGGCAGCGGGGCGGTGTCGGGAAGGTCGGCCCAGGGGTCAAACTTTCCGTAGCCGTCGTTCAGGATCAGCAGTTGCCTGGCGCCGGCCTTCGCCGCCGCCGCGGCCTGGTCCGGGGCGGGCACGGTGTCGTTACGGCGGACGACCGCCACCTGGCCCCGCACCTTCAGCTTGCGGAAGTCCGCGCCCGAGCCGTTGCCGGCCCAGACGGCCCGGTAGGTGCCGGTGCCCTCGGGCAGCGCGCGGGACAGGCTCTGGATGACGACGTCGTCGTAGGTCTGCGAGCCGGAGGAGAACGTCAGCGGGGGCTGGATCTGCCGCCAGCGGGTCGCGAAGGTGTACGAGCCCTTCGTCACCTTCGGCGTCGGGGTCACCCAGAGGCTGTCGTACCGCCAGTACTCGGGCATGTAGCTGTCCATGAACGGGAACAGGTCGCCGTTGGTGCGGTACTGGTCCACTCGCATGAACTGGTTGGCGGTCGGCTGCGGGGTATAGGCGGCTGCCTTGCGCAGGTTCGCGGCGTCGAAGCGGACGGTGCGGTCGGCGTCGAGGTCGATCTGCGGCGCGGAGAACATGGCGAAGCCCAGCGTGTGCGTGCCGTCGATCCCTGGCACGGCGGTGTTCATCCACGCCGAGTAGGTGCTTGGGGGCAGGCGCAGGCTCATGCGGCCCGAGGCGTCGATCTCATACATCTTGGGCGCGGTGTTGCGCTCGATGTCCTTCAGGACGAGCGTGCCGGGCAGGGCGTCCCCGTGGCGGTCCTTCGCCGTGACGGACAGCGTGACCCGGCGGCCCTCCTTGTTCACGCCGACCGGCGTGCGGGTGAGGACCGTGCCGTCGGCGCGGGTGGCGGTGAGCCGACTGGAGTAGGCGGCATTGTCCTCCGCCGCGTCGAGGTGGGTGATCACGCCGACGGTGGCGGTGCCGCGCGCGGGCACGCTCAGCCGCGAGTCGGTGAGGGTGAACACACCTTCGGGCAGCTGGTCCTGGCTCAGGGACAGGTCCACGGTGACCGGCTCGGACCCGGTGTTCGTGTAGGTGACGTCCTTGCGGACGGTCTGGCCCGGCGTGTACGGGTAGTGGGCCTGGGCGAACGCGGACCCGGAGGCGAACAGTGTGGCCTTCACAGCGGCGGCGATGTCGAGCCGGCCGCTGCCGGCCTCGAAGGGGCTGAACCGCTGGGTGCTCGCGGTGGTGCTGACCAGGGCGTCCTTGAGCTGCTGCCCCGTCCAGTCCGGGTGCTTGGCGGCCAGCAGGGCCGCCGCGCCCGCGACGTGCGGTGTCGCCATGGAGGTACCGCTCATCGTCTGATAGGCGCCCTCACCCTCCGCCGCGTACTGCGAGCGGGCCGCCAGCACGTTCACACCCGGGGCGGTCAGATCGGGCTTGATGGCGTTGTCGCCCACGCGGGGGCCGCGGCTGGAGAACTCCGCCAGCTGATCCACGCCCTTCCCCGGACCGTTCACCGCGCCGACCGTCAGCGCGGCATCCGCCGCTCCCGGGGCGCCCACACTGTACGCCTCAGGACCGGAGTTGCCGGCCGCGATGACGAACAGCGTTCCGGTCTCCTCACTGAGCCGGTTCACCGCCTGGCTCAACGGGTCGGTGCCATCGGTGGGCCCGCCCCCCAGGCTCATACTGACAACCTTGGCGTGCTGGTCCCGGGCCGCCCACTCCATCCCCGCCAAAATCCAGGAGTCCTGACCACTGCCGTCGTTGTCCAGCACCTTGCCTATGTGCAGCCCCGCGCCCGGGGCGACACCCTTCTCCTTGCCGCCGGACGCCGCCCCGGTACCGGCGACAGTCGAGGCGACATGGGTGCCGTGACCCTGCCGGTCGGTGACGTCCTGCCCCGGCACGAAACTCTCCGTGGCCACGATGCGGCCGGCGAAGTCCGGGTGCGCGGCGTCGATCCCGGTGTCCAGCACCGCAACGTCCACGCCCTGCCCGGTGTCCCCGCCCGCCCAGACCTCGGGAGCCCCGATCTGCGCGGTGGTATCGGACAGCGTGGCCGTGACCTTCCCGTCCAGCCACACCTTCGCGACCCCGCCCGCCAGCGTTCCACGGGACGCGCCACCAGCAGTCCGCGCCCTCGCGAAGGATGCCGGAGTGCCCGGCGAGCAGTTCGTAGTCGCGCTTGCCAGTCGCCGCGTCGGCCACGGCTTTGAGGAACAGATCATCTAATTCTGCGGCGGACAATGAAGTGTCGACTGCGACAGCATGGGTCGCCCGAGCCGCGAAGAGCTCGATCAGTCGCTCGCTAGCCGTCGCGTCGATGCCCCAGGCCTGCAGGTTCTCGTGGCGATGAGCCTGCCGCCACGGCTCCTGGTCTACCAACGGCAACAGGACACGGCCCAGATGAGCGCAACGACGCCATAGCATGCCGTGCTCGGGGGGCACCGTCGATCCTCTCGACGGCGAGTGGACGGCCTGGGGCCGAAGACCAATTCGACGACCACCAGGCCCTCCAATTTGTCACTACGTGCAGGGCACGTACAGAACGTCGCTGTATACGGTGCCGCTAGCGGGGGAGCCGCTCGAGCTCACGACGGTCCCGTTCGTAGTGGTACGGAAGGCACGGCTCGGGTCACCGGCATGGTTCGTTCACGCAGGTTGCCGCTGTGGTCGACGACCGCAGCGGTGGCGCGCACAGGGAGTGACGCGCGGTCCCTGTCGTGTACCACTCGCTCGAAGTGTTGCTGTAGTACTCGAGGTCCGCCTCGCTGGTACAGGCTGCGGGTCCATCTGAGCACGTCCTGATGCCTCCGGTGCCCGTCATCCGGGAGCCGCTGTGGTTGGGCTTCGACGCGTAGAAATCGCAGCTCGTCGCTGCCTCAAAGGATTTGTCCTGCGTCGTGGTCACCGTGAGCTCCGGCATTCGTCTCTGCCGCCGATTCCCCCTCGGTTCCGCCTCGGTTGCCTCGGAAAACGCTTCAGGCCGCCTTCGGCCAGCCGCCGTCGGCCGCATTCCCGCAGAATCGGATCCCAGTACGGCCGAAACCCCCGGCCACTGAATTTCGGTGCGGTCTCTCTCCTGCCCGGAAGGGGTTCGCACCTCGGGCGGAACGGACCAGGAACGTGTTGACCAGCTGCTCACCGGTAAGCTTTTTCATGCAACATCTGACCTGAACGTTCTTCAAGGGAGTGCATGCCATGGGTACTGGAGACCTCAAATTGCTCTGCACCGCCGCCACCGGCAACCAGGAAAACATTCTCTCGGAAAGTGAGCGTGCAGCGATTGCTGTAATTCTCAGCGCTGGATTCGAGGACGAGAACATCAGCCAGCGAATCCTTTCGACGCCATCCGATAATTAGGTTCTGATGTGACCGCAGCCGTCTCCTCCGGAGTCGGCTGCGGCATTCAATTTTCGGAGAGGGTTATTGATGACGGAAATGACTGAGGCAACGACCTTCAATTCTGTACAGGCAGGCGAGCGGGAGAACGAACTTTCCGACGCATTTCGGCACGGAATATCTGCCGCTCGGGCCCTGGGGCTGGAAGCTAGATTTATCCCCGTCTTGGACAGTGATCCCGGCGCTTGGGCATGCGAATTGCGGAATGGCGAAGAGAGAGTTCAGGACGGCTTCGGCCTCGGGAAGGGAGGGCGGGAGGCGGCGCGAGTGGGCGCACTGTTCGAGGCGCTTGAACACTACGTGAGTGAAAAAGATTACTTCGATCCCGGCTCGGTACGAAGCGAACGGGCCCACACTCTGTCGCGCGCCGATGGTGCATTGAATCAAGATCAAGCAGTTCAATTATTCAACGAATTTCCCGATGGAGATATCGGATGCCTTGAGTACGAAGAAATCTCGTCAGGCTCGAGCATTTCCGTCCCGATCTTTCTGTCTACCCCCGGGTACGTCGATGCCGACCCGTCGTTTCGTGCGGCTCTCGGTGACACCTACGACTACTCCGCGGTGTGGCGGTACTCCAGCAACAACGGCTGGGCTTCGGGTGTCACGGCGGCCGAGGCCACTGTGCATGCACTCAATGAAGTAGTGGAACGTGACGCTTTCTCGATGTTGCTGATCCACCAGTTCCTTCGCCGCCCGCGTCAACCATTGCGTGTCGTGGACAGGAGTACTCTCCCCCCAGAGCTCTCGAGGCTGGTGGAACTTGCCGACGAAGTCACCGGCAGAACCGTTTACCTGATCGACATGACCTCAGATTTATCGGTCCCTTCCTATCTCGCCTTCCTGCCTCCGAAGAACGGAGACCCTGCTCGCATACGCGGTTGTGGTGCATCCCTGTCATCCGATCATGCGGCGCAGCGGGCGCTTAGCGAACTCATCCAGATCCAAGGGGCCGCACAGTTCAAGGACTCGGAGAGTGTCTTCCCTTCTGCGATGTTCCCCCGCCACGACGGTACTCGGGAGTACCCGGCGTTGCGGGCCTGCCGGCTAGCAGATTTCGCTGGTCGCCTACCGACCGCCGACATGGTTTCGTTCGAGTCGACGAGCCATCCAGCAACTCCCCAAGAGCATCTCGATGAGCTGCTGCGCCAGCTCTCCGGGCAGGGATACTCGGTTCTCCGTCGCCAGGCCGTGACACCGGAGGGCCTCGCTGTTGTCAACATCTTCGTCCCAGGACTGGAGCGCTTCATGCTGGTGACCGACGGCGTCCTGGTCCTTCCTGGCCCCCGTGGGCGAAGTTTCATGGGGGGCTGAACCGCGGATCCGGCCTCGGACCAGCACCAGCTGTTCAGGTGCCGGCATCTCGGCTGTCGCACGCCCGGACCGGTCTGCGGGATTTTCAATAGTTTGCGTCGATACTTTCGCTCGTCCTGAATACCGCCAGGCGATTCCATCGTCTCGCCCCGAAGCTCGCAGGCATCACTTTTTTTCTGACTCCACATCATTTCGAGAAGCAGTGAGCGGACTCGATGCTTCCTGCTGCCAAGCGGAGGATCTCATCGAAGATTTTTCACACCCCATTCGCGAAGTTCTGTCTCTTTATCGTGAGGCTCGGGTGACGTCGGATCATTCCGGTGTTACCCGAGTATATTCCGGAAGTCGTGGCATAAACCTTGGATCTCTGACATTGGGTCAGAGTTCACTTCTGGAAGTATTGTCCACCAGGTTAGAGGACAGCGATACGCTGCTGGATATCGTCCGGAGGAAAGAAGGAGAGCAGGCTCTTCTCGGGGTGCGCGAGTTGCTGCAAAAGCTGCGAGCGGGCGGCTGGGTCTCGACCACACTGAAGGCGGGAGAGACGAAAATCTTGACCTTCAGACCGCTCGGACCGGCAGTTCCGGTCGCCCTCCATCCTGCGGTTGACCCCTTCGAATTTCGAATGTCCCGATTCGTCATGTTGCGCGCCGACACTTCGGGTATGGTCATGGAATCTCCCCTGGCGCATGTTGCGGTTGAAATTCACGATGCCGCGCTCGTGGGCTTGCTGGCCTCACTGAAAAACCAGGAAACAGATGACACAAGGGGGGCGCATATTCACCCCACAGGATGGCGTGAGGCGGTTCCCGAGGTGCTGGGTGCACTGGCTCGCAACGGATTTCTTGTTCCACGCGACGGCGGCCACGAGCGCGAGTTCAGATTTACTCAATGGACTCCCCATGAGCTGCTGTTTCATAGTCGAACTCGCGGTGGACGCCATGACGCACCCTTCGGGGGAACCTATTGGGCGGTAGGGACTTTTGACCCGCTGCCTGCAGTAGCTCCACCATTCGACGGACCTGTCATCAAACTTCCTCGGGCAAATCTTCAGGAACTGCGCACGGGCGACCGAACTCTCACTGAAGCACTGGAGGATCGTCGGTCGCTGCGACTACACGACGACGCGGTACCGCTCACCATCACTCAGCTCGGCGAGTTCCTCTACCGCTGTGCTCGTAACCGGGACTCTTACAACGACGGAATGCAGCAGTTGGGCGACCGGCCCTATCCGTCAGGAGGTCGTACCTACGAGCTGGAGGTCTATCCCCTCGTCAATTGTGTCAATGGGGTTCCGCCAGGCCTGTACCACTACGACCCCGATCAACATCAGCTCGAGCTAATGAGGCGGCCGGGGCCCGCCCTGCGGCGCCTGTCCGAGATGTCTCGCCTAACGGCACAGATGCCTTCTCCTCCGCAGGTGACACTCCTGATCACTGCACGGTTCGGGCGGGTCATGTGGAAGTACTCCGCCATGGGGTACGCGATGACACTCAAGCATGTAGGGGTGCTCTATCAGGTCATGTACAGCGTCGCCACGGCTATGGGGTTGGCGGCCTGCGGCCTGGGAAGTGGTGATTCCGACGCCTTTGCCGCCGCTACGGGGCTGTCGTGGGAAACCGAGTCGACCGTGGGTGAGTTTCTCCTCGGGAGCAGACACCCCGCGGCAGCGTGAGTGAACTGTTCCGAATTCATGGATACGGGATTTTTCAGGATCGAGTCACGCACCTCCCCTTGCGTAGTTACCCGGCCAACGGCGATGTCGGGCCCAGCCCTTGAACACGTGTCCGTGGTCAGCTGATAGTCCGCAGTGGCGTGATGATGTCCTGGGTGAACTCGTCGAGCTTGGGAATCATGATGTCGTGAGAGCTGGCGATCTTGACTGGTGGACCACGGTACTGTCATACGCCTATGAACTGTCCGGTGCAGAGTGGAAGTTCGTCCGGCCGATGCTGCCCGCTTCCAGTCCAGTCGTAGGCCGCGTTTCGCTCGGCCAGCAGGACCTCGTGCAGCCGCTGCCGGACATTGGCCTCGCGCCACTTCCGCCGGCGCCGCCAGCAGGTCGTGCCGTAGCCGGGATCCGGCGGCAGGTACTCCCACTGGATCCCGGTGTGTGGCACGTACAAGATCCCGCACAGCACTTCCCGGTCCGGCAACGGCTTGCGGCCGGGATACCGGAAGCGTCGCTCGCGCTGCGGCTCCAGGCGGTCCCACAGCTCATCCGACACGACCCACGGCGAAGTCCCCACACCACCCCGAACAGTCAACTCCCGCCCAGGGCATGGCAAGCCGAACCAATCCACCCCTAATTCTGTTAGTGACCGTGTCTCTTTGATGGGTTGGTCAGTTGATCGGATGTGTCTGTCCGGCTGATGATCACTGATGCAATATGGGACCGGATCGAGCCGTTGATGCCGGCCGATCCGGTCCGTGGGCGACGGGGGGGCGGACCACCGTCGGACCCTGGAGGCGATCGCGTGGAAATACCGCACCTGCTCGCCATGGCGAGATCTTCCAGCGAGCTCGGTTCGTTCCAGACCGCGCACAAACGCCTGATCCGATGGGCTGTTGTCGGCACCTGGGAACGACTTCTCGCGGCGATTCTGTCCGCAGCGGACTCCGGTGACGATGTGGGCTGGACAGTGTCAATAGAACGACCGCCCCAATCTTAGAACTTCGTCAATCCGCACCACCGCCTGATCGTTCGCGCGGCCCACCAAGCTGACTGATCCAGCCACCGTCGCGAAGAGTGTCGCTTCGCTGCCACAATTCTCACTTGCCGTAGCCCACGTGATAGCCGATGGGGTCGACGTAGACGTCAGGAACGTCGCTTCCGGGGGATGCGATCGTGATGTCCAGTCCCTCGAGATCCACAATCTTCGAGACCGAGTCCTTGGGCGCAGCGACCGAGAGCTTGGTGAAGGTCTTCCCGGAGCCACTGGTGTCCGGAATGTAGTCCAGCAGGAAGCGGGTCTCCTCACCGGGTGCGATGGTGACGGTCGGCGGTGAGTCCGGCGAGATGTCAGTGAGAGCAGCGTCCGGCCCGGCAGCCCTCGAGCCGTTGGCATTTACGAGATGGACACCGGGGAAGCCATGCAGGCTGCACGCGCTGGCACCGCTGTTCTTTAGGTTGACGACAAGCTCGTGCTTGACGCCCGTGGCGGAAGCGCTGAACCCGAGGCTACTGGTCTTGCATGTGGAGCCCGCCGAGGACGCGTGCCTCGTGGTGCGCGCGCTCCCCGCGCTGGCACCGGGCGAAGCCGAGGACGCGTTGGCGGCGGAATTGGCTGCGCCTGCGTTTGTGCTGCAGGCGGTCAGCGGCAGGCTGGCGGCAGCAACGACGAGAGCGAGAGCAGATATCTTCTTGAGACTCATCAGTGATTTTCCTGGGAAGCAGTGCCGGTCACATTCTCCGGCCAAGCGAGTATTGCCGCTTTATAAGATATTCGCTGCTGCGCCTCCGGTCGACGCCTGAGGCCCACCAATACACTTTTGTGACATGTGTCGATACATTGTGACAGGAGAGGAGTAAACGTGCCCGCATCGTCGAATTAACACAGAGACTGATTCGGAAGAGCTACATGCCCTAGCAGAAATTAGGTGCATCGTCATGAATAGAAGTGCCTGAGAAAGGAATATCCATGCCACAGGCACCTGGCGTCCGACTCTGCAACTCGTGCCCTGATCGGGAAGGTTTGCCGGTTTGACGGGTCATTCCTCTTCGAAGGCCGCTGCGAGATGGCGGCGACCGAGGTCGGTGTCCGTGGGGTGGGGGGGTGTGCAGCGCATCGCTGTAGAGCCGCATCTCACGGGCTGCTCGGTCGAGGTGCCGCCAGAAGGCGAGTGGCAGGTTGAGGTCGCCATCGAGATCGACGAGACAGAAAGGTCAACGTTCGGCGAGCCCGTCCCGTGGACTCGGGCGTAATCGAGGTGGCCACGGGTCCTGCTCCAGCTGGACAGAAGTGCTCGCGTTCAACGGTCATGGCGTGTGTCGGCGGTGCTCATCGTCTGGTCACGCGGCTTTCGCCAGTCGCCGCCCAGAGCACAAAGGGCGTCGGTGGTCGCCCTATCACGCCGTGCTCGGCAGCCACCTGGCAGGGTCTTCCTCGGGCTCCGGGTCCTAACTTGATCTTTAACCTGTGCGGCGGGGACGTGGGGTCGTTGCCTTCTTCGTGCGCCGCTTGGCGGAGCTTGGTTTGCCGACTGTGTGCACGTCGTGGTGTGGGGCCGGTCGGGTGTTCTTGCTCCCGGGTGGCCGTCCAGGTCCAGGGCGGGAGGATTTCGGTGCTCCGGCTGGGCAGGCGGTCTTCGGGCGGAGGTGCCGAAAGTCGCGGCGGACTCGTGCGGGGGTGAGCCTGTCGGGCGGGGCCGGTTTCTCCCACGGTCGGCGCAGGTCTGCCGCCAATGGGCGGGCGAGCCGTAGTTGGGTGAAGACGGCGAGGATCAGCCAGGTCCACCGGTCGGCTGCCTGAGGGGTGCGGACTTTCGGGCAGGTCCAGCCCAGGGTCTGCTTGAACAGCCGGAAGGTGTGCTCGATGTCGAAGCGCCGCAAAAGCGCCTGCCACAAACGGTCGACGTCGGCTGTGGTGGCGTCGGTGCCCAACCACCACAGCCAGACCGGCTTTGGTGTCGCACCGCTGGGCAGATGCTCGACCTGCAGACGGATCACGGTGCCCTCGATTACCGGCAGGGCACCCAGCTCAACGGTCCAGGCCGAGCGGTGGGTCAGTCTGGGATGGAGCCGGTCCCAGGCCCGTGTGGTGGCGGTCCCGTAGAGACGGGTTGCGGTCACCGTTGCCGCGTCGAGTGTGCCCCAGGTGGCCGGGTCACCGAAGACGAACTCGCCGCCGTGGCGGGCGGCCGGCCCCGGACACCGGGCTCGCGGAACGGTGCTGCACGTCGTAGGACGCGGTCCGAGCGCATCCGGCCCAGCACCTGCACGGGCAGATCTTTGAGCAGGAAGGCCAGACGGGGCACGTCGTAGCCAGCGTCCACCACGATCAGGATCTCCGGGTCGCCGTCCTTCCACTGCCCGGCGGTGATCAGCCGCTCGACCAGTTCACGCATCTGCCGGGCAGTGACCGTGGCGGCGTCGTCACCCGGTGCCAGACGCAGTGCGTCCAGCGGTGCGGTCCAGGAACTGCGTCCGGTCTCGAGCACGCAGATCACCGAATAGGGCCAGCCGGGAACGGGAATGTGCTGGTCCTTGCCCCGTCCGTAGGTGTGGCACAGGATTCGCTGCGGTGAGGTGCGGGCGCTGGGCCGCAGCCAGCAGGTCAGGTCGGCGGCCAGGACCAGCCGGCCGTCCGCCGCCCGCGGCAGCGGCACCGCGGCAGCGGCACCGCGGCCAGAGCCCATCTCAGCCGGGCGATATCGACCCGGCCCGCGGCCAGGGCGTCGTAGAGCCCGCCGTGCCCGCGCCGGTGTTCGCCGACCAGCGACAGTTCCACCAGCGACCGGACTGGACCGTCCGCGCACAGCACCGCGTCCGCGAGTTCGAACAATGCGTCCGCACGCCTGGTCAGACAGGAGCAGAACTCGCCCCGGAAGCGTGACAGTTCCGCAAACGGATCCTGCCGGACGACGTGATGCAGCAGACTCATCCCACGGCCTTCGTGCTGGGCGTTGTGTGTTCCTTGGTCGGATCACATGCTCAGCCGAAGGCCGCCTGCATGTAGGGCAGTTACCACTCCGAGTGATCAAGTGCGACGAGTTGTTCGGACCCCGAGGTTAAAGATCAAGCTAAGGGCTGTCCCGTAATCCCTGGTGGATCAGCGCGCGGCGTCAGATGCGTTGCATCGCAAGGCGGAGGGGCGTCCTCATACCGGTCGCATCCGGGCGTTCCGACAACGCGGCGAGGTTCCGTAGCCGTCGTCACGCGCCCGCCAGGGAATACGGGACAGCCCATAGACGGGGCAGGGCCCGGAATTCCGCCGGCCCCGGTAGTGACCTCGTGTCAGTGCTGAGCCTCTTTCACCCTGGATATGTTCAGTTCAGGACGGTGTGGATGGCCTGACTGAGGTGCAGATGCGCCGGGTGGAGCATCTGGATTGCCGGAGCAGCCGCCAGGGGTTGCGGACATGGAGTTGCTGAGGCTCGCCCACGCACCATCTTTCATGCCGGGGCTCATCCTCCGCAATGGTGGAAGCAAGGGCCCCGGGTCCGAGTAATGACCTCGGGTATTCTTTCGGGATGGCTGACTTTCTGGCGGGCGGGGCGGCCCAAGATTCCGAGCTGGTGCGCGCTGCACAAGCCGGTGACGCCGCTTGCCTTGGCTTGCTGCTCGCCAGACATCAAGCAGGTATGCGTGCTGTCGCCCTGGCTGTGCTGGGCCATAGCCAGGACGCTGAAGACGCTGTACAGGAGGCTGCGCTCATCGCGCTGCGCAGCATCGGCGACGTCAAAGACCCCAACGCGGTCGGCCCATGGCTGCGCATGGTGGTCCGCAACGTGTGCCGCGCACAGTTGCGGAAAAAGTCGCCCGTACCCATGGCCGAGCCCATGACGGCCGTCACCTCGGAACGGTTGGACGGTCTCTCCGACCCGGCGGAGTTGCTTGAACAGCATGCGTTGCGGGACTGGGTGTGGAGCGCGCTGGAGGACCTCAGCCCGAACCTGCGGCTTGTGACGATGCTGCGTTACTTCACTGATGCTCGTTCCTATGACGACATCGCGACGTTGTGTGCCACGCCGGTCGGGACGGTTCGCAGCAGGCTCCACAAAGCGCGCTCACAGCTGGTCGATGTGCTACTCGGCTCGGCTGACCAGGCACACGACGATGCCACTGCTCTGAGAGCTGCACACCGCGAGTTGGCGGAGGAGACATTGGAATCCGGGCGGCGAGGGAAGCTCCTGTCGGCGCTGTCCGGCCGCTGGTCGCCGGAGGCGGACGTGATCTGGCCGACCAGTAAACGGACGGGCATCGACTACTTGCAGACCGCGTACGACCATAACGAGTCCATCGGGGTGCGCCAGCAGCTCCTGAACGTGGTGGCCAGCCGTGAGGTCGTCATCTGGGAAACCGCCCTGCTCAGTCCTCCAGACGACCCCTTCCACTGTCCGCCCGGATGCCTATGGGTGCAGTCCCTGGACAGGGGACGCGTGACGAAGCTGCGTCTGTACCACCCCCGCGCCCTCTGAAAAATATCTTCGCTTCCAGAGCGAACTTTTCCGCCCCCCACCGCATCATGCGGGTGTGACTGCGAAGAACGACAGCTCCTTGACGTCGGGCGTCCGAGATCTGGGCGACTCCACGGCGGACTGCGCTGGTGGGCGGTGCGCGTCAGGCGCTGTCGGCGGGCCGCACCGAAGGACCTCACATAGGGCCCTTTTCCGGGCCGCCTTCACAGGGGATGCCTTGGCCCGGATACACGCCGAGAGGTGTGACGCACGGTTGAGCAGGCACGCCCAAGAGCGGTCAGCTCCGGCATAGCGGAGGGCGTTCGCCTTCGCAGTACTGGCTGTGCAGAACAACTATGGGAAGAGAAACGAGCATGAGCACCACCGTGCCGGTCCGTGAGGCCGAGCAGACCGAAATCAAGGCGTACGTGGACTTCGTCACAGGGGCGCCCGTGCCGGTCCGGCAGGCGATGGGTGTCGCTTCGCTAAACGTCGGGTCCGTGCAGGCTACGACGGTGCGGGAGGATCCGAGTGATTTCTTCAATCGGGCCGGTGGTTTCGGTCTGGGCGAGCCGATCGACGCGAACGTCCTGGCGAAGATATGTGACTTCTACCGCAGCGAAGGAGTCGCTCAGGGCCGGTTCGTGATAGCGCCGCAGCTGCTGCCGGCGGACTGGGAAACGATCGTCGGCGATCTGAACCTGACTCCCGGAGGTCGGCTCGTCAAGCTCGGCTGCGCAACGGAGGCCGTGCAGTCTGCCACCGACGGCATCTCGGCACTCGACCCGAGCCTTCGCGTCGCCAAGGTCGAGCCTCACCATGCCTATGAGTGGGCCACCGTCATGATGGCGGCGTTCGGCATGAGCGGGACCGGAATGATCGACGTAGCCGCGTCGTGTGTAGGCAGGCCTGGCTGGCAGCAATATGGCGTGTGGGAAGGCGAGCGGATCGTCGCCGTCGGAAGCCTGTTCGTTAACGGAGACTGCGCCAACATGTTCGGCGGAGGCACACTCCCAGACAGCCGGGGCCGTGGAGCCCAGTCCGCGCTACTTACCATCCGCGCCCGGGCGGCACTGGCCGAGGGCTGCCGGTGGCTGGTGGCCGAGACCGGAGCTGAAGGCCCCGGCGAACACAACACATCGCTTCACAACATGCGGCGAGCAGGATTTGAGCCGATGTACGACCGAGTCACCTGGTTGTGGCGCAAGTAACCCCGGTCCTCGGATCGGCGGTCACGCCCAACCGGCTCGAACCTTGGCATTGGTTTACAGGCCACAGAATGCTGTGCCCGACGCCCGCCAGGCTGTGCATAGAGACACCAGGAGAAATGATGAGTACGAACGAGTCCAGCCTGTTGGAGCTTCCCAGGCGACTGGCACCTTCCATCGGTGCAGCTGTAAGTCACATAGAATCAAGCAGGTCCCTGCCCGAGAAGCTGCTTCATGAGTTGCGTGATCATGGGGCGTTCCGCATGCTCACTCCACGCGAGTACGGCGGATTCGAAGCCCCGTTGGAGACGGTGCTCAAGGTGTATGCCGCGTTTGGCCGCCTCGATGCTTCTGTGGCCTGGACGGTATGGAATGCCAACTGGGGATTCGTCGGGGCCATGCTCGACCAGGCTGGCTGCGACCAGATCTGGGCAGATGGTCGCGAGCCCATCTTCGCGAACTCAGGATCACCCGGAACAGCGGTACCCGTCGACGGTGGCTATCGTTTGTCCGGCACCTGGAAAATCGTCACCGGTATCGGTCAGGCAGACTGCCTCGCTGTGGTCTGCGTCATCGTGGAGGACGGCAGCCAGCGTCTGACAAAACGAGGAACGCCCGACGTCCGACTCTTCATCCTCCGTCGAGGCCAGTGGGAGATGAAGGACACGTGGAATGTCAGCGGCCTGATCGGTTCGGGAAGCAATGACGTTGCCGTGCACGACGCTTTCGTCCCGAACGAACTGGTCGCCGGCATTGAGGGGCCGGTTCGCATCGACCGGCCGCTGTACCAGGGATACGTACCCGCGCTTGTCCTTCCTGGATGTACCGCTGTCGTTTTGGGCGTGGCGCAGGCAGCCATCGACGAGACCGTCGCCTTGGTCACGTCCAAGAAGACGCCCGCAGGCGGGACCCTGGCCGAGTCCGCACGCACCCAAGAGGTGATCGCCCAGTCCGAGGCCGCTCTTCAGGCGGCCCGGCTCTTGCTGCTCTCGGCGGCTGCGGCGTTGGACGCCGCTGGTGAGAAGTCTGAGCCTGTCACCATCGAGCAGCGTGCGCTTCTTCGCGCCGCGATGAGCCACGGTGCCCAGGTGAGCAGAAAGGTACTGCTGGACATGTATGAGCTCGGCAGTTCTTCATCCCTCTATCGGGGCAATCCCATCGAGCGGCTCTTTCGGGACGGCATGGTCGCGCTTCAACACGCCAACCACTCCGCGACCCTTTTCGAGGCAGTTGGCCGTGTCCGTTTCGGCTTCGCCCCCGGCCGGATGCTGTTCTGACACAGGCTTGACGCCCCGTGATAACGCAGGCGCTCACCAGGGCCAGCGCCACGTACAGGCGCGTGCTGGGTAGGAATTTCAGGTCCAGGAGTATGCCCACCCCAGTCGTGAAGCGATGGCCGACTTCAGGCTGGGCGTAGGGGGCCTGCATGTCCGGTGGTGGCAGCCGTCGTTGACCAGGACAGCGCGCGCAGCCACGTCCGACGCCCCGCGAGGAGCGCGTCGCCCGTTGTCTGGGCCGGCTGGCGACGCCGGCCACGGCGGGGACCGTGTCGAGCAGGGGCAGGAGTTGGGTGACGTCGTTGCGGTTTCGCAGACCGCGGCTACGACAAAGACAAGTACCGGCGCCTGCTGCGGCAACGCGGCATCCGCCGGGTCATCGCTGAACTTTTCCGTTGGGCGGTAGAGCGCACGCACGAACAGGATCCCGCACAGCGCCTGCCGGTCTGGCACCCGCGGCCGGGGCGTCCAGGACTCCGCCGCGGGCCAGACCCCCTCGACCAGACAGCGGCCGCCCATCCCACGATCCGCAAGGTCTGGGTCGACGGCGGCTACCGCAAACACTTCCTCGAACACGCCGCCACCCTCGGCATCGACCTCGAAATCGTCCAACGCGCCCCCGGGACCAGGGGATTCGCACCGATCCCTAAACGCTGGACAGTGGAGCGAACCTACGGTGGCTCATGCTCCACCGCCGACTCGCTCGTGATTACGAAACCCATCCCGCTCGCTCGGAAGCCATGATCCATGCTGCTATGACCGATCTCATGGCCGGCCGTCTCACGGCGAGAACACCATCTCCTGGCACGATCGACAAAACCGAGCCAAGCCGACACCCCATGATGAAAGAATAGGAGAAAACGACCTCTAAGTGAGCGTTTCTATCATGATTTTATCCCGTGATGCGGGCCCACAGGAGGCCCCACCCGGACCGTCACCATCCGGGCCGCCCGCTATGCGTTCGTAATCAGTCGCGCTCACCGTGCAGAAATGCAGAAGCCACACGATCATGTCCCTGTGGTGGTAGTGCGGTCCGCGTGGCGCACCGGTGGGTTGTGTTACAGCAGACCCCGCTCAGCGGAATGCCCCTACCAGGGCATGACTTGATAGATGGTCCAGCCTCCGGGTTTGTCCCGCAGGGACAGAAGTTCCCGTTCGACTGTTCGCTGCTTCATTCCGGTGCGGGAGCCGATCTCATGCCGTGGGCTGCCTGATTCGAGTTCACGCAGTATTCATCTCTGCCGCTCGGTAGTCGCCATGTGGTGGCCCCGTTGCCCCAGACCCTGCCAGCGGGTCGCTGCGCTCCAGAGCATCAGGTAGACGGCCCTCATCGCAGGCGTTGTGGCGCTGGCACAAGGCCCCTTGTCGTTGGCGTGGTGATATCACTCATCACGCCGGGGACCGAGGCCTGTTGGTTCCGTATCCTTCCACGCTCGACGTCCCGTACAGAAACACAGGAGCACGGCACGTACGTCCAGGTCATCGCACGGCCGGACGGAACCCCGCTCTGGTTATCACGTGCGACACGGGGACGCACCCATGACCCGACCGCGGCCCGCGCCCACGGCATCGTCCAGACCTGCCTGACCCGACAGATCCTCGTGCTCGCGGACCAGGCCTACCAGGGCGCCGGCGCCGCGGTCCGCACCCCCTACTACCACCACCGCGAACAACCCGAGCACTACCCGACGTTCAACCGTGATCACGCCCGACTGCGGGCCCAGGCGAACGCTCCTTCGCACAGTTGAAGACCTGGCAGCTGCTCCGGCAAGCCAGATGCTCCACCCGGCGAATCGGCACCATCAGTCAGGCAATCCACACCCTTCTGAACTGCACATATCCCGGATGAAATAGCCTTAATGACTACTCGTCCCGGAAAGAAAGGCACGCAGATTCCATAGAGGGCACTTGGTCGTTTGCTAGCTTGCCCGAGAGAGATCAAGCCGTTCTGTTTTAGGGAGGATTCATGTTCAAGCAGCGAGCAATCGCCACTATCACGCTGGCCGTGATAGCCACAGCCGGAATGGCAACCAGTGCGAGTGCGACAAATGAGGTTACTGCCACCCAGCGAGTGACACCGGCTATTGCCAATGCCTGGTTCCACCTTTCCGATTGGCCCAGCATGGCTGCTTGCATAAAAGAGGGCGATAGGGTTGTGAACGAGGGCGAGTGGAATGCATATAAGTGCGAGTTCCTGGACTACGGCAGGTACGGCCTGTTCGGCGCGCGCTTCTAATGCCTATCGCGGGGATTGATAATCATTCCCTCGTAATATGACTGAGCTCTTTCATCCCGTGTTGGCTGGCAACATGGGTGGTCTCACAGGCTGTTCTCTATCCGCTCGCGTGGTCGGTGGCGCACGAACAGCATCCTGATTCAGGTGAGCTGGCCGGCCTGCATGGAAGAAGGTCCTCTTGGTATCTCGCGGATGCCGAGTCCCGCGAGAACAAAGAAGCTCCGTTGTCGAAGTGTCGCGGGGGTCGCGGTCGCCCAGTCCGGTTCGTCCACTTGTGGATGTGACTGCGCGACTCGCGACCATCCCGGCGGGTCTGGGCCCCCGCGCGAGTGGGCCCTGCGGCGCCAAGACCGCAGGCAGGCGCGGCCTTCTATCCAGGCAATGGCCAGCTGTGCGGGCCGGGTCACGTCCGCTGGAGTGGTGCATCGACGGCCACTCAATGATCCACTTTGAGGTCATGCAGTGAGTTGGGCCGGGAGCGTGGTTTCGTCGACTTCTGACTCGATCGGGTGGAGCGGGCCTTGGCCAGGATTCACGGTCCCGCCCGGTGCGGGCAGGGCCTTGCGGCCAGCTTCCCGTTGGGAGTGAGAGGCAGTTCCTCCAGCACCACGAACGCCGCGGGCACCATGTGGTCCGGCAGCACGGCGGCCAGGCGTTCACGCAGTTCTGGTGTGTCAAGGCCGGCTGCCGTGCCCGGGACCGCGTAGGCCGCCAGTCGTTTCACCCCAGGGGTGTCCTCGCGCACCACGACAGCGGCCTGGGCCACACTCTCGCAGCAGGCCAGGTGGGGTCGATCTCACCGAGTTCGATCAGGGACCCACGGATCTTGACCTGGTCGTCGGCGCGGCCGAGGTACTCGAGACTGCCTTCCGCAATCCAACGCAGGGCTTCGGCGTAGTCGGCGGGCGTCCGTTTTGTGATCACGCGAGGCCGAGGAGCGCGAGGGGGCGGCGGGCGACGCGCGCGTTGCGACGGAGGCCGGAGGCGATGTTCTTCACGCCGTTCATTCGCAGGGCTCCGACGGCAAGGTTGCGGCAGGTCGCCATGGCGCGGGGTGCGTTGCCGGTCCGCAGCTGGGAGGCGTCCTCGGCGAAGGTGGTGTCGCGGACGTGGTGCAGGGCCTCGATCTTCCAGTGGTCGCGGATGAGCTTCGCGAGCTGGGCGGGAGTGGCCTGCTCGGCGGTCAGGCTGGTGACCGCGTAGACGGTGGTGATGGTGGTCTTGCCGGTCTTGCGGTCGGTGCGTCGGCGCTTGATCTGAACGGCCTGACGGGTGCCGGGGAAGAGCAGGTTTCCCGCGGTGGCGACCTTGATGCGACGGATCTCGGCGCGGCCGTGGCCAGCGCCGTGGGTGCGGCCTTGGAGCGGGATGTCGTTCCAGGGCAGGGACTTCAGCTGCTTATGCAGGTTCTTCTGGTTGCCCTTGACGATGGCGATGTAGTGGGCGCGGCGGCCCAGGAGGTAGGCGGCGTGCTCGCGTTGCGTGTGGAGCGCGTCGCTGGTGACCACGGTTCCGGCTAGGTCAGCGATGTTGTCCAGCAGCGGCTGCAGGCGCCTGGTTTCCCCGGTCTTCTCGCCGACGTCGAACTGGGCCAGGACGAGCCCGGTGGTGTGCTCCACCGCGGCGAGCAGGTGGATCTTCCGCCCCCGAGCCTTGGCCGCGCCGCGCAGGGACTTGCCGTCCACAGAGAGTCCGCGCAGCCCGGCGCTCGCAGGTCGACGGTCGGCGAGCCATCCGCCTACCGCCCGGTCCAGGGCGTCTCCGTCGATGCGGGTCAGCAGCCGGCGGACCGTCGCCTCGGCCGGGACCAGCCGCCGAGGCAGCACTGGATCAGGCTGTACGCCGAGTCGCTCCAGCACCTGCGGTGGCGCGTCCGCGATCCACTCGCCGACCGCCAGCAGCGAGGTCGCCCCGGCCAGCACCGCGCACGCGGTCAGCGCGAGGACGACGGCCAGCGCGTGCCGCACTCCGCGCGGATCGCGCGGGTCCGGCACCTGGGCCAGCCGCTCCAGCAGGCCGGGCACCTCCCCGGGTCCGACGTCGAGATGCTCTCGGAGCTGGTCAAGGGCGAGCGGGATCGCGGATGATGCGTCGGCAGGCACGGTCTTCCAGGCAGGTACGAAGGCGTAGAGCACTCCATGATCACGGGACCTTCCTGGCATCGTCCCCAGGCCACATCAACGCCGCAGCCTCGCCTGCCACCCAGGCCCGCCAGACATGAGGTGTGTTCGGCATGTCAGGGCGGTCAAGGAGCCAGAGCACATACTCTGCATGGCACCGGGCCCACGGACTGTCCGAATCGACCGCACGACCGAGCCTGCCGCGCAGGTCAGCGCTGTCGACAGCCCTGGCAACCCGCACGTACTCGCGGTCTTTGCAGCGATACGCGCGGAGGACGACGATCTCGACCAGATCGGTGAGCTTCGCCCTGATCGCCTCCTCTTGGTGAACCAGGGCCATATCCCGGATAAGACTCTGCTTCGTACCCCACGCCTTCGCATGCTGCGTCCACTCCCGCGGGTATCTCGCTTCCCACTCCAAGAAGAGCAACGCATAGGGCAACCCCGGCCAAGTCGCCAGATCCCCGCTCGCAGGGCGACCCCACAGCCCGTCAGGCAGTGAACGTCTCTGCGCCTGGTGATGCCTCCGACGCGCCTGAAGAAAGGCCCGCTCCCTGTACTGCTCCTCCGCTCCCAGGGGCAGCGTCAGCCGCCACATCTCGTTGGACCGACCGAGCGCGTCCGCGGCCTGCCTCCGTGCCTCAGCCAAATAGGCAAGCGCTGCGGTCCTCGCAGCCGGATCATCCGCTATCAGTCCGAACGCCCAGCCCAGTCGCTCATCCCATGCACAAGCGTCGTCCGCACCGGCACCTGTACCTGCCTCTTCAACCACGCAGGAGATCATCCCCCAGCACAGTCGGCTCGCTCCACCTGACGGTGCTGGCAGACGCAACAGCCCCGAGGCGCAACGTCCGTGAGCAGGGAACCGTCGGCTCGCCATCCTTCAGCTCACGTGATCACGAAACGGACGCCCGCCGACTACGCCGACGCCCTGCAATCCAACGCACCACGTCCCCGGTGCGGTACATCTGGCTTTATCGACGACTCACGACAGCAGTTATTCACGACTGCGGGAGGCACCTAGTGCGTCGGAATGTCGACATCGATGAGAACGGGAGGCCCCCTTCGGTCGCCCGGTGGCGGGATCGACACCGCACACGCCGCGAGTGTTGACCTCTTCTCCCGCCGGCCAGCCGAGCGCCGCGCCGAACGAGGTCGTCGGCATGGGCTCCCGCGGGGAGGCGGGCACGCTGAGCGCGCCGCTGCGCACTGCCATCAGGAAGCGCCGCCTGGGCCGGGTGGCGGTGCCGTAGGAGCTGGCCTCAAGGGTGGTCAACTCGACATGCCTCCATGCGGCTTGATTGAACTCATGCCACAGCGCGCTTTGTACGGGAATTCGGCGCCCTTGAGTTCGGTGTAGGGGTCGAACAGCGGACGGGCTGCGTCGTCGTCCAGGGAGCCGTCCGCGATGCGCCACGTCCATCCGTAGGAGTGGTCTCCGTTGATATCGGCGAGGCCGGCCACGGTGATGATGGCGTCGCGGTCGTACGCCACGGCACGAGTGAGTCCCGCCAGCAGGGTGGCGGCCTCCGCCGCGTCGAGCCGCATCTCGTAGTAGCCGGTGGCCGCGCCTGTGACTGCCAGGCGCGCCCCGTCGCCGTCGTGGAGCGCGATCGTCATGCGCGGCTCGTCCTCGAACACGAGGGCGCGGGAAACCCTCCGGCCCGGAAGGGAAGACCGGGCCGGACAGTGCGGGCGGCTGATCAGGAGGGCAAGCCGGCGAGGTGGAGTTGGCGCGCGTAGTGGATCAGGGTGGCTTCCAGCTACTTCAGCCTGCCCAGGTCCACGCGGGCAGTTGTGGGCAGCGGGCTCTCCTGCCCATCCGTGAGCCACTTGTAGTAGCGGCGGACGTGTCCAGGAGTGAGGAGCACCGCGGGGCCGCTCGTGAAGCGGTAGTGCCGAGCGACCTGATGAGCACCGGTGGGCAGCTCAGGCAGCTCGATTAACCGGCCGGGGGCAGGGAGGCCAAGCCAGGGCCGCTGGAGCGGCAAGCAGTGTGCGGCGCGTGGAGCTTGCCGGACGCGCCATCGACATCGCGGAGCGCTTCATCGTCCTGGGTGAACCGCTCAAGGACGACAGTCGGACCTGGCTTCAGCGGGCCGCCCACAAGCGAGACCGCGCAGCACTCAAGGAGGCGCGCGCACCCGTAGCGGGCCGCCCTGCACCAGCGCCGCCGCATCGACCGCGACGCACACTGAGCGGCCATTCCGCAAGCGGCCCCGCCCACCGGCGGGCCCGGACGGGCGCCGACACAGACGGAGCCCGCCAATCGTTGACAAGGCAGGGCTGTCAGACCTCCACGGGCTGCCGGGTGTGTTCGCGCGGACCCATGGCGGCTAGTGTGGGTCCGGTGCCGGAGCCAGCCGCCGTGGCCTTCTGGACGGCGAAGCTGCGGATCAGTTCGGGCAGCGCATAGCGGCCTGGGTGGGGGAGAGCCTGCAGCAGGCAGGCATCGACTAGGCCGTCCAGGGCGTCCTCCGCCTCAGTCGTGGGGACGCCCGCGAGAAGCGCGGCGGTGCGGTCGTCGAACCCGCCAGACGGCGTCGAGCGCAGGGTGAGCAACAGGTGCTGCTGAGCGGGGCTCAGCCGGCGGTAGCACTGGTCGATCCCGGCGGCCACGCTGCGGTTGGCAAAGGTAAGTTCGCGCAGCCGCAGATCATGCCGGTGCATCCGGTGGACCGCGTACTCCAGGCTCCAGGATCGGCGGTTGTTGAGCCGGGCACCCATGATCCGCACCGCCAGCGGGAGCCGGCCGCAGGCGGTGACCAGGGCACAGGCTTCGGCGGCGTCTCCGATGCGGTGAACGCCGATGATGCGGCCAAGAAGGTCGGTGGCGTCCGCTTCGGGTAGCGGGGCCAGGGGCAGCGGGACAGCCCCATCCAGGTCCGCTACGACGGTGCGGCTGGTCACCATGACGAGGCAACCGCCGGTACCCGGCAGTAGCGGACGGATCGTTGCCGTGTCCTCCACACCGTCCAGGACCATCAGCACACGGCGTCCGGCCACGGCCCGCCGCCAGGTCGCCAGCCGGCTTACGAGATCATCGGGAATGCCGTCCGAGGGCGTGCCCAGAGTGAGCAGCAGGTGCTGCAGGGCATCCGCGAGAGTGGGCGGGCCGCTGTGTGGGGTGAGCCCCTGCAGGTCCAGGAAGAGCTGTCCTTCGGGAAAAGCACCGGACAGGCGGTGGGCGGCGTGCACGGCGAGGGCGGTCTTGCCCACGCCGGGCATGCCGGTGAGCGTGACGATTGTGGGCGTCTGGTCGCTGACTCGGGCGCCGAGTTCCATCAGGACGTCGAGTTCGCGGCGGCGGCCGGTGAAGTCAGGTAGGTCGTAGGGGAGGTTGCCGTGTGGCCGCTGCGGGAGGGAAAGCGTGTCCGTGGACTTGGAAGCGGAGAGGGCTTCGTGCTTGGGGGGTACGGAGGTGGTGCTGGTCGGCGCATCACCGGAGGCCACTGCCCGAGGCTCCGGTTCAGATTTGGAGTCAGGTTCGGGTTCGGGGAGGGTGAGGCTCGGGTCGTCGTTGAGGATGCGCTCCTGCAGGCGGCACAGTCCGGTGCCCGGCTCGATGCCGAGTTCCACGAGTTCAACACGCCCCTGCGCCATCACGTCCAGGGCCTCCGCGCGCCGGCCGATCCGGTACAGAGCGAGCATGAGTCGCTCACGCAGCCCTTCATGCAAGGGGTGGACGGCCACTAAGGAGTACAGGTCGGGCACTAGGGACCGGGCCTCACCACGTGCCAGCCGCAGGTCGATACACCGTTCGGTCGCCACAAGCCGTCGCTCGTCCAAGTCGCGTCCGCCGGACGTGACCACCGAGCCAGTCATGCCACTCAACGCCCGTCCACGCCACAGGCCCAGGGCATCGGACAGGTGCTTCACGGCGGCGTCGACACGATCCTCGGCAACCGCGGTCTCCGCCCGGCTCAGTAGGGTCTCAAAGCAGCGGGCGTCGAGCTGGCCTTCTCCCACCACGAGTCGGTAGCCCGGTGGTTCGGTGACGATGGGCACCGAGGCCGGTAGTCTCCGCCGCAGGTCCCAGACCATTTTGCGGATCTGATTGTCGGCAGTATGGGGCACGTCCTCGCCCCAGACCGCGCGGACCAGCCGTCCGACCGGGACCACCTTGTCAGCGTAGATCAACAACGTGGCCAGGACATGGCGCTGTCTGCTGCCCCCCGGGTTGATCCGGATGTCTTCGTTCCACATCTCCAGTGGGCCCAGTACCCGGAACACCGGCTTGCGCGGGCCCGCGGGATCGACCTCCTGAAGGTCACGTTGGGGCATGGGGAGTCTCCGACTTCTGCTACGTTCCGGGCGTGCGCCGACGCCACGGGGTAACCGGCTTTATCGTCTCCCACGATCACCTGTGCGTCCGGTGCCTGCCATACCCCGGCCACCTCACCGACCTGCACAGCAGCAAAGTATCGGGGCCCGAAAAGCCGCCAGCCTGAGCAATTGCGGCATTCCTCAGCGGGCCCAGGGCCGCCCCGCGGCTTCCGGACCGGACAGGAACAGCGGGGCATTCGTGTCTGCCGCTGGTTCCGCCTCGGTTCCGCCTCGGTTGCCTCGGGCAACGCTTCAGGCCGCCTTCAGCCAGCCGCCGTCGCCCGCATTCCCGCAGAATCGGATCCCAGTACGGCCGAAACTCTGGCCACTGAATTTCGGCGCGGTCTCTTCTCCTGCCCGGAAGGGGTTCGCACCTCGGACGGAACGGGCCAGGAACGTGTTGACCAGCCGCTCACCGGCTCGTTAGCGTCCCGGCTCGACAGTGCCCTCGCGCACTACGGATTTTCCAGCAGAGGGGTGGTTCGACGCCATGGATGACCGTGTACATTCCTGGGTCGGGAAGATCATTGCCGACCATCCCGGAAGAATCGCGGTGACCGAGCCTGGGCGTGTCGTCACCTATGACGGCCTCGGAGCGGGCGCTGAGCACGTCCGGCGCCTGCTGGAGGGAGCGCGCATCGAGCCCGGGGGGCTCGTGGGGGTGCGCATGCCGCGCGGCTGGCGCACCTACGCGGCCGTGCTGGGCATCTGGCAGCACGGCTGCGGATACGTTCCGGTGGACCCTTCCTACCCGCAGGCCCGCCAAGACTTTGTGCTCGCCGACGCAGGCGTGCGGGCCGTGGTGACGGCTACGGACGATGGCGGGTTCATCCTGAACACGTCATCGGCGGTACAGACCGCCGCCCCCGAGGTACCGGCTGGCACCGCCTACGTTATTCACACGTCGGGCTCGACGGGCCGACCCAAGGGGGTCGTGGTGTCCCACGCCAGCCTAGCCGCCTTCCTCAAGGGGTTTGTGGCGACCTTCGAGCTCGGCCCCGACGAGGCCTGGGCGCAATCCACCTCCCCCTGCTTCGACGTGAGCCTGGCGGAGTCCTGGGCTCCGCTAGTCACTGGCGCCCGTCTGCTGGCGGTGCCGGAGTCCGCGCTGCGCGATCCACGGCGCCTAGCCTCCCTACTGACAGAGGAGGGCGCCACAGTCCTCAGCCAGGTCCCCACCGTCTTCCGCTACCTACTCGACGCCGCCGAGCGAACCGGCGCGGCCTTTCCCGACCTGCGCCGGGTGCTGCTGGCGGGTGAGCCAGTGGAGCCAGCGATGGTGGCGCGCTGGTCGGCGCTGGGGTTGTCCCCGAAGGCTCGCTACCACAACCTGTACGGGCCGACCGAGGGCACGGTGTACGCGACATGCCAGGAACTCACCCCGCGGGTGCTGGCACAGCACGACGCGCCGGGCACGCCCATCGGCACCGCCCTCCCGCATGTCGACGTGGAACTCTTCGCGGACGGACAAGCCGTGCCTGATGGGGAGATCGGGGAAATCCACCTCGCCCGCGGTATCGCAGAGGGCTATCTCGGCCGTCCCGATCTGACCTCACGGGTGTTCTTGCGTAGCGCCAACGGCTCCGTGTGGTATAAGACCGGGGACCTCGCTGTCCGGAAAGGCGACGGCACGCTGCGCTACCTAGGCCGGGTTGACCGTCAGGTCAAGGTGCGCGGGATGCGCGTGGAGCTGGGCGAGATCGAGAGCCGCCTCCAGCAGTGTGCCGGGGTTGTGGCTGGTGCAGTGGTGATGGTGCCGAGTCGGCGGGGCGAACCCATGCTGGTGGCCTGCTTCGTGCCCCGGGATACGGACGGCGGCTCGGACGTGGCGGGACAGCTGCCCGGGAAGTTGGCCGCGTTCCTGCCCGCGCACATGGTGCCGGTCAAGTTCCTTGAGCTGTCCGGGATGCCCCTCACGCTCAGCGGCAAGCTGGACCGGACCCGGCTGGAGGAGATCGCCCGCGAACACCGGGCGGGCCGATTTGAGGTTCCGGCCGCAGGCGGGTGAGGGGTCACGGACGGGCCATGCCCGTACTCGGCACACCGGAAGGTCGATGTCATTGCGCTGCAAGGCCGGCAGCCACGCATCGCGGACCGGCTTCTCGTCACGGCCGGCGGCGGCCGAGAAGACGGGCTGGTGGAACACTGCGACGGCCCCATTGTTGGGGTCGCTTTCGAGGATCTCGTCGAGCCAGCGGCTCTGCATCTCCAGCCACAGCTTCTCCGGGTCCGGAGGGTCCTGGCTGCATGCGGAAAGCCACGGCGGGGGCCGCCATCGAACGGCCGTCACCGATGCTGGCGTTGACGCTGCCGACCGCGTCGGGGGGGCGCCCGTACGCCTGCTTCACCACCGGGGGCCCACCTCGACGACGGGTCGTTCTGGGCGTCGCCGAAGTAGAGGAAGGTGAAGTCCTCACCCGGGCTCTCGGCCGAGGTGAAGGTGTGGGCCCTTGAGGCGGCTGATGGCGCGTTCGACGGTGATGCGCTTCTTGTAGACCTCGCTGTCGAATCATGTTCGGAGCCAGACCACTAGGGTGGCCAGCCCCTAGCTTGATCTTTAACGTCCGTCGTCGAAGGTTGCGTCGAAGTTGATCACCCGGTTCGGTAACCGCCGTACATGGAGGCGGCCTTCGTCTGATCATGTGCTCCGACCAAGGAACACGCGCGCGCGTGTTCTGCGCCTGTCTGACCGCTCGTTCGGACGTTTTGTTCGAGCTGGCTGATGCCGTTCTGTGCGGCGACGGGCCGGTGGGATCGCTGGCCGAGCTGTCGTTGGTGGGTGAACACCGCCGCGGTCATGGCGGGCTCTACGCGGCTGTGGCGCATGGACGGGCAGATACCGGCCGGCTCCTGCGGGCACTGGCCGGGGTTCCACCGTCGCGGGCTGCCGACGGCCGGCTGGTCCTGGCCGTCGACCTCACCTGCTGGCTGCGGCCCGACGCCCACACCTCACCGGAACGCATCCTGTCTCAGACGCAGTGGGGCCAGCGGTGCGGTCCATGAGGTGCGGCCCGGCTCGAGCGCGCAGACGATCGAGTACGGCCAGCCTGGGACCGGGATGTGCTGGCCCTTGCCCCGACCGTAGGTGCGACAGACCTGGCTCATCCTCGCCGCCTACACCCGACTACGACTCGCCCGAACACTGGCAGCCGACCTACGCCGGCCGTGGGAGAGACCAACACCACCGGACAGGCTCACCCCCGCCCGAGTACACCGCAACTTTCAGCACATCCACCCCAAAGCCGCCTGCCCAGCTCAAGCACCGAAACCCTCCCGCCCCGGCCCCGGACGCCCCCCCAGGCCGCAAGAACACCCGACCCACCCCACGCCACGACGTGCACACAGTCCGCAAAACAGACACCACGAACCCGAGAACCCAAAAAGTCCGCGACACCACGGCCCCGCCGCACAGGTTGAAGATCAAGCTAGGAGTTGTCTTCAAATATCACGCTCACGCTAGGAGCGATGCGAGGGTGACGGCTGCCTGGTAGGACTCGGTGGCCTTGTCGTACGACGGTGGAGCCGACCAACACGAGCCAGTCGATGTCCCCCGCCGCATCCGCTCTCACCTGCGCAGCCTGAAGCATCCGCTCAGACGTGCCGTCCAGAGCCCACCGGAGGAACCGGGTATGCAGCGGCCGGACGAACTCCCACTCCGCATCCGACAGTTCATGGCGACGTATCACCTGCCTATGATCCATCACTCAAGATTTTGAAGACACCGCCAAGGGCTACGACGGCAAGGTCGGGACTCACGGTCAATCGCTACTACGGGGGTTCCTCCCGCCCGATGCCCCCGGCCCAGGGATCAGCCGGCGATAAGCCGTACCGGCAACGACTCAAACTTGCTCATAGTCTGGCTTGCCGCACGAATCGCAGGCCCGGTGCGCTCAATGCGGCGGACTCGTCGGGACAAAGCTGTAAGAAACTCGACCGCCTCCATCCTCGCGAGAGGAGCTCCCACACAAAGGTGGATCGATGCGCCGAGGGCTAGATGCGCCTTGGCGTCGACGCGGCTGATATCCAAGCGGTCTGGTTCGGTGAATCTACGTGGATCACGATTGGCGGGCGGTATCAGCACGCACACGTCCGCATCAGCGGGAATGACAATCCCACCAACGTCCACTTGGGCAACCGTGCGGCGGTACACAGAGCGCAGCGGCGAGTCCCAGCGCATCAATTCCTCCACAGCGTTCGGAATCAGTCTGGGGTCGGCGCGGACAGCATCCCATTGATCAGGAAACTCGGCGAAGGCATTCACTGCATTACCAATAAGCCCGCTTGAGGAATCGATGCCAGCCAACCAGATGGAGAAAAGCATCGTCAACCGCTCAGAGTCTGCCAGGGCACCGTTTGTTCCACCTTCTTCCATAATACGGTGCCCCATGCAGTGCTTCGGCAACATAGCCACGCCCTCATTGGACAGCCAGTTGAACGCCTGAAAAGCCAAGTCGCTCTCGCGCGGGTCAAGATTCGGGCCATGCAGTTGGCCCACCGCGTTGCTCCAGGCCTGCATAGTGAGGGAATCGGGTGGCTCAACACCAGTGAGCAGCCGGGTAGACAGATCGGGCAGTCGTGACGCAAACATGGAAACGGCGTCGATCTGGCCGGCCACAGTGGCCGCCTCCACCAATCCGACAGCAACTGCGCGGACTACCGGACGAAGCTTCTCCATCGACTCACGGCCGAACTCTGGCTGAACGGAGCGTCGAACACGCGTATGGCGAGGCGGATCGCTGTCAACCAGTGGGTAGTTATTTCCGTGCTCCGGCACCCGCGTATAGCCTGCCCCGAGCCCGGAGCGGAATTCACGATAATTCCGCAACACTTGAGATGCAGAGTCATATCGACCTACGAGCCAAACTTTTCGATCATGAGAGTAGACCGCAGGACCTGCCTCTCGAATTTTCGCGTAGGTGTCTGCGGGTTCACGCAAAACCTGGGCACCGTAAGGATCCACACCCTCCAAAAGAGCATCATCAGAAGTCACGGATACTCCACTCCCTCGAGAGCACCATGGGAAATCGAACTCTGCATCATCGCATCCTTCCTCAACAATCACGAATCAGCGCACATGTATGTGCTCAGCCCAAAGGCTCTGTGTTGGTAAGCACTTCTTCTTGCGCAGTCGACGGAAGGCTGCCCGCAAACCCTTGAGAGGGAGGAAACGGAACGAACCGAAACGCTCCCATGCCTCGGGCGCCGCCGCATCAGGCCGGCGACTTTCCTCGTCGCCGCCGGTGCCGTCGTGGGACTCCGCCGCGTGGACCCAGCCAACACGTAACGGCCGCTGGCCTCGCGCAGCGCACGGTGGGATGTGCTGCGGGACGGTGATCCACTGGGGGATATCAGGACCATCTGCGCGGTAATCCAGGTCACTGGGACGGTTCACGCAGCAGGCTCAGTGTCGGTGTGGCCGTGTCCCGGCAGGTCAGACGTGCCCGGCCGCCAACTGGCAGGGTGGACATCGGGTCCGCGTGGCCCAGGTCGAAGCCCGCGGCGACGGGGATCGAAGACGGCAGCGTACGGCGCAGGACGTCGTCGTAACCGGTGTAGCCGAAAGGTGTCGCTCGAGGGTTGCTAATCTTACCCATGATCACACCGTCGGCGCGGTCGAAGACCCCGGCCAGCCGGAACTGCTCCAGTCGTGCCCAAAGTTCGTCCGGGGGTAGACCGTCGGCCTCCAGGAAGACGATCGAGCCGGGGGCCGGATCGGGCCACAGGTCCGTTCCGAGCAACAAGCCCAGCACCAGCAAGGAGCCACCCCACAGGGGTCCCGTCGCCTCTCCGGTCCGCAGGGTCCGCGGCGGCTGCTCACCGCTGTTTCCCTGCCTGCGGCGATCGTCGTCGCGGTCCCAGAAGAGATTCTCGTCCGACCACTGTTCCGCCTGTCCCGCCGTGCCCACCTGCCGCTCGATCCAGGAGTGGTCCCGACCCAGCACCTGGTCGAACTCAGCCGCCGTCAGCTCCCAAGGGCCAGCGCACTCGCCCCATTCCGAGACGACCATCGGGCCGTGAAAGGCGACCAGCCCGGAACGCCGGGGCACCAGGTTCACCAGGGACGTCAGATCGCTGTACCCGATCAGTGGCTTGCCGGCCCGGCCGATGCGGTCAAAGTCCAAGTACGGGAGGACAGGGGTCAGTGTCCACCCGCCGACGGCCGCAATCACACCTGCGGTCTCCTCCAGCAGGCCATGCAGTTCCTCGGCGAGCGCCTGCGGCGGCAGGGTGCCTGCTCCCTGCGCGGCACGGCAGGACTCCCCCACGACCACGGTGTACCCGCGCTCACGCAGTGACGCGAGACCGCGCGCGAAACGGCGGGGAAAGAGCACGGGTGCCGGACTGCTCGGTGCCCACACGCCCAGGGTGGCGTTCGCGGGCAGCAGCGCGGGCCAACGGGCCCGGTCGGCGTGCTTCGGATCTGCCGTGGTGGTCGCGCTCGGTGCGGTCATTGGCTTGCTCCTGTTGTCTCGACGGGGAAGGACTGCAGGTCCGCCCACTCCTCGTGGCCGCGCAGGATCATGTATTCCAGCAGGGCGGTGCTGGTCAGTTCGCGTTCGGGTTCGTCCGAGCCGCGCGCGGCACGCAATCCCACGGTCCCTGCGGAGTTGATCACCACGCGCCAGGGCACGCCGACCTGGTCCGCGAATCGCATGCGCCTGCCCATGGAGGCACCATGGCGGTCGTCGAGGACGACGCTGAGGCCTCCCGCGACCAGGTCGTCGTAGATGCACTCGGCTGCCTCGGTAGCGGCGGGACTTCTGCCCTGTGCTGTGACCAGTACGTCGAAGGGGCGTACGGCGGCGGGCAGCGCGACTCCGTTTGGGGTGCGGTGCTGCTCCAGCAGCGCGAGGACGCACCGCTGGACGCCCAGGCCGTAGGTTCCCATGACCGGGGTGCGCAATTGATTGTCCGCATCGCGGAAGCGGACGTCGAAGGAGGACACGTGGGCATAGCCGTAGCCCATCGCGATGCCGCCCTGCGGGACGTCGTCCTCCGCGGTGGTGGGGCGCGAGGGGTCTCGGTGGTAGGGGATGGTGCGGCTACGCGGCCGGTCGCCGCGGGCATAGGGGAAGATGAACTCGAAGCCGCCGGTCGATGCGTCGCTGACAAGTTCAGCACGCAGGTGCAGCCGTTTCAGGACCGCGCGGACGGTGCGTTGGGCGTGGGCCGCGCTGCGCAGGTATCCGGCGTGGTCGGCGTCCAGGCTGGCAAACAGACAGCACTGGAACTGCCGGGAGTTGTAGATGCCCTGCGGCCGGTCCCGGAAGCGGAAGATCTCCCGGAACTCGAACAGACGCATTGGCAACTGCCGGTGGGAAGTCAGGCCGGCGGAGCCGAGGTACGCCAGCAGCGGTTCCTCGCTGGTGGCGGCTAGGGTGTATTGGTCGAACGGCGGGGCGAAGTCGATGAGTTCGTCACCGAACCTTTCCAGCCAGCCGGCTGGCGCCACGGTGTCCACTCGGCTGATGGCCGGTCCGCGGAACTCTGTGTAGCCGACGCGTTCCATCTCGTCGCGCACGATTCCCTGGATACGGGTGATCAGGCGTTGGCCGACCGGGGAAAACCAGGGGAAGCCAGCGTCGGTGAAGCGGGTGAGGCCGAGGTGGTGCGGCAGGTCGGCGTCAGTATGCGGATCAGGGAAGGGGCCGCCCAGTTGTTCACCGTGCGGAATCTTGCTCAGTTTCATCGGTACTCCGGTGCAGCTGTCGGGATGCGCTGGGCCGCCAGCATCTCCAGCACCCGCCAGGGCGGCAGGTGACGTTCGGTGAGACGGACGCCCAGATGGGCGAGCGCGTCCTCGACCGCACCGACCACAGCGGCGGGGGCCAGCACGGCGCCACCCTCACCGAGTCCGCGGAAGGGAACGTCGCCTGGGCGCTGCGACTCCAGGTGGAGAATGTCGATGGCCGGAGCGCTGAGCGAGGTGGGTAGGAGGTACTCGGTGAGGTCGCGGGAGAGCTGTCTGCCGTCGAGGCCGTAACCAGACCTCTCGTGCAGCACCGTGCCGATGCCCTGGACGACCCCGCCGCGCAACTGGCCATCCGCGACGGCCGGGTTGATGATGCGTCCGCTGTCCGCCACAATCAGGTAGCGGAGTACGGCGACCGTGCCGAGGTCCGCGTCGACTTCCACCCAGCAGCAGTGGGTGGCTTCTGCCCAACCGGTTTCTTCGCTGTCGAACACCTGGGACACGTCCAGTCGGGTCCGTCCCTGCGGTGTGGCGGCGTACTCGGCGGCCAGAGCAGTGAGCGAGCACAGGGTACGGCCGTCGCGGGCCGTGACTACGTGTCCGGCGGCAACGTCCAGCTCGTCGACACGGTGTCCGCTGCGGGCCGCCGCAGCAGCGAGCAGGCGGTGGCGCAGGGTGCGCGCGGCACGCAGCACTCCCCCACCCGCGAGGGCAGCGGCGCGGCTGGCTCCGGTCCCGGCCAGGCTGTAGGGGACGGCCGCGGTGTCGCCGAAGATGACGTCGACGGCGTCCAGCGGCAAACCCAGAGTGTCCGCGGCGATCTGCGCGAGCGTGGTGACGTGGCCCTGGCCGTGCGGGATCTGTCCGGTTCTGACCTCCAGCCGGCCTGCCGGGGTGAACAGTAGTCGGACGGGTTCCGGCCCCATGTGGGCGCCCATTGCCTCGTGCAGGCTCCACGGGCCGGGCGCAGGTTCCAGCAGAGAGGTGATGCCGAGACCAAGCAGGCGGCCCTCAGCCCGCGCCCGTTCCTGCCGGTCCCTGAACTCCTCCAGGGCCGCCTCACGCCGGGCGCGGCCCAGGGTCCAGCCTAGTTCGGGCACATCGACCAGGCGGGCACCGGTGATCATGCGCGGGTCCGGTCCGTCGACCGGAGCCAGGTGGCGCAGCCGGTAGTCGACGGGCTCCTCGTTCAAGGCGCGGGCGACTAGATCCATGGTGCGTTCCGCGGCGAAGGTGGCCATCTCCCAGGGGCCACGGTAGGCGACGTACGGGGTGCGGTTGGTGAGGACCAGGCGGCCGGTGAACTCGTAGGCCGGCACGCGGTAGCAGTTGGGGATCAGGCAACGAACAATGGCGACGAAGACGGCGCTGGCTATCGGGGGGACAGGGTAGGCACCCTGGTCGACGACGAGGTCCGCGCGCAGCGCCAGCAGACCGCCATCCGGGCCAAGCGCCACCTCGATGTCGATCTCCTCGCCGCGGGCCTGTCCGGCCGCAGTTAGGTGCTCGCGGCGGTCCTCAATCCAGCGCACCGGACGGCGCAGACGCATGCTTGCCCAGCACACAGCCACGTCCTCGCGAAATACGCCTCCTTTGATGCCGAACGAGCCGCCCATGTTGGCCGGGACCCGCACCCGGACCTGTTCCGGGTCCAGTCCGAGCACCTGCGACAGGAAGGCACGGTGCGAGTTCGGAGACTGGGACGCCACGTCGTAGGTCAGCCGTCCGCTGCGCGGGTCGTAGGCGGCGAGGCCGCCGCGGGGTTCGAGGGGCGCATTCTGCACGCGCTCCTGGCTCAAGCGGTGCCGTACCACCCGGGTAGCCCGGGAGAACGCCTGCTCCACGTCTCCATGGGTGCGATGCTCGCGGTAGAGGACGTTGCCGTCCAGGTCGGCGAAGAGCGGTGGGTACGCGCCGCTGGCGGAAGCGCGGGCGTCCAGCACGGGGGGCAGGTCGTCGTACTCGATGCCGATGAGCTCGGCGGCTTCCTCGGCCACACAGGGGTCGTCGGCGACGACGAGGGCGACCGGATCCCCCTCGAAGCGCACCCGGTCGGCGGCGAGTGGGGTGAAGGCCGGAGGCATGTAGCCCTCAAGTGGGCAGGCCACGACGATCGGATGGTGGGTGTCGCGCATGTCGGCGGCCGTGATCACGGCGACGACGCCGGGGACGGAGCGGGCGGAGGTGGTGTCGATGCCGGTTATCCGGGCATGCGGCCGGGTGCTGCGCACAAAACGCGCGTGCAGGGTGCCGGGGACGTCGAGGTCGGCGATATAGCGTGCTGTGCCGTTGAGGACGGTACGGTCCTCCTCGCGCAGCGCGCTGGTGCCGACTCGGGGATCAATGGTGGCGGGATGCGCCGGGGCAGCGTCTTGGAGCGCGGTGGCTTCGGCGGCCGGGTGTCCGTCGGAGGCCGGGCCCGGCGCGTATGTCTGTGCGGCGGTGAGCGTCGCCCGGACGATGCTCTCGTACCCGGTGCAGCGGCACAGATTGCCCGCCAGTCTCCGCCGGATCTCCTCCTCGGTCGCGTTGAGGTTTTCGCTGAGCAGGGCGTGAATCTCCATAAGGAAGCCCGCGGCACAGAATCCGCACTGGAAGGCGTGCTCAGCCCACAGCACCTCGCGCAGGTGCCGCATCAGCGCGTCTCCGGTGTCCTCTGCAGTGTGGACTGTGAGTCCCTCTGCCTGCGGGGCGAGGATGGTGCACGAGCGGGCAGTACGGCCGTCCAGGACGACGGTGCAGGAGCCGCAGACGCCGTCCTCGCAGCCCAACCGGACCGACTTGCGGCCGAGGCAGCCACGCAGGTGGTCGGCCAGAGTGCGGCAGTTCGACCGGTGTGTCCGGCCTGCGCGCGACTCAGCGCTGAGGGTAGGTTCGGAGGTCATGGTGTCTCCCACCTCGGGATGAGCAGTGCCCTGGGGTCCGGACGGCGTGCCCTGGTGATCGCCTCGGTCAGCGCCTGATCGGCCAGGACGCGTACCGCGCGGCGGCAGTACGTCGCCGGAGGTGCCCCGCGCTCCTGCTCGACGTCGGCCGGAACGGTCGCCTCGGCAGAGTCGGATGCCTCGGCAAGCCGGGCAGTCACGTCGACCGAAGAAGGCGTGGACACCCTTGTGCTAACCGTGAGTTCGGCCCGCCGTACGGTGCCGTCCGGGGCGGTATCCACGATCGCGGCGACACAGGCGACAGGCCGCCCGCCAGCCGGGTGGACCATCTGCCGTAGGGCGTGCCCGCTGCCTGTCCTACGCAGGGGTAGGGCCACGGCGGTGAGGAGTTCGCCGTGCCGCAGTCCTGTGGTGTACGGGCCGCGCAGCCAAGTCCGCAGGGCGCATTCACGGTCCCCACCAGGGCCGGTGAGGAGGAGCCGGGCGTCGAGAGCGTGAGCGGCGGTGATCAGTTGCGCGGCAGGTGCGGCAAGGGAGAGCGTGCCGCCGAGGGTGCCACGGTGCCGTACCGAGGCGTGTCCGGTGTAGGCGGCGGCGTCGGCAACAAGGGGAACCATGTCCTGAATCCGGGGGTCCGCGGCCAGCGCGTGTTGGCGGGTCATGGCGCCCGCCACGAGGCAGTCGTCCCGTTCTGTCACGCCGGTCAGTTCCCGCAGGTCGCAAAGGTCCACGAGGACGCGCGGGGTGCGGGCCCGGGACGCCATCAGCGGGATCAGGCTCTGGCCGCCCGCCAGTGGCAGGGCCTCGCGTGGTGCGGCCTCGGCAAGGTGGGCCACCGCGTCGCCGAGGCGGCTCGGCGCCACGTGGACGAACGGAGGAAGCTTCACGGACGGTTGCCTCTTTCGGGACGGGCGTTCCCGCTCTCGACGGCGGGCGGGCCGGCACCGGACGGAGGGAAGTCCGGTGCCGACTGAGGGCGTCAAGAACGCGGGAGTACCGGGCTGGCAGTGAAGAGCTCGGGCTCGCCCAGCTCGTCAACCTCGCAGCGCACCAGCAGCTCGGTGTAGCCCATCTCGGAGAGGTTGTCGCGGAACAGGCGCATGTAGACCGCGTACTGCTCCACCAGAGCCTCACGAGCCTCGGCCGACAGCTCGTCAAGGTGCGGTCGGGCGAGGATGTCGCGGACGAAAGAGTCCACTACCTCGTCGGAGATCCAGTCGAAGGTGTACTGCTCCTGGGTGAACGGGACGCGGCCATCGCCGAGGAAGAAGTCCAGCCAGTAGGCCTCCTCGAGTGGCTCGACCGTCACCTGGATCGCTGCGGTGACGTCCGCGAGCAGCTGCTCGGAGGGCTGCTTCACGTAATACATCGGGATTGCTGCGATGAAGCCTCCAGGCTTGACCACTCGGGAGTACTCGGCAAGTGCCTGCGCGCGGTCGGGGATGAGGGAGGTCACATTGCCGCAGAAGACCATGTCGAAGGTGTCGTCGGGGTAGCCCGTCGCAGTGGCGTCGTTGACCTCGAAGGTGATGAGGTGCGCCACACCGAGGCTCTCGGCACGGCGGCGGGCCTCGGCGATACTGCGCTCGTTGATGTCGATCGCCGTGACGCGGCAGCCCACCAGCCGGGCCAGCTCAATGGCCGTGATGCCGGTGCTGGTTCCGATTTCCAGGACGTGGCTGTCCTTGCCGAGATGGGCACGGGCGGCGAGGTTCGAGATGGTCCTGACGCCACCGGGCGGCCGGTTGGTCTCCCGCACGACGGAGATCAGTTCGTTGTAGTTCATGGAGCGGATCTGCTGAGCGGTCAGGTCGCCAAGATTCATGAAGGTTTTCTCCTTGGTGGACGAGTTGCGGTGCCGCCGGGCCGGCGACGGTGGCGAGGGTCAGGGGGTGGTGAGGGTCAAGGGGTGGTGAGCACGCCGTTGGCGCGCTCCAGGAGTTGCAGGTCGCGTACGTCGTCGTGGCGGAGCACCCACATGAAGAAGCGCTCGACGCCCATCCCGAAGCCGCTGGTGTGCAGAGGCTTGTCCTTCTTCATGCGCAGGTACCAGTCGTAGTCGTCTGGGCTGACGCCGTGCGCGGTGAGGGCGTTGTGGGCCTGGGCGGCCTCGGTGTGGCGCTCGCCGCAGCCGATGACCTCACCCGGGCCGATCAGCAGGTCGGCGTTGAGGGCCTTGAGACCGGTGTTGTCGTGGGCCTGGTAGAACGGCACAGACAGTTGGTCGAAGTGGGTCAGCCAAACGGCCGGACCGTGCAGTTCCATCAGTCGGCGTTCGCCCGCCCGGGTGATGGTGCGCCACCCGTCGTGGAACTCGAAGTACTCGTCGGAGCCGTCGAGGGTGGCCACGGCATCGTCGAACGTCATGCGGGTGGTGGGCTTGGCCAGGAAGTCGGTGAGGTGCTCGACGCCGCCGGCGATCTGAGCGACCGGGGCCTCCAGCTCGCGCAGGACCGCCTCCGTGAGATGACGCAGGTAGGCGTCGGCAACGTCGATGACGTCGTCCAAGCCGCCGGGGATCTCAGCTTCGCTGTGGAAGAACTGGCTGAGGTGGGTGGCGTCCGTCTCCTCGCCCCGGAAACTGGGCATCAGGTAGTAGCAGCCGGTGTCTGCGATACGGCAGCCGTACTCCAGCAGGAACTGCATCGAGTCGGCAAGGTAGGTGGGGATGCCGAACAGGTCCACCTGTACCGGCAGCGAGTCGCTGCCGAGGCCCATAGGCGAGGAGATCGAGGACGTGGTCACCGGCAGGTGCAGCGCTTTGACCCGGCGGGCCCGCCAGAATGCGGCCGTCTCGTAGTTCACCAGGTCCTGAAGATCGACGAGGGACGCGTACATGGGATCGTCCAAGATCTTCAGGAAGCGGGGCAGGTCAGCCTCAGAGGGCCGCTGCGGTGGGCTCGGTTCGACTTTCAGCACGTGATGAACCTCCAATTGCACGCACGCCCAGCACGGGCGGGTCCGGGACACGTATGGCCATCCGGCGTCGCCGGGTTGGCCGTTCGAGTGATCGCAGCTTCGCAGCCTGTGATTCCGGTTCCGTTGCCGTTCGTTCTGCGGTCCGCCTGAAGCGGCTAGAGCCGGGCAGAACCCGATCGGGACGGCGGCGACGCGAGCCCAGGTGCGGGGGCTCAGCACAGAGCAGCCAGCCAGGCCTCTACGAGGGCGCGATCGAGGAGCTGCTTGCGGAAGATGCCGCTGACCCGCAGTTCGCTGCCCGTGTCGGAGATCCACAGACTGAGGTCAAACATCGCGTCCGTCAAAGTCGGCACGCTCAGCTCGCCTCTTATGCCCTCCAATTCGAGTCGCATGACTGGGTTGCCGGAGAAGAAGATCGACCGGCGTTGGTAGGCGAATTCCCCGCTCGTGGCATCGGCGTTCCCCACCGCTTCCAAGATCGCGTCGAAGGGGATGCCCTGGTGATGCATCGTCCACAGCACGCCTTCGCGCACCGCCTCGACGGTCGCGGGCAGTCCGGCGACGCGCGGGACATCCACGGTGACGGGAAGCACGCTGACGAAGTTGCCGAGCACGCCCCGGGCCGCGGGCACGAATCGCCCGGGAAACGGGGAGAAGAAGCTGAGGTCCGGTCCGAGCACACTTGGGCGCATCGCGTGAAGGAGCTTCGCGGTGGCGAGCATGAAGCTCGAAACTGACAGGTCGGCGGCTTGCCGGGCATGCCGCTTGTACGCGCTTCCGGTGAGTACGACCGCGGCCTGCTCGCCCTCCGCCGTGCAGGCGCGCCAGGGGGTCGGTTTGCCGAGCACCATGTCGGGGACGCCTTCGGGTAGCCGATCGTGCCATGCCGCCCGCAGCTCATCCCGCTGGGCACCCGCCAGGATGCGGCGCTCGGCGGCGGCGACCCTGGCGAGGGAAGCACGGCGCCGGGTGGGGGCAAAGTTCTCCGCCTCGTCATTGCACTCGTAGGCTACCGAGAGGTCGTCGAGCAACTGGGCGTATGACAGTCCGTCGCACACGGTGTGGTCAACCTTGATCACCAGGGCGGTTCCCGCGCCGCTCGAACCGCGCACGCAAACGACCCGCAGCAGGCGTCCGTCGCGTAGGTCGAAGGGGGCGAGCATCTCCGCGTCCGCGACGCGGCGGGCTTCTGCCCACACCCCCTCCTCATCGGCACCTGTCGTCTCGACCACGTAGACGGTCGGCCGCCAGTCCGCTTCTCGGTACTGCGGCCCGTAGTCCGGGTCGACTCGGTAGCGGTGGGCGAGTGCGGGGTTGACGGTCACCGCCCGGGCTAGCGCGCGTTCCAGCCGGGGGACATCCACGGTCAAGCCAGGGAAGGCGAACACGAAGCACGTCAGGTTCTCCGAGGGCAGCGAGCCGTCGTCGCGCAGCTGATGGTTCAGGCCGATGCTCATGCGGTGTGGGACGCTGCGCCAGACGTCGGCCGGCGCTCCGGCGGGAGTGGCTGTCAACGGAACTCCTGGAAGATCGGGGGTCCGTGCGGACCGGAGGTCGGCACGGACCCGCTCGGGTGGCGGGGCCGGTCGCAAACGGGCCCGTTCCGGTGTGCACCGTTTCAGGTCGCGTGACGACGTCTCGGTACGGGCCGATATCACGGCTAACCGGCGGTGTCCTGTCGCAGGACGACGACCGGGCGGCGGGCGGCCAGCAGGCCGACGACGTGCAGCACGGCAGCCGTGGCCTGGGCCAGGGCGAGAGCGAGGAACACGGTCCGCGCGCCGGTCGCCTGGATCGAGGAGCTGCTGAAGATCAGACCGCAGGTCCCGCCAGCCAGGGCGACGGCTGTGGCTACGGTAAGCGCTTCGGAGCGCAGGCTGGCCGGCAGGCGCAGCGCCCGCACCGCCGAGACCGGTGCGCTTGATATGCCGTTGAGGAGACCGGCAACCACCAAACAGCACAGCACGGCGGTCACGCCGAGCGGCAGCAGCAGCGCGAAGAAGGACAGCGCGAGCAGCAGCCGCCCGCCCACCGCGAGCACCGCTGCGGGCAGCCGCCGCAGCAGAGGTCCGACCAGAAGGGTCCCTGTTAGGGCTGCGGCAGCGAACGAACCAGACAGCACGCCGGCCACCGTCGCTCCGCGGCCCCCGAACTCCAGCGCCACCACGGGGATCGCCGCGAACAGGCCCTGCCAGGCAAACTCTGAGCAGACCAGCGCCAGGGACCAGGTTGCCGTCAGCGGGTCGGCCAGCAAGGTGCGCACGCCCGCCGAACCAAAGCGCGACGGCCGTGCCGGCGGCACGGTCGCGGCCTCTTTCGGCAGACAGCGGTGCAGCAGCACGAGAGACACCGCAAAGCTCGCGGCGTCCACCAGGACCACTGGGGTCGCGCCGAGCAGGCCGACCAACGCTCCTGCCAGGGGCGGGCCGAGCATCATGCTGAGCCGCATCGTGCCCTGCAAGGCCGCGGTGGCGCGGCTCAGCAGCCTCTCTTCCTCTCCGACGATACCGGGGAGCATCGCCTGCTGAGCGGCGGCATAGGGGGCGATGAGACCGCCAATGACGAACATCGCGACCGCGGTGAGGGGCACCGCAAGGGGACCGGCGGCTGTGAACAGCGGGACGAGTGCGATCAGCACGCCGCGGCAGGCGTCACCCAGCAGCATCGTGCGGCGGGGCCCGGCGCGTCCGGCCCACGAGGCACCCAACGTGCCGAGCAGGGCGGACCCGGCCATCTGGGCCGCCATCACCACGCCCATGGCACGGGCCGATCCGGTCTCAGTGAGTATGAGCCACGGAATAGCGACAATGGTCAGGGAGCTGCCGAGCACCGACACGAACTCGGCGGCGAACAGGGCCCGCAGGACCGGGTGGTGTCGGATGTCCGAGGGCGCGGTCCCAGGCGTCACGCCAGCAGTCCCACGACGTGCTCGGTGAACTCCACCAGGCGCGGCCAGGTGAACAGGGCGCGCAGCTCCACCTCGTGGCCGAACCGGCGCGAGACGTCGATGACGAGGCTCTCGGCAAGGAGCGAATGCCCTCCGAGTTCGAAGAAGCTGTCCTTTGGGTCGATACCGTCGATTCCCAGGATGTCCTCCCACACCTCGGTCATCGCGGCCAGGGCGGCAGCGTTGACGGTGGTGCCCGCAGCCGCGGGGTTGGTGGCCGCCGTGAGGACGTCGGGCGTCCCGACTGTCTCGATGAGAGGGGTGTCGGGGTCGTCGGCGATCGTCCAGAGCACCTCGTGGTAGTCGGCGGCCAGCGTCGCGAGAACGGATTCGCCCAGTGCTCCGGCCGGGTCCTTCCACAGCACGTGGGTTCCCGCACTGTCCTGACGGACCATCACAGCCAGGGTGAAGCCCGCGGTACTCTCGATATCAAGCAGGCTCAAGACGGCCTGTGACCCGGGCACGGTCAGCCGCAGATCCATCACGTCAAGCCCGTCGCGCAGGCCCGCGTGCCAATACTGGAACAGGCTGCGGTGCGTCAACTCTCGAGCCTGCGGTCCGACCATGCCCGCACACCGCATGATCGTCGGCTGCGGGAGATCGCCATGGGTGAGCGCGCTCTTGACCCGGCCGCGTAGCTGTCGCATGAGATCGACGTAGGTGTCCGACCTACCCATGCGGGCCCGTACGGGTAGCAGGTTGACGAAGTACCCCACCTGCTGCTGGGCCTCTTCCAACGTCCGGCCGTGGAAGGGAACGAATGACAAGACATCCGACGCGCCGCTGTGCCGCCGCAGCAGGGCGTAGTAGCCCGCCATCAGGGCGGTGACGTACGAAACTCCGCAAGCCGCGGCACGGGCGCGCAGCCCGGCGACCAGGTCGGCAGGCAGTAGGTCGCTCACCATGCTGTATCGAGGCGGCGTTTCAGGGGCGGCGGGAAGCCGGAGATCGGGTACATCGGTGCCGAGTTCGGCCGTCCAGTAAGCCCGGTGCCGCTCGCCGTCCGCGGTCTGCGACAGCCGCGCAGAGCGCAAGGCGTGGGCCTCCAGTGCGTACGGGTCGTGCGGAACGGTGACGGGCTCGCCGGTGTAGGCCTGGCGCAGTGCCTCCAGCAGGAGCAGCATGGACGCGCCATCGCTCACGAGATGGTGCACGCACAGCAGCAGCACCTGCCAGTCAGGGCCAGTGATGACCTGCACTCGCGCCAGGGGGCCGGTGTGCAGGTCGAACGGCACCTGCCAGGCGTGCCGCACTGCCTCCTCGCGGCCCAGCTCGGTCGTGATCTCAGTGAGCGGGATCGGCGGGGCGTCGGACCAATCAAGGCGGTTACCTCCGGGGTCGGCGGTGACCCGGCCACGGAGATGGGGAAAGGCAGCGGCCAGGGCGCCGACGGCGACGGACAGCCGGCCGAGGTCGAGCGTGCCACGCACGGCGAGCGGGAACGGGATGATGTTGGTCCAGGCATGCGGATCGAGTTGCCAGGCCACCTTCATGGCCTCTTGCCCCACTGAAAGGGGCACGCTGTGCGGGGTGCTGGTCATGGAGTCCTCTCCCGGGCTGTGCGCGTGGTGGTCTCGTCTTGGTGCGTTCCCCGGTGCGGCCGGGGCGCGGGTGGAAGTGGATCTGTTCAGATCCGCAGCCGTACCTGGTGGCGGCGCAACCACGCGTCGACCTGGAAGAGCATCTCGACGTCGGCACGGCCGAACCAGCCGCCCCGGTCCAGCAGTGCCGGGTCGGCGACGACGCGAGCGGCGGCGCCCAGGTCCGTCACGGCGTGCACGGGTGCCGACGAGTCGTCAAGCAGGTCCCGCAGCCGGGACACGACGGACGCCTTGTAGCGGGGGTCGTAAAGGGCAGGGAAAGTGGATTTCTTACGCTCTAGCACCGAGTGGGGAACAAGGCCCGCCGCTAGGTCACGCAGAATGCTCTTGGTGCGGCCCCCGGTGAACTTCATGGAGACCGGCACGTTGTACATGAACGAGTAGAGCGCGGGGTCAGCGAAGGGGAAGCGCATCTGTATCCCGGCTGCCGCGCCAAGGCGTTCGGTATGCAGCATGGTCTGTTCGAGCAGCCGGGTCACTGTCAGGTAGTCGATCTGCCGTACCGTGCGGCGGCCCGGTGAGTCGCCCGGTAGCACGGGCACCTGCGCAACCGACTCCTGAAAGACGCGCTCCAGGTATCCGTCGAGGTCCAGGACGCGCAATAGGTCAGGGTCGAACAGTCCGGTGCCGATGCCGTGTGCAACGCCGAACCGGCGGGCCTGCTCCAGCCAGGGAAAGGTGGTCAGTTCGGGTACGCCGTCCAGGTCGCCGTAGAGGCCGCCGAACATGGTGTCCGCCGCCTCCCCCGATAGGCCGACAGAGGCGCGCGCCGACAGAGACCGACTCAGCATGTACGGGGTGACGTTCTTGTCGCCCCAAGGAGTGGGATAGTCCTTGGCGGCGAGCACCTCAGACAACGTGACCGGGTCGCAAACCTGGTCAACGTCGACGAGGACATCCTCGTGGTCGCAGTCCCAGAAGCGGACAACATCCTCGATAAAGGGGCGGTCGGGTATCCGGGACGCAGACCGGGCGAAGGCCACTGTGGCAGTGACGGGCGCGCGCTGAGTGCCGGTGGCGACCAGTCCCGCGAGCACGCTGGAGTCCAGGCCGCCTGAGAGGAGTACGGCCGGTTCATGCCCAGCGATGTCGGCAGCCACGGAGGCGCGCAGCAGATGGTCGGCCTCCCTCGTTGTCGCCTCCGCGTCGAGCACATGCTCGTGCGCCTCCAGCCTCCAGTACCGGTGGGCACGAACGGTATGCCCGGTGAACCGCAGGACCGTGGCCGGAGGCACTTCGCGGATACCGCGCAGCGCGCCCCGGCTGTCCTCGCGCATCAGGGTGAGCAGGGCGCACAAGGCGCCGGCGTCCGCCTCCGGGGTGACCAAGGGATGCGCGGCCAGCACGGCGACGTCCGACGCGAACAGGACGCCGCCATCCGTCACGGTGTAGCTGAGCGGCTTGATGCCGATCCGGTCGCGACCGAGCAGAAGTTCGCCGGAGCGTTCGTCCCAGACAGCGAAGGCATACAGTCCCTCCAGCCGCTCGGCCAGCTCACTCCCCCAGCGCAGGTAGGCGCGCACGATCACCTCGGACGCCGAGGGCGGCGGGCAGCCCGGACCGGTGGCGCCACCCAGCGCGTTCCACAGATTGTCGGCGTTACGCAGGTATCCGTCGCACACCGCGACGGCGACCGTGCGGCTGTTTTCCTGGACCGCGGCCGGCCCGGTCGGCCCCCGCCAGGCCCGGTCCGTGCGCTGCACGAGCGCGGCGCGCCGTCCCGTCCAGTCGGTGCCATCGTGCCGGGCGCGCACGACGAGTCCGGACGCCATCCGGGCCACCGCTACGTGTTGCTCCGTCAGATCACGGTCGCCGTCGATCCATCCCGCGATGCCCGCCATCCCGTCCCATCTCCCACCTCGCCTGTGGCGCGTCCGCTGCGCGCGACGCGCCGCTCGTCCCGGTCTGTACGGGCCACTGCCCGCGCCCGGCATCCCGCGTCGCATTGACACCGCCACGCTAGGCCGGTGCCGTACCGGGGCGAGCCCCGTCCGGATTCCATCGGGGGGCCTGCGCCACCTCGATGGGGAACCTGGAGCGCACCCGGGCGGAACGAGGGCGGGGAGGAGGGCACGGCGGAGGCATTGCACCCTGCCGGTTCGGCGAACTCCCCGATCGTCACCGAGGCCCAGTTTCGCCGTGCTTGAGGAGGAGCTGGGCAAGGGCACTGTCGCGCATCACTTCGAGGATGAGCGGTGGAAGCTGGCCCGAGTCCAGAGTGTGATCCGTCGTCCGTCGCCGGTTCCGGCTGAGTCTGTCGGTGGCGACGGTGTGGCGGTTGCTGAAGCGGCACGGCTGGTCCTGGCAGGCCCCGCCCGCAGGGCCCTCAATGCGACGAACACGCGGCGGCGTTACGCAGGCCAAGGGCTCGCGACGGAGTGTGGGGCCTGGGGCCGGCGCGGAAACGCCCCTGTCATTCGAGTGAGAGGGGCAGATCCCGTCGGCGGAGCTCCGTAGCGGCCCTGTGCTACCACCGCCAGGCGAGAGGAGTCCGCTGATCTACCGGCCTCGCGGGCACCTGCTGCTGAAGAGCGCCCAGAAGAGTGTCTCCTGGAAGGACTACTGCGACATGCTCGCCCGGGCCAACATCCAGTTCGTCGGCCCGATCGTGATGGTCTGGGAGAAGCTCCACACCCGCCTGACAGCAGGGCGGAAGAGTCCGAGCCCGAGGAGGCCGTCTGCGACTACTGCGTTCTGCGGCGTGAGTCGCCAACATCTCGGCGGGGTGTTCGATGAGCTCGAACCTCAGTGGTAGCCACACTGTGAGGGAAGGCGCCATGACCGGCAGGGTGGTGCCCGCCGTAGGCAGGCCAGCGCGGGGGCCGAAGCCCGAAGCCATAACCCACGTCGCAATGATCGGCATCGTATGCCGACGCCTGACCTGAGAATCAACCGCGACTGGCACGACACCCGAACCCCGAACCAAACAACCTCAGGCTCCTCTCGTCTTTGCTCTCACCACTCATCGCATGCAGGCCGGATGGCGTACCGGCATCACCCAGAACTGGTTGCGGAGCAGTGCGTCTGTTTGGAACGGATCGGGGCGGCCGATCGGAACATGAATCGCTGTACTCTGCTGGCACTTGTCCTGCACAAACCAGGTAAGAAGCAGACTGGTTGGGGATTTTCCATGCTTCGAACTATGTTCAAGTCAAAGATTCATCGCGCCACCGTGACTCAAGCTGACCTGCACTACGTGGGATCGGTAACTATAGATGCGGACCTGCTCGATACCGCCGATCTACTGCCCGGCGAGCTCGTCCACATTGTTGACATCACCAACGGCGCGCGGCTGGAAACATACGTCATCGAAGGCGAGCGCGGTTCCGGCGTCATCGGGATAAACGGTGCTGCCGCGCACCTCATTAGGCCGGGTGACCTAGTGATCATCATCAGCTACGCTCAGGTAGCTGATGATGAGGCCCGGACGCTCAACCCACGGGTCGTACACGTGGACGGTGACAACCGCATCGTGGCAGTGGGCGCCGACTCGTCCGAGCCAGTGCCGGGATCGGATCAGCGCCGCAGTCCTCAGGCTGTCAGAGACTGACCTAACCGTCTACGGCCATACAAGTTGGTGTGTGACAGCTGCGAGGCGTCGTCGCCGGCGGCTGGCATGATCCACCTTTGATGGCCATGTTCATCGGTGGGGCTCGCGCATCAGCGGTGCACGGGTGCCACTCGCCACTTGATCTTATTGGCTGAGCCGTGGCAAGAATGTGTTGAGGGCCGCCGCCATGCTGCTCAAGCTGGGTGAGAAAGCAAGCCGCGAAGGCCGGCGCCGATGTATGACGCCACCGCCTCACGCAACACAGGCATCGCCGTCTGCTTCCAGCATCTCCCCGACGCCGACGCGCTCCTGGAAGACGGCTACTGAGGTTGATCCTCGGGAATGGACACCGGGTTTCACGCGACGAGCGACAGTGTATGTGACGTGATCAGTCTTTCGAACTCGGCTGGTGCGAGGTAGCCGAGGGCGGAATGCCGACGGCACCGGTCGTAGTACGACAGCCAGCGGAACAGCTCCAGCCAAGTCTGCGCCTTCGCGGTGCTGCGCCTCCATAGAGCAATTCGCGCTTGGTGCCCTGGAAGAATGAGGGTTTTCCAACCTCGCGCTCATGCGGCGACCTGTAGGGCGAGGACTGCCTTGACGATGTCTGTGATGCGGGTGGTGCTACAGCGGAGTTTGCGCAACAGCTTCCAGGCCTTCAGGGTGGCCATAGCCTGCTCGCCGACCGCGCGAATCTTCGCGTGAGCGCGGTTGACCGCCTTCTGCCCTGTGGAGAGTTTGTCCCAGTGGCCGCGGTAGGGGACTCGGATGGCCGGGCCGGCCCCCTGGTACGTCTTGTCCGCCCAGCACGGAACGCCCGCTTGGGTCAGGGCCTCGGGGATGTTATGGGTACGAGCGGCTTTGATGTCGTGCACCGCGCCGGGAAGGGCCGGAGATGCCCAGATCAGCTTCCCGAACGGGTCAGTAAGCACCTGGACGTTCATGCCGTGGCGCTTGTGCTTCCCGGAGTAGAAGGGTCGGTCGGCAGGGATGCGATCGATGGGCACCAGGGTGCCGTCCAGTATGACGAACGCCTTGGTGGTCGCGACAGTCACAGCCTCCTCGAGGGTGGGTGCGAGTGCGGCCAGGACCTCCACGGCCTCGGTGATGTACCGGTAGACGGTGGCGATTCCGATGTTGAAGGCTGCGGCGAGCTGGGGGTAGGTGTCACCGCACCGTAGATGGGCCAGGGAAAGCAGAGCCTAGCGGTGACAGGTCAACCGCCGCCACGGATGCCGATGCGGCGCCGCCGGGCCGCCAGTTCACGCGACAGCAGGCGTAACCCGGAGCTGGACAGATCGATCGCCGATGGATACACAAGCACACGAAGCTCCTGGAAGTCGGTGTCGGTCACTGCGGTTCTCGTCATCAAGAGCTTGGCCGACCTCGGCAGCCGGAGGAGAACCAGGAGGCGAGTGCACACCCGTGGTTGGCCAAGTCATAGTGACCTGGCAGTTGGGCGACGTGGGTGTCGCCGGCGAGGTTCTGTCCCGCGACGGTTGGCAGGCGCTGCGTGACGTGTCAGAGTGGCGAATCCGAGAGCGGAGCTTCTTCGGCGACGTCACCCTGAGGGTCGGTGACACCGAGTTCCGGTTTCAGCGTGCCGCCATCGTCGACTTCATCATGTCCTGGCGCTTCGGCTTGGAGCAGCTGACCCTGAGGAGCCAGGGGTGTGTTGAGCTGGCGGACAACGGGGAGCAAGTCAGTCTGTTTTGTGACGCCTCCACTGTGATCCTGTCGTCTCCCTACGACCAGCGATCAGCGTCCTGCCTGTTCGTCGACCTCCTGGCTGCGATCCTCAGGTTTGCCCAGACCGCCTTGGACGAGGTGACGCGGGCCTACCCGGACCTGCTAGTCCACGACCTAGTAGACGGTCTGTTCCGTGGCCTCGGGATGAGAGAGCTCGGGCGGGAGCAGTATCAACGCCACAGCGCAGCCGCAGCAAAGTGCCGCAGCCGCGAAACATGACGAGCGGAAGCTCACGGGTTCACCTTGAGGACATCCGACAGCAAGAGCAGGCCCGCAGACAAGAGTCTCTGGCGGCAGAGTGGAAAGGGCTCAATGACTCGGCGAGGGCATTGTCGGAGCTCGAGCCGGTCCGGCCCATGCCGCGCCGGTCGCAGAACTCGGCGAAGGCGGCCGCGCTGTATTAGGCACCCCTGTCGGTGTGGAAAACGACGCTGCGGACCAGGCCTCCGCGGCCGGCCATCTCGATCGCGTCTGAGACCAGTGAGGTGTGCGTGTGGTCGACGATCGATCAGCCCACCGCCTGCCTCGAAGACGTCGATCACCGTCGCCAGATACAGCCACGTCCCGCCGACGGCTATGTAAGTGATGCCGCCGAACCACCTGGTGTTCAACCTGTCCGCGGTGAAGTCGCGCATCACCAGGTCCCGCACGGGCAACGCGGTTCTGTCCGCGATCGTCGACCGCTTCTTGCTCCGCAGGTGACGGTCGACGATGAGGTTGATCCGCATCAGCCGGGTGACACACTTGCGGTAGATCCTCTGTCCTCTCGCACGCAGCTCAGCATGGACGCGCGGAGCCCCATATGCTCCCTGGTGTTCAGCATGTATGGCACAAGGTCTCGCTCACGGTCCGCTTCTCCTCCGCCCGGCGCTCGGCGCGGGCCTGCTTTGTGGTCAGTGCTGGTAGTAGGCAGCGCGGGATACCCCCAGGACCCGGCAGATCCGCATGACGCCGAAGTCGGCGCAGTTCTCGGAGATGACGTCCCAGCGGCGGAGGGCTCACTTCACTCCGGCGCGAAATAGGCCATTGCCCGGCGCAGAATCTCGCGCTCCAGCTGCCACTCCGGCTCGGCCTTCAGCAGCCGAGTGTTCTCCGCCCGCAGCCGGGCCAGCTGCTCCGCCGCGCTCACGCCGCCATCGCGGTCCTCGGGCGCGGCCTGAGCCTCGTCCTTGCGCACCCACGTCCGCAGCGACTCCGCGGGGATTCCGAGATCAGTAGCCGCCGACGCATACGTCCGCTTCCCGGCCGCGACGCGATAGAGCGCGACAGCGTCTCTCCTGGACTCCTCAGGGTACGGAGACTTATGTCCCACCTGGATATCCCTCCCTGGACCATCGAGATCCATTGTCAGGGTGTCCACTCCAAGGGATCAGCCTCACTTGCGAGCCTGCCGCAGATCGCAGACACCGGCTTCCACCTCGGGTGCTGTGCGATGCGGGGTGGTACTGGCTGAAGCGGTCGTGCAGACCCACCTCGCCCTCGGTCCGCCACCAACACATCCCTGGTAAGCGGTCGCCCGCGAGAGACCCATCTCGGCTGCCACGTGGGCGACCGGCCGGCTGGCGCGGACACTCGGCAAGAAACCGTCTCCCGAAGACGGTCAGCCGGGCATTTCGGTGGGCCACGAAGACCTCCGTGTGGTGCAGTCCTACATAGCTCCACCACGCCGAAGGTCTTCGCCATCATCAAGACCCGTGAGTACCAAAGCGCTCGTGATCAATACACCTAGGGTCTGGGTAAGAAGGTCCGCGCTGCACGGGCATACCATCACGAGCTGGTCACGGCCGGATGCCAAATGACAACGCAACGCCCCACGCCCGACAGGAGCTGGTCGAATCGGCCGTCGGGCAGTGACGTCGCGTCCGTTGTCCTCTCTGGGGCCTTCCGGCCAGACGTCGCGGTGCGGCAACCGACCGAAGCGACCTCGCCCTGGTCTCGTCATCTGCTGCCGGACGGCCTGCCACGGGCCCGGCGCTCAACCACCCCATCCACTGTCGGGGTCCTCGGGCGAGGTGCGGTGCGCTCCGGGCATGAGAGGCAGAGGCAGGATCATGTTGTTCACGCTCCTTCTGCTGGCCCCCGGGCGGGGGCCTCGCCGTCGATTTTCGTGATCCGCGCGGCGGTGGGACCCCGATGGTCCGCTCACATAGCTGCACGACACCAAGGACCACGAGGAGCGAAAGAGGAGAAACTGCACTCTAGGGACAAGAAGCGTCGCGCGGTTGTGCGATGCTGCCGCTCCCCCCGCCGCCGTTGAGAAGGGCCGAACGATGTTGGAAATCGCCGAGGAACTGCACCGGTGGGCCGAGCAGGGCCGTGACTTCGCGGTGGCGACGGTGGCGGCGGTCGAGGGCAGCACCCCGCGCGGACCCGGCGCTACGCTCGCCGTGGACGCCAGCGGCGCGGCCCTTGGTTCGGTCTCCGGGGGATGTGTGGAGGCGGCGGTATACGAGTTGTGCCAGCAGGCTCTCCGCGACCGGGAGAACGTCTTACAGCGTTTCGGTCCCGCCGACGATACTGGTCTGGATGCTCTGACCTGCGGCGGCACCGTGGAGGTCCTCGTCGCACCGGTGCGAACTGCCGATCCGGTGCGCCCGGTGGTCGCCGCCGCACTCTCTGCCGTAGCGGCCGGCCGCGCGGTCGCGCTGGCCCGGGTCGTGTCCGGCCCGCAGCGGCGGCTGGGGCGGGCACTGCTCGTTGGGCCCGACGGCGTCCTGGCAGGGGGCCTAGGGGCCGGCCCTGGTTTGGACGGTACGGTCACGGACGAGGCACGGGCGTTCCTGGATGCGGGCCGCACCGGTCTGCTGGAGATCGGCGAGGAGGGGGCCCGTTGCGGTGGCCCGATGACCCTGCTAGTGGAGTCCGCGCAATCGCCGCCACGGATGCTCGTATTCGGTGCGATCGACTTCGCGGGCGCCCTCGTCGGAATCGGGAAGTTTCTCGGCTACCGCGTCACGGTGTGCGACGCCCGTCCGGCGTTCGCCACCCGGGCCCGCTTCCCCGAAGCGGACGAGATCGTCGTGGAATGGCCGCACGTCCACCTGGACCGTGCCGCGACGGACAACCGTACAGTGCTGTGCGTGCTCACCCACGACCCGAAGTTCGACGTCCCGCTGCTGCGGCGGGCGTTGCGACTGCCCGCCGCGTACGTGGGCGCGATGGGCTCTCGCCGCACTCACCTCGACCGTGTGGAGCGACTTAGGGAGGCGGGTGTAACGGAGCGGGAGCTCGCCCGGTTGCGCTCTCCGATCGGTCTCGACCTCGGTGCTCGCACCCCAGAGGAGACCGCCCTGTCCATAGCCGCGGAGATCGTCGCGGTAGGCCGTGGCGGCACAGGAACGCCGCTTACGGGGGCCGTCGGCCCGATCCACCACAACGCCTCGCGGCGGCAGATCCACGGTACATCGGCGGTCTGATACGGCGGAGTGGCACGGCGCTAAGGCGTGCGCTCCGCACAGCGACGCGAAGTCCTGGGCAGCGCAGCTGGGAGCAAACGGCCTCCCCTGCTCCTCGGCAAGGATCGCGGGATTCTCATCATCGACGACACCGGGTGTGGGCCACGAGGCGCTGAGGAATCGAGCTGGCGGGAGAACCCGCTGCTGGTCATCGCAGTGACCGGTTGAAGCTGGAGGTAGGCGGAGCCCTGGGTCGGGGGTGAAGCTGGAAGTGAGGTGCCCCCTGTGGTGCGGACACACCGACGGCGCTCCGCCCACGACTACCTCACACCGATCGAGTTCGAACAGCGGCTGATCATGTCGACTACGCTGTCATTTGCCGCGTGAATCCTGTATTTACCGCCGGCGATCAACCTCAAAGTCACGCATGCGGCGCAGCGGAGAGCACGCCACCCAAAGGACAGCAAGGCAGGTGCCCACTGCGCCGATCCATAGAGTCGGACGTACACCAAGAAGTTCCCCGAGTGCGCCGCCAGCCAGCGCACCGACAGTAAGGGCGCCAAAGCCCAAGAACCGGACGGTGGCATTGACCCGGGCCAACATGTCCTCAGGGCAGGCGCCTTGCCGGTAGCTAACCTGGGCAACGTTGTAGACGACATAGCCGTACCCGGTGATCAGAAGCCCGCCCAGGGCAGGGGCGATCGACAGGTGTGGACCGGCCAAAGGCACAAGAAGTAGCCAAGGGAAGGTGAGCGCTGGCACCAGCCACACGGCACGTGCTTGGCCAACGCTCCGGAGGACGCGGTGCGCCGATATCGCGCCGAGGGCTCCACCGACCCCGGCCACACTGAGCGTCGTGCCGACGGCGGAGTCAGACAGGCCTAGGTAGCGCGTCAGGAAGTACACCTGGGTGGCGCCGAATATGCCGCTAAAGAGATTCGCGGTGGCCGTGCAGGCGGTGATCGCGCGCAGGGTGCGCGTCTGCGCGGTGAACTGCAGCCCGGCGCGGATTTCAGCAAGTAGCGACGGGTGTCCGCAGGTGGACGACGGCGCCGGGTCATCCCCACGCACCCGGCCCAGTAGCAGCGCGGCCGTCAGGTGTCCGACAGCCGTGCCGGCCACCGGGAAGGCGGGGCCACTGAGTTGGACGAGGGCGCCGCCCAGGCCCGGACCAGTGATCTGTGCAAGGGATTGGCTGGACTGGAGCCGCGCATTGCCTTCAAGGAGTTGGTCGCGCGCGATCAGCACCGGGAGGTGAGACTGGTAGGCGATGTCGAAGAGGACCGCACAGACCCCGCACAGCAGTGCCACGACTATCAGCTGGGGGACTGTCAGGCCCCCAGCCCACCAGGCCACTGGGATTGTCCCCATCAGCACAGCGCGGACGATGCCTACCCGGCGCATCAATCGGCGCTGTTTCGCCTGCGTGACCCACACTCCGGCAGGCAGTCCGATCAGCAGGTAGCCCGCGGTCTCGGCGGCACCGAGCAGCCCCATCTCCAGCGGAGTGGCCGCCAGTGTCGTGGCAGCCACCAGCGCAAGCACGGTGTTCCCGACATATGTACCGAACTGACTGACCGTATCCGCGGCCCAGAACGTCCGGAACGCACGGTGAAGGAGTAGTCCGGATGGCCGGGACCCGGTGATCGCGCCTGGCCCACTCACCGGGCGGCTCGTGGGGCAGCGGCCAGAACCTCTTTCAGCACCTCGACGGCCCGGTCGACATCGTCGGCGGTAACGCCTGAATGAGTGACGGCTCGAATGCGATCACGGCCGAGTTCCGCGAGTCGCACACCCCGTTCGTCGGCACCTGCAAGGAGGGAGGCAGTAGTGTGCGCGGTGCGCTCCGTGTCCACGCTGAAGAACACCATATTGGTGTGCGGCGGTTCGGGGTCCAGCAGCAATCCGTCCACGCTGGCGAGGCCGGACGCCAACCGGGCTGCGTGGGCGTGGTCATCGGCGAGCCGGTCAAGCATTTCGGTCAGCGCGACGATCCCGCAGGCAGCAATCAGTCCTGCCTGCCGCATGCCGCCACCCAGCATCTTGCGGTAGCGGCGGGCGGTACCGATCGAGACCTCGTCGCCGGCCAGAATCGAGCCAATGGGGGCGGAAAGCCCTTTGGACAGGCAGAATTGCACAGTATCCGCGTGGGCGGCGATGTCCGCCGCCGAAACGCCCAGCGCCAGCGCCGCGTTGAAAATCCGGGCACCGTCCAGGTGGAAGGCAATGCCGTACCGCCGGGCAAGGGCGGCTGCTTCAGCGAGATAGTCGAGGGGCAGGGGGATACCACCGCGCCGGTTGTGTGGTGTCTCGACGCTCAGGACGGCCGGTAGCGCGAATTGTGGGTCGTCGGCGTCGACCTCACAGGCCTCGGCGACAACGTTAAGCGGCAGAATTCCGTCGGCTGCAGCCGGAACCGGCTCGTAGACTATGCCGCCGAACACGGATGCGCCGCCTGCCTCGTACACGTAGATGTCGGACTCAGCGCCGACGATCGCCTTGCCGCCGCGCGGGCTGTGCGTAAGCAGCGCGGTGAGATTGGCCATCGTGCCGCTGGGCATGAGGCACGCGGCGGGCTTGCCGAGCAACTTGGCGGCTAGTTGCTCCAGGTCGGCCACGGTCGGATCTTCGCCGTATACGTCGTCGCCTAGGCGGGCGCGGCCCGCCGCCTCCAGCATGCGAGTCGTGGGCAGGGTGAAGGTGTCGCTGCGCAGTTCGACGATATGGCTCATCGGGGAAACCTCACGATCGGTAGGTCACGGCCGACACTGCGTCGGCCAGAGTTTCTTCGGCGGTCGCCCAGCGTGCCTGGCGCACGGCGGCGCTAGCGAGGTTGGCGTCAAGGCGGTCGGTGGTGTCCTGAAGGGCTGCGAGCACAGAGGCCGGTGCCGGGCCGCCGCCCGCCGTGGCGGCGCAGACGATGGAGGACGGGTCGAGGGCGGTGAGCGCGTTGGGCGCGCGCCCGGCCAGGCGTTCAGCGGCGACCTCCTCGAACGGTCTGCCGGTATTCAAGGCGACCCTGCTGATGTCGCCTACCTCGTGGTGGGCGGTGCGGAATGGTATTCCGGCGACGACTAGGCGTTCGGCCAGCGCGGTGGCGGCTGTGAGCCCCTCGGCAGCGCGACGACGCATGAGCTCGGCGTCGGGTTCGGCTCCTGTAACGACTAGCCGCAGCAGGAGTACGGCATCGGTGGTGGCCTCCAGGGCGGGCCAAATGTGGCCAACGGCTTCGGTGCCGACCGCTATGGCATTGGTGTACCGGGCAGTGGACATGGCGGTGGTCGCGGCTGTGAACGCGCCGAGGGCCACAGCGGCCTTGCCTTGGATGTTCTCCAGCAGGAACGGATTGCGCTTTTGCGGCATCATCGAACTGCTCCCGACCAGGTCGTCCGGCAGCCTGAGCAGCGGGTTTTCGGCGCTTGTCCAGGACTGGAGGTCGTGTGCGACACGGGTGAGGAGCACGCCGAGGACGGAGCAGGCGGACAGCAGCCGCAGCACGAGGTCACGGGACGCGACGGCGTGCAGGGAGTTAGCCAAGGGCACCGCGAAGCCCAGGAGTTCTGTCGTGCGTCGGGGGTCGACCGGCAATGTGGTCCCGCCTGTGGCCCCCGCCCCCAGGGGGTTCTCGTCGATTTCCCGACCTGCGTGTTCGAGTTGCTCGAGGTCGCGTACAAGAGCAGCGGCCACACCCGCGAGATAGTGACCGTAGGTGACTGGTACTGCCGGCTGATGGTGAGTGTAGGCGGGCATGACTGTCCTGTGCGACCGGTGGGCTCGGTCGGTCAGAGCGCGCCCCAGGGCGTCCGTCTCCGCCCGTAGGCGGTCGTAGGGCCCTCGCAGCTGAAGCCTGAGCACGGTGGCATTGAGATCGTTTCGGGACCTACCGCTGTGCAGGACACCGCCGGTCTCCTCGCCGAGAGTCTCCACGAGGTAGCTTTCGTAGGCCAGGTAGCGGCCGCGGGGGGCGGGGCGATCCCGCAGAGGGGCGAAGCCGGCGGCACGCAGGGCATCGATGCCGGCGAGCAGCCGGGCGGCCGTACCCCGCCGAACGATCCCCTGTTCGGTGAGCATGACAACGTGGGCACGATCGACGTCACTGGTGGGCCAGAGCTCGCCGGCGACCGGGTCGGCTGGAGGCCGTAGGTGCCGGTCAAAGAGGATTTCGGCGGCGGCAGGGGCGACGGCGGAGGTCAGGCGTCCCTTCGCGGCGGTCATACGGCCGCCTTGGAAACAGGGCGAAGCGCCGTGCGCAGGCGGTCGAGCCCGGTGGCCGCCGCAAGCGCTGCTTCCCCAGCGGTGCATGCGGTCGCTATGACATGTCCAACCCGGTCGCGATGGTCGTGGTGCGGGACGAGGCGTTCGTCACGACGGCCGGTGAGAGTCTCCTCGGAGACATACCGTGCCGGATTCGTATGGCGGGCTCTCGGCTCCTGTAGCGTCGCAGGGCGGTCAACAACCAGGAATCGCAGCGACGAGTGCATGGCGGTTCGGGGCTCCAGCTCCTCGTGACGGCCGAGAGCCGCAGTGACCTGGGCGCGCACCAGGTCAACGGACAGCGCGGAGCGGATCAGTTCCGGGATCATGCCGCCGGCAAGCCGTGGGTTGACCTCGATCACAACCGGGCCGTTGATGCCGTAGCGCATTTCGACGTGGGCGGCGCCGAAGCCGAGACCGAGGGCCTTGACTGCCATCACACCAGTGGTGGCCAGGGCTTCGGCCTGCGCGGCTGGCAGCGGGGCTGGCACGTCGTGTCCGATCTCCACGAAATGCGGGGCGGCACCGAGGTGCTTGGCCACCACGGCAACCGGAGTGCAGCCGAACACTTCCACAGAGAACTCCGGCCCGTCGACGTACTCCTCGACCAGGAATCCAGGCGCAGTTGGCATACCCCGCTCGTTGTGGGTACGCACAAGCAGACGGGAGGCATGCTCCACGACCTCCTCCCGGGTGACGCACAGCCGTACACCCGTGCTGCCGGAGCCATCGGCAGGCTTCAAGACCACTGGAAGGCCGACCCGTTCGGCAGTGTCGAGCGCCATGTCCACGGAGGTGACGAGGGCGTGCGCGGCAACTGGCACTCCGCCTGCAGCGAGCGTGACGTGCTGAGTGCCCTTGTGACGGCAGCGGGCAACGGCATCCGGCTCAGGGCCTGGCAGTCCCATCACCGCGGCTACGGAAGCCGCGACCGGCACGAAGTAGTCGGAGCTGGTGGTCACACCGGCGGGTGAACCGTCGGGCAGTGCGGCTATCGCATCGAGGACGCCGGCGGGCGCAGAGGTGCACGCGCGGACCACTTCGACGCCGTCCGCTTGCGCGTAGGCGTATCGGCCGGGGTCTTCGGCCAGTAGCACCGGCCGCACGCCCATCTCCCGCGCACGCTGGGCGAACAGCCGCCCGGTGCCTGAGGTGTTGGACTCGACCAGGACCAAGGTCGGCGGATTCATCGGGGCTCCTCGATGGCAGGTTCATTGGATGACCGAGGGTCGTTGGACGATTGCGGAGTGTCCGATGAGTGCGAAGTTCGGAGAGCGTCCTCCAGGGTGCGGCGGCGCCAGTCCATGCGGGCCCAGCCGCCGAGCGCCGCACCAGGGTGGGTGACACTGCGCGGCTCACTGGCATATGGCTTGTCGAGAAAGCCTTGAGAAGCCAACCAGTCGTCCTGGTAGACGGTGTCTTGGTAGCGGTGTCCTTCGTCCGGGAGCAAAGCCACTACCTGCGCATCGGGGTGGCGCTCCGCGTACCAGCGGGCGACAAGGTAGGCGGCACCACTGGTGGGGCCCATGTACAGGGCGTGCTGAGCGTGGAGCTCGCGAGTTGCCTGAAAGACCTCGGCGGGACCCGTCCAGTGCACCTCGTCGTATGCGGCGTGCCGCACGTTCGGCGGTACGAGGCTGTTGCCCAGTCCGCGCACGGTGCGCGGCCCGTCAGGCTGGCCGAAGATGGCGCTGGGCGAGGTGTCGACGCCTATGAGATGCAACTGGGGTTGGAGCAACCGGAGGAAAGCTGCGGTACCGCCGGTGGAGCCGCCAGAGCCGACCGGGCCGACCAGACAGTCCACGAGCCCGAGCGTTTCGGTGAGTTGCTCGGCGACGGCGGCGTAGGCATTGGGATTGTCACGGTTGTGGTACTGGCCCGGCACATAGTGGTTGGGGTACTCAGCGCGCAGTTCCTCCAGCCGGTCCAGCCGGGCCCGCTGGAAACCTCCCTCCGGGCTCGGCTCGTGGCAGATCTCCACGCGAGTGTTCAATTCCAGCAGACGGCGGCGGAGCGCTGGATCGATCGCCGGGTCACCGACGATCACCAGGGGGTAGCCGCGCAGGCGGCATACCATTGCGAGACCGAGTGCGAAGGTGCCGGAGGACGTCTCAAGAACGGTAGTCCCTGGACGGAGGTCCCCCCGCTGCTCGGCCCGATCGAGCATGAATCGGGCAGGCAGCAGCTTCATAAGGGTGAACGCGGCCCCACACAGGTTGGGGCCCAGACGGATCAGACGGGGCAGGGCGCTCGCCTCGACGATAGAGTCACTGGGCGCAGGCAGAGTGGGTGAAGACATTGGGTGCCTCTCATCCTCCGGTGGTGAAGTACCAGGTCTCTCGGACACCCAGTGCGTCGAGCCGCTTACGAGCGTCGTCGGTGCGGACGGCGAGATCGGGCAAGCACGGGTCGAATACGAGGCCCGCGACGTCCCCGCTGTGTGCAACCTGGAGTCCGGCCGCGCCCACCGCCTCACCGATCCCAAGTAGGTCCTCGAATCCGGGCACGGGCAGGTGTCTCTGGTTAAGGCGGGCGCTGGCGGTGGCCACCCGTCCGAGCAGGTCGAGGTCTCTGGTCCGGATGGCGCGGCGGGCCATACCCAGGAGTGGGCGGAAGGCCTCTATCTCCCAGACCGTGTAACGGGCTGGGGGCAGTTCGAGAGTGGCGAGGCCGGCGCCGGCCTGGCTGGTGCCGAAGCCGAGTACGGCCAGCGGCATCAGTGCGCCACCCAAGTCCGCGACTACCTCACCCGCTCGGTGCGCGAAGAGAACAGCTCGGTCCGGGTACATCAGCGCGTCCGAGGCGGTCTCAGCGGCCACGGCCAGGACGGCGCTCTCCTTCGGATCCGGAATGCGTCCGGCCGCGTCGTAGACCGCTCCGATGGCAGCGAGGACGTCCGCGGTGGAGGAGCCGAAGCCCCGACCGGGCGGAATGTTGCTGCTGACCCGGAGCGTGCCGCCGGTGGAGGGGCCGTCAAGGGTGCGCAGGGCTAGTTCTGCTGCGCGGGCGGCCTTCATCCGCCAGGGTTCGTCCACAGTGACGGTATCGGTAGCAGAGGATGGCTCGAAGTTGGCGCGGGAGATGTACAACGGGCAGGGCAGGGTGATCAGGCCACGTCGTAGCCCGCGGGGGGTCTCGAAGACGCCTTGCAGGATCTCTCCGTGGTGGCCAGTGGTTTGGTGGGAGCCGAGGACGCGGACCGTCGTCCTAGCGAGGGGTATGGAGGCACCGTAAGGCATGACTTCCTCGAGATCGTGGGGACCGTAACCTGGGCTGTGGTCACGCTCGGGCTACCGGTCTCACCGCGAGACACGGGCCGGATTCGGGGGCAGCGCGCGCACAGGGATGAAACGCTTCGGGATCTGGTAATCGGGCAGCCATCCAGCGAGAAATTCGACGAGGTCGCCATCGTCGGGGACACGGTCACCCGTGCGTGGGACTAGGTAGGCCCGGAGTTCGCCGTCGGCGGTCAGGACGGCGGCCTCGGCGATCGCGCGATGAGCGGTCAACCGAGCGCGGGTCTCCTGGGGGACGACCCGGAAACCGGAAACCATCGGCCAGGCGCCGACCGGTCCGAGTACGTCAAACTCGCCAGCGGCGGTGCGACGGGCACGCTGTCCAGTGGGCCGGGGCGGTCCCGACTCGCTGTGAGCGAGGTGGAGTTCACCTGGAACTCCAAGGGGAACGGGGGTGCCATGGGTGTCCAGGACCAGGGCAGTGACGCCGGGGGCCGGGGTGCCAACGGGGACGACAAGGGCGTCGCGCGCGGCTTTCGGGGGATAGTCGCGGGTGAAGGCCAAAGGCAGGGCAGATGTGCCCCATCCAGTCGCGAGGCGGCAAACGCCTGCCGCGGCGCTCAGCGCGGATGGGTCGGTGTTGGAGCCGTGCACCAGCAGGGCCTCCGTACCCTCGGCGACGGCACCGTCATGGTGTGCAAGTAGGGAGGTGGCAACGGTGTCGGGCAGTATGAGCGCGGTGAACGGTGCCACGCGAGCGCGCAGTAGCGCGGCAAGACCCGTGGCGGAGTCAACGGGCGTCTCCGGGACGACGAGGGTGCCACCCCGGGCCAGTGTCGTCCAGAGTTCGACAAGGAACAGCGAACTGGTCACCGCGGCGGCCTGAAGCACTTGCCCCGGTCCGTGACGGAGGGCATCCAGGGCTGCGAGGGCGGACCGAAGGGCGCCGAGCGTCACCTCAGCTCCGTCCGCGACGGCTAGCGTGTCGGCCTCGGACGAGGGCTCAGACCGTGGCCGGGGGCTTGAGCTGTCCGGTTCCTTCCCATCTGCTTCAAGGGCCGGTGTCACCCGGACCAGGTCACCGTGAAGGGCAGCCGTTACCAGCACCGCCGCAGCGTCTGGCTCCTCGTCAGCGTCGAGGACCGTGCACACTGCGCCTGTTCGCGCCGCTGCGAGTAGGGAGACAACAAGGTCGGCTCCCGCGGGCAGGCGTATCGCGACGGTCCGTCCGGGCCCCGCGCCCGCTTTGGTGAGCCGGTGGACGAGAGTGTCCGCACGGACACCGAGGTCGCCATAAGTGAGCGTGTGCGCGCCGATCGTCAGTGCCGGGTCGCAGGGGCGCTGGGCAAGGTGGTGCTCCACCTGTTCGAGCACACCGGGGCCGATGGCGGGGGCGGCTGAGGCGTCCGGGGCGGCCGAACTCAGGGGCAGCCGGGATACAGGCCTGTCCGGGTCGTCGAGGACTGCTCGCAACAGATCCTGGTAGGCCTGTGCCATCCGGCGCATGGTGGCGGTGTCGAACAGGTCGGTCGCGTACTCCCACAGGACGGTGATCGAGTCGTCCTCACCACTAGGGCCGAGACTCGCGCGCTGTTCTGCTCGCGGAATGACGACGACGTTCAGGTCGGCCTTGGCGGAGCCGTTGTGCTCCACGGACACGTGACCGCGAAGTCCGGCGAAGTCGAGGTCGGGTACGGCAGAGTCGTGGAAGCTGAACAGGGCGGAGAAGATCGGATTGCGGGAGAGGTCCCGAACGGGTACAAGGTCCTTGACCAGGCTCTGCAGCGGTATGTCCTGCCAGACGTAGCCCTCGACGGCGGTGGCGTGCACCCTGGTGAGGAGGGCACGGAAGGTGGGGTCGCCGTCGAGGCGAACCCGCAGCGGCACGGTGTTGACCATCATGCCGATCAGCGGCTCGGCCTCGGTGAGTCTGCGGTTGGCGACGCCGACACCGAGCACGAAGTCGTCCTGGTCGCTGTAGCGGGACATCAGCGCAGCGAACGCGGTGAGCATCAGGGAGTAAAGGGTGACGCCGGCCTCCCGAGCCCGGGAACGCAGCAGGGCGTACTCGTCGGGGGCGAACTCAAATCGCACAACATCACCGCGGAAGGTGAACTCCGGCGGGCGGGGCCGGTCGGTGGGCAGTTCCAGGGCGGCGGGAGCACCGGCGAGGGCAGCACGCCAGTGGTCGAGATAGCGGTCAAGGACCGGGCCGGTGAGCCAGCCGCGCTGCCAGGCGGCGAGGTCGGCGAACTGGAGGTCGGGCTCTGGCAGCGCGGGAGCGCCCTCGGCGAACACAGCGTAGAGGCGCGTCAGCTCATCGATGAACACGGCGAACGACCAGCCATCGTGGACGAGATGGTGTTCGAGGTGCAGCAGGCGGTGAGCGTTGGGGGCGGTGCGGGCAATAACCCAGCGTACGAGCGGCGGCTGGTCGAGGTGGAAGGGGCGGTCCTTCTCGTGGGCGACTAGGTCCCGCCAGGCGTCCTCACGCGCGCTCTCGGACAGCTCGGAGAGATCCACCAGGGGCACGTCCACGTCGATGTCAGTCATATCGACGGGGCACTGGGCTGGGGCTCCGTCGACCTCCCGAAAGGCGGTGCGGAAAATCTCGTGGCGGCGCACGAGTTCGGTGAGCGCGGCGCGCAGTGCAGCAAGGTCCAGTGCGCCCGTGAGGTGGAGCGCGGCCTGGACGCGGTAGGCGGGATTGAGGGGTGAGATCTGTTCGAGGAACCAGATGCGTTCCTGCGGGTACGACAGCGGCAGCGGGCGGGTGCGGTCGGCGGGCCGGAGTGGAGGCGGGGCGGGCGCGGTGCTCCGGGCAGGGTTGGGGGTGCTGTTCGCTTCGGCGAGGGCCGCAACGGCGCGCGGAGTCGCGTCGTGGAAGAGGTCGTCGAGGGAAATGTAGACGCCCAGGTCGTCGCGGAGCCGGGCGGCGAGGCGGCCCACCAGAAGGGAGTGACCGCCGAGCTGAAAGAAGTCGTCTGTGGCTCCGACGTCCGTACCGCCGAGCAGTTCGGACATGCGAGTGGCGACGGTTTGCTCGGCTGCGGTGGCGGGCGCCTCGCGGTCTCCGGCGAGCCCAGCGCTGGCACGGCCGGGCGGGGGCAGGGCCTCGCGGTCCACCTTGCCGCTCGGAGTAAGGGGCAGGGCGGGCAAGACTACGACGGCGCTGGGGATCATGTGTGCGGGCAGGGTTCGGGCGCACCAGGCTCGCAGTTCCAGCGGATCGGCGGACGTGTCGGGGGCGGCTACGTAGCCGACGAGGATCCCGTCGCGGGGGACGACGACGGCGTCGGCGACGGCCGAGTGGGCGCGCAGGACCTCGGCGATCTCACCGGGTTCGACGCGGAAGCCGCGAACCTTGACCTGGTGGTCGACGCGGCCGACGTAGGCGATGCGGCCGTCAGGCAGGAGGCGGGCCAGGTCGCCGGTGCGATAGCCGCGGCGGCCTCCCGCGACGGGCACGAACCGTTCGGCGGTCAGAGCCGGTCGGCCGAGGTAGCCGCGGGTGACACCCGCGCCGGAGACGATCATCTCGCCAACCTCGCCAGACGGCACGGGCTGCCCGGCAGGGCCGAGAAGGTCAACGTAAACGCCGGGCAGCTCATGGCCGATGTCGGGGGCGCCGGGGCCGGTGACGTCGCCAGTGGTGACGCAGATCGAAGTCTCCGTGGGGCCGTAGGCGTTGATCATGCGTCGGCCGCGGCCCCAGCGGGCGGCGACCTCTGCGGGCAGGGCCTCACCCGCACACACAAGGGTGCGCAGGGCGGGGAGCGGCGTGTCGGGCAGGGCAGCGACGACCGATGGGGGGAGAACTGCGACGGTGGCGCCACTACGGGCCAGCAGGTCGACCAGGCCTGGTCCGGGGACGATGCTGTCAGCATCGGCTAGGACCAGGGCGGCGCCAGCGGTGAGGGCGATGCCGTGCTCGCAGACGGAAGCGTCGAAGCTGGACGGGGCGAACTGCAGGACCCGGTCGGTGGCGGTGACGCCCCACTCGGTGCGCATGCCGGCGACGGTGGCCGCGACGGTCCCATGTTCCACGAGGACGCCCTTGGGACGGCCGGTGGAGCCCGAGGTGTAGATGACGTAGGCGAGGTCGCCGGGCGTACGGGCTGGCAGGGTGTCCGCGGGCGGGGTGCCGACCGGGGCCGGCCCGTCAGGGTCCAGCAGACGAACGCCATCGGGGAGTCGGGCAGCCGAGACGTCGTCGGCGACGACCAGGCGGACGCCGGAGTCGTGGAGCATGTACTCAAGCCGATCCTGGGGATAGGCCGGATCCAGCGGGACCCAGGCGGCACCCGCCCGCATCACAGCTAGCAGGGCCATGGCCAGAGCTGGTCCGCGACTGACGCAGACGCCGACCAAGCCGTCCGGTCCCAGGTCTGCGGCGGCGATCCGGCGGGCGAGGTCGGCCGAGCGGCGCTCCAAGGTGCCGTAGGTAATGGTGTCGCCGCGCCACAGGAGAGCCGGGGCGTCGGGCGTGCGTGCGGCGTGGGCCAGGAACGCCTCGTGCAACAGGGGCGTGCTCATCGTGTCGTACCTCGTTCACTGTCCGCAGGGACGGGGGAATCGGCGGGGTCGGCGAGCAAGCGCTGTACCTCGTCGTCGGACATGGCCTCGATCTCGGCGAGGACCAAGTCGTGGATGCGCTCCGCCGCGGCGGCGATGGTGGGGCACTCGAAGATCACGCTGAGCGGCAGGTGGGTGGCGAACGCCTGCCGCATGCGGTTGACGGCGCGCGTGGCCAGCAGGGAGTGACCGCCGAGGCCGAAGAAGTCGTCGAGTACGCCGAGCCGGGGCATGCCGAGCACCTCCGACCAGATCTCCGCGATGATGCGTTCGGTCTCATCGCGGGGGGCAAGGTGGTCGGTTTGCGGCTGGTCGGCGGGATCGGGATCGGGCAGCGCTGCCGGGCTGAGTTTGCCGCTGGCGGAGCGGGGCAGTTCCGGCAGCACGGTGATGGTGCTGGGCACCGCGTAGCCGGGCAGCCGGGCCATGAGGTTCTCGCGGACCTGGGCGGCCGTCGTGCCGGAGTCGACGGCGATGTACGCGGCGAGCCGCAGGTCACCGGCGAGGGCACGGCGGGCGATTACCGCGGCGTCCGTGACGGCGGGGTGGTCGCGCAGCGCGGCCTCGACTTCGCCAAGTTCCACGCGTACGCCCCGCACTTTGACCTGGCGGTCCATCCGTTCCAGGTAGGAGAAGGTGCCGTCGGAGTTCATCCGCCCCCTGTCTCCGGTGCGGTACACGCGTTTGCCGGGGCGGTAAGGGTGCGGGACGAAGACGCCGGCGGTCTTAGCCGGGTCGCCAAGGTAGCCTCGGGCCAGTCCGATCCCGGCAATGCACAGTTCGCCGGGAACGCCGGGCGGGAGCGGGCGGAGCCGGTGGTCCAGGACGAGCACCTCGTTGTTGTCCATGGGGCGTCCGAGCCGGACCGCGCCGGTGCCTTCGGTGTCAGTCGCTTCGCAGACGTGGAAGGTGGAGTCGATGGACACCTCGGTGGCTCCCCAGGTGTTGTCGAGACTGATGGCGTCGCCGAACGCGTCGCGGAAGCGGCGTACCAGTGCGGGGCGCAGGGCCTCGCCGCTGGAGAGGACGCTGCGCAGTCGGCGGCGCAGGGCGCCGATGTCCTCCGCGGTCAGCTCGTCAAGGAACAGTTCGAGGACGCTCGGCACGAACTGAACGTGCACTGCGCGGTGGCGCACCGCAGCGTCGACAAGAGCCCGGGGGTCGCGGTGCAGTCCGGGCGGCAGCAGGGCGACAGTGCCGCCTTCGATAAGCGGCCAGAGAATTTCCACGGCGGCGTCGTCGAACGGCAGCGTCGTCTTGTGCAGGACGGTCTCACCCGGGCGAAGCACGTGGCGACGCTGCATCCACGTCATCCGGTTGACCCAGCCGCGATGGGTGCAGGCCACGCCCTTGGGGCGGCCGGTGGATCCGGAGGTGTAGTAGACGGCGCACAGGTCATCGGGGTGGGTGGTGACGGGTAGTGGGCTGGCAGAGGCGTGCGGATCGACGGTCAGTGCGACGGCTCCCGCACTTGTAACGGTGCCAACTTGCTCGGGTGCGGTGAGGCAGACGGAGGCACCGGCGTCGGTGAGGAGAGTGGCGACGCGGGCAGCCGGCGTGGCGGTCTCGATAGGCAGATAGGCACCGCCCGCCTTGAGTATGCCCAGCAGACCGACAACCATCTCCACCGACCGGTCTAGGAGGAGGCCCACGGGTGTGTCGGGGCCGACGCCGTGATCGGCGAGGCCGTGGGCAACAGCGTTGGCGGCAGTGTCCAGCTGGGCGTACGTCGTCGTGGTGCCGTCGTCGGCGACCAGGGCAACCGCGTCGGGGGCGGCGGCGGCGCGGCGGGCGACGAGGTCGTGCAGCCCCGCGGTTGGGATGTCGACAGGCGAACGCAACGACAAGGCGCGCACCCCGTCGTGTTCGGCGTCGGACAACAGCGGGATGTCGTCGAGGCGGGTTCCGGATTCCACAGCGACATGCCGCAGGAGCCGCTCCAACCAGCCGGTAACACGGTCGACGGTGGTGGCGTCGTAGAGGTCGGTGTCCCAGTTAACGCCACACCACAGGCCGTCGGAGACGTGCTCGAAGCTGACGCAGAGGTCGTACTTGGCCCCCTCGAACGGCATCGGCAGTTCGGTCACCGTCAGGCCCGGCAGTCGGGGGGCGCGGCGGCGGCCGCTGCGGAAGTTGACGAGGATCTGGAAGAGAGGGGTGCGGGCGGGGTCGCGCTCGGGGGCGATCTCCTCCACAATCCGGTCGAAGGGGACTTCGGCGTGGTCGTAGGCGTCGAGCGCGACGTCGCGGATCTGCCGGGCGTAGTCCTCGAAGGTCAGATCCGGGTGTGGTCGTCCGCGCAGCGGGAGCATGTTGATCAGGACGCCAACGAGGCGTTCGGTTGCAGGGTCGTCACGGCGTGCGTAGGTGGTGCCAGTGGTGATGTCGTCTCGGCCGGTGTAGCGGTGCAGGACGGTCTGGACGGCGGTGGTCAGCAGCATGGCGGGGGTGGCACCGAGGGAGCGGCCGAGCGCGGTTAGCCGGTCAGCCACCGCGGGCTCCAGCACGAAGGCGGTGCGGCCGGCGCCGCGCCCGGCGCGCACCGTGGGCCGCGGCTGATCGCCGGGCAGCTCAAACGGGATGTGGTCGGCGAGGATGTCGCGCCAGTGCTCCAGTCCCCCGTCGTCGGCCTCGGCGGCGGCCCGCTCGTCCAGCCTGGCGGCGACGGTGCGGTAGGGCTCGGCCAGCGGCGGCACCGGGGAGGCGGCGCCCGAGGTGAAGGCCGCGTAGTCGGCGGCGAGTTCCTCGTAGAGGAGAGCACAGGACCAGTCGTCGGCAGCGACATGGTGGACCGTCAGGGCGAGGGTGTGTTCCTCGGGTCCGTGGCACACCAGCAAGGCGCGCAGCGGCGGTCCGGCGGCGAGGTCAAGGGGGGCGGTGGCCTCCGCTGCCAGGAGGCGGTCACGCTCGGCAGGGTCGGCCGCGTCAGTCTCGCGGAGAGTGACGGACTCGGGGGGCAGGACCAGTCCGGTGGGCGTCTCACCGTGCGGGACGACGGCGGTGCGCAACACCTCGTGCCGGTTAGCCAGCGCGGTCAGCGCGCGGCGCAGAGCCCGCCGGTCGAGGGGACCGACGAGGTGCAGGCGCAGCGGAATGAGGTAATCCGAAGGATGGCTGCTGAGCTGGTCAACAAACCAGGTACGTTCCTGGTCTCGGCTGAGCGGTACCTGGACCCCAGTGGGGCCGACGGCGGCGGTCACGGTGAGTTAGGTCCTCTCGTGGCGGGGTGAGGCGCGGTGGCGGGGTCCAGGTCAGCGAGAACGCCTCGCCCCCACTGGGGTTCGGGCAGTCGGCGCCGGTCCTCCTTGCCATTGGCGTCAAGGGGCAGGGCGTGGAGGGCCACGTACTCGGCTGGCAGCATGTGCTGGGGCAACCGGTCGGCGAGGGCTCGGTGAAGGCCGGCCGCGGTCGGCCGGACTCGAGTGTCGGGCACGACGTAGGCGACGACGCGCTTGTCGCCCGGGGGCGCGGGGCGGGCGACGACCAGGCTGGCGCGCACGCCATCGAGAGCGCCAAGGGCGGCCTCGATCTCGCCGGGTTCGATGCGGTAGCCGCGGATCTTCACCTGATGGTCGGCGCGACCGGCGAATTCCACTGTGCCGTCGGGGCGCAGCCGGCCGAGGTCGCCACTGCGGTAAGCGCGACGGCCCGTCCCGGGTTCGGGGACGTAGCGGCGGGCGGTGAGGTCGGGACGATCGTGGTAGCCGCGCGAGACGGTGTCGCCAGCGATGAGGAGTTCACCGGTCTCCCCCGTCGGCAGCGGGCGGCCCTCCTCGTCAACGACGTGGATGCGGACGCCGGGCAGCGGGGTGCCCAGGGGCAACGGGGACTCCAACCGGGTGGGATCGGTGAGGATTTGGCGAACTGCGACCACGGTGGTCTCGGTCGGTCCGTAGACATGGGTGACGGTCAAGCCCGGGTTGGCGGCGAGGGCGCGCCGCACCTGGGTGGGCGAGACGACGTCGCCGCCGGTGACGACGTTGCGCAGGTGGGCGAGCGCTCTTGGGTCCTCCTCAACGAGCTGGTGGAAAAGCCCGGCGGAGAGCCACAAACCGGTGGCCTTGCGAGCCACGACGGCGTGGGCGAGGTCAGCGGCGCACAGCACGTCCTCCGGTGGGAAGGCCAGGCAGGCGCCGTTGAGGAGCGTGCCCCAGATCTCAAGCACGGAGGCGTCGAAAGAGAAGGAGCTGCTCTGAAGCATGGTGCGACCGGGGCCGAGGTCGGCGAGGTCCTGGGCGCGGCAGAAGGCAGTGACGTTGCGCTGTTCGACCAGGACGGCCTTGGGCAGGCCTGTCGAGCCGGAGGTGTACATGGCGTAGGCGAGGTCGCCCGAGGTCGGTGGCACCGGGTCCGGCAGGGGACCGACTGGGGTGGTGTCGCCGGCGGGATGGTGTGGGTCGACGATCCGGCAGTCGGCTAGGCCGGCGGGCAGGTCTTCACCGGAGTCGGCGATGATGACACGGATGCCGCTGTCACGGCGCATGTGATCGAGCCGCTCAGCGGGATAGCCCAGGTCGAACGGCACGTACGCGGCTCCTGCCCGCAGGACGGCAAGGACATTCACCACGAACTGCGTGGAGGGCACGGCCGCCACGCCGACCATCTCCTGGTGCCGTACGCCGAGGTGGCGCAGGCGGTCCGCTAGACGGGTGGCTGCCGTGTCCAGTTCGCGATAGGTGAGCTGCGCGTCGTCGCCGTGCAATGCAGTGGCGTCCGGGGTGCGGTTCACCCAGTGCCGGAATGCTTCGTCGATCGTCACCATCGTGCGTTCTCCAGTCCGACGCCCAGTTCGTGCAGTAGCTCGCGCAGAAAGTCCTCGCCGGCGTCGGAGTTGGCCATGACGACCAGTCCGTTGCCGCGGTCGGGGTCCGACCAGGTCAGGGCCCGGAAACCGGGCACGCCTCCTGTGTGGCCGAACCAGCGGCGGTCGCCGTACGGTTTGCCGACCACGCCGAGGCCACCGGGTGTGCCAGGGTGGGGGCGAAGCATCTCGGCGGCGGCCCCGGCCTGCAGGAAGGCGGTGGGCCCGCCAGTGATGGCCTGGTGGATCTCGACGGCAACGCGAGCCACGTCGCGTGGGGTGGACCATAGGCCGCCGGCCGCTGCTTGCGGGTACAGGTGCGGGCCCTCGGGGTAGGGGTGGCCCGTCGTGTCGTGGTTGCGCGCGACAGTCCCGCAGTGGCGCCGGGGGGCATCAAGGGCAAAGTCGCTGTCGGTCATCCCCAATGGGTCCAGGACGAGGGAGCGCATCAGAAGGCCGAAGTCCTGTCCCGTGACGTCCTGGAGGACCTGCTGGACGACGCTGTAGTTGCTGCTCGAGTACAGATACGGCGAGCCGGGCGGGTTGTCGGGCCGGACTGCCTGGGTCGGGGCGGGCGGGCGGCCGTCGAGGACATCGCGGAGGGATGGCACCGGCTCGCCGAACCGGTGGCCGTGATAGTCCTGGGCGCCGAGGCCCGAGGTATGGGTGAGCAGGTGGCGCAGGGTAACCCCTTCGCCGGGCAGCCGCCATGACGTCAGCAGGGCGTTGACGTCGGCATCGAGGTCGAGGCGACCCTCCTGCGCCAGTCGGACCACGGCCAGCGCAGTGACGTGCTTGCTGACGGAACCGACCTGAAAGAGGGTGCGGTCGTCGACCGCGGTGGGGTCGTCAGCACCGAGGGTGCCGAACCCCCACGCGCCGCGCAGCTCACCGTCGGCGATCATCGCGATGCCCACGCCGGGCACCCGGTGGCGCAGCATCGGCGGCAGCGGGACGGGCGTGCCGGGAAACAGCCGGGCGACGAACGGTTCTGCGGGCCGTCGTACTGCGCCAGGCGCGGTGCCACGCTTCACCAGCGCGGTGAGTCGGCGCACGGTGTCCTCGGCAAGGCCGCGCACGGTGGCGGCGTCGAACAAGTCTCCGGCGTAGCGCCACTCCATGTGAAGTTCGCCCGCGAGGACTGCCGAGTCGATCTCCAGGAGGTGCGAGCGCGCCTGGTCGGGGTCAACCGGCGTGCCGAGGGTGTGCGGCATGGGCCGCAGCAGTGCACCGTCGGTCGGGGCGGTGTCCCGGCGGCCGTGGTAGTTGAAGGAGACCTGGGCGCCGGGCCCGGTCGGCCGGGGGTCGCTGCGGCGCAGGTGGCGGGCGAGGCCATAACCGATGCCACGGTCTCCGGGAGTGCGTACGTGCTCAGCGACCACAGCCACCCAGTCGCCGGGGTCGCCGGAGGCGGGACGGGTCAGGACGAGTGGCTGCACGCTGGTGAACCAGCCGACGGTGCGGGAAAGGTCGACGTCGTCGAACAGTGGCTCCCGGCCGTGGCGTTCGACGTCGACGATGCAAGTGCCGCCGCCGGTGGACCGGGTGAGGGTGTCCGCCAGAGCGGCGAGCATGAGGTGTTCGGCCTCAGCGCTGTAGGCCGCGGCGGCCTGCCGCAGCAGCGCATCGGTGAGCGCGGCGGGCAGGACGACCCGTTCGGTGCGGGAGCGGCCCTCGGTGTCGCGGCCCTCAGCGCGATCCACTGGCAGGGGCGCGACGGCGGGCCGGGGCAGGGTCCAGAAAGCGGCCTCGGCCCGGAACTCCTCGCTCTCCGCGTGCCCGGCGAGCCGCTCGGCCCAATAACGCACGGAGGTCGTCTTGGCGGGCAGCCGTCCGCCGGCGCACAGGGTGGCGAGGTCCTCAGCAAGGATGGTCCAGGAGACGGTGTCGACGGCGACGTGGTGTACCACGAGCAGCAGGCGACGTGTCGATTCGTCCAGCACGGCCCGCAGCAGGCGCCCGCGGGCCAGGTCGAGTCCGGCGTGCGCCACCTCGACGGCGGTGTCGGTACCGGCCGGGTCTGTGGTCACGAGCAGCGGGTCGTCGCCAGCGGGATCGTCGGTGAGGTACTGATGCCAGCCGTCCTTGTCGCGGGTCCAGCGGAGCCTCAGAGCGTCGTGGTGCTCGACGAGCGTTCGCAGGGCTGCGCGCAGGGTATCTGCGGTCACGGAGGGGTCGACGTGCAGCAAAAGCGTCTGATTGAAACGGTCGCGGGGGCCGAGGTCCGCGTAGTGGGCCTGGATCGGTCCCAGAGGGACCTCACCGGTGATCCGGCCCTGTTCGGCATGAACGGGGATCTGGCCGCGGGTGGCCTCGGCGTCCGCGGCGGCGGCGAGTGCTGCGACCGTGGGGTGGTCAAACACCATACGTGGAGTCACGGTGAGGCCGGCCTCGCGGGCACGGGCCACCGTATGGATGAGCAGGATCGAGTCGCCGCCCAGGTCGCGGAAGTTGTCGTGGACGCCGATCCGCCGAATCCGTAGAACGCGCTCCCAGATCTCCGCAATGGCCTGTTCGGTTGCGGTGCGGGGGGCGACGTGGGTGTCCGGGTCACTCGCCGTGCTGTCGGGCTGCGGGTCGGGCAGGGCGGAACGGTCGGTCTTGCCATTGGCGTTGAGCGGGAGGGCGTCCAGGAAGACGAAGGCCCGGGGGATCATCACGCCGGGCAGTTCGGCGCGGAGCGCGGTCCGGATGCGATCGGGGTCGGCGTTGTCGCCCGTCAAGTAGGCGACGAGCAACTTCATGCCGTCCACGAACCGGACGTCGGCGACCGCGTCGCGGACCCCGGGAATACGGCGCAGGGCGTCCTCGACCTCGCCGAGTTCGACGCGTACGCCGCCCAGCTTGACCTGGTGGTCGTTGCGGCCGACGAACTCCAGAACGCCGTCGGCGCGGCGGCGGCCCAGGTCCCCGGTCCGGTAGAGCCGGCTACCGGGCGGTCCGTAGGGGTCGGGCACGAACCGTTCAGCTGTCAGCGCGGGGCGCTGGTGGTAGCCCCGAGCCAGTGCGGGGCCGCCGATGAAGAGTTCGCCGGTGACGCCCATGGGCAGCGGGGCCAGGCTCTGGTCAAGAACGTGGACGGTGTTGTTGTCTATGGGCAGTCCGAGGGCGACCGCTCCGTTGTCGGCGGCGGCGTCCTCGGCGGTGCACACCCGGCAGGTGGAGTCGATGGACACCTCGGTCGCGCCCCAGGTGTTGTCCAGGCTCACACGGTCCCCGAACAGCTCTCGGAACCGCCGTACCAGGCCCGGCCGCAGGGCCTCGCCGCTGGTGAGGACTGAACGCAGGGCGGTCATCCGGGCGGCCGACGCCGGGGTCAGCACGTCCAGGAAGACTTCCAGGACGCTCGGCACGAACTGCACGTGGACAACGGCCTGTGCGGCGACAGCGTCGGCGATGGCGTGTGCGTCGCGGTGCGCACCGGGGGGCAGCAGGACGACCTGGCCGCCGTACAGAAGCGGCCAAAGAATCTCCACGGCCGCGTCGTCGAAGGTGAGCGTCGTCTTGTGGAGCACGGCGTCGCCGGGTCGCAGGCCGTGGCGGCGTTGCATCCACGCCATCCTGTTGACCCAACCGGCGTGGTGGGAGGCGACTCCCTTGGGGGCGCCGGTGGAGCCGGAGGTGTAATAGAGCGAGCACAGGTCGGCGGGGCGGGCCAGGGGGTCGGGGTCGTGCTCCGGCTCGTCGGCCCACACGGCGGGGTCGTCGACGGCAAGGACCGGAACGGCGGTGGCGTCGTCCCCGGGGAAGGAGCCCGCGAGGTGGATCTGAGTGAGCACGGCCTTGGCATCGGCGTCATCCAGGAGGTACTCCTGCCGCGAGGTGGGGTGCTCGGGGTCGACGGGGACGTAGGCGGCGCCCGCCTTGAGGATGCCGAGCAGTCCGACGACGTGAGCAAGAGAGCGTTCGGTGCACAGCGCCACCAGGGCTCCCGCGCCGATGCCGGTGCGCCGCAGCCGATGGGCGACCTGATTGGCCCGGGTGTTGAGTTCGGCGTAGGTGAGGGTCTCGGTCGCGGTGCGGACGGCGACCAGGTCCGGGGTGGCGGTGGCCTGGTCCTGGACGAGGGAGTGCAGGGTGCGGTCGTCAGGGAATGGCGTGCCGGTGTCGTTCCAGCCGTGCAGGTTCTGCCAGCGCTCGTCGGCGGACAGCATCGGCACGTCGGCCACGGTGGCGTGCGCGGTGCCGCACAAACCAGCCAGCAGGGCCTCGGTCTGGCTGAGCAGGCGTTCAGCGGTGGCCTGGTCGTAGTGTGTGCGTGCGCAGCCGACCTCCAGGGTGAGCGTGTCGCCGTGCGCGGCCTCCAGCACGAGCGGGTAGCCAGTGGGGCGGGCCTCAACCTCCGCCACAGAGCGCACACCTGGCGGGAGGGTGGCACCGCCGGTGTCGGTGAACACCACGAGGCTTTCGAACAGTTCGCGTCCGGCAGGTACGTCAGCGGCGCGGCGGATGTCGGTGAGCGCGACGTGGGCGCGTGCGGCGACCTCAGTAAGGCGGGCATGGATGTCGGCGAGCAAGTCGCCCGGCCGCAGGCCGGAATCGACGGCGACCCGCAGGGGCAGGGTGTTCATCAGCAGGCCCACCATGCGTTCGACGCCGGGTACGTCTCCGAAGCGGCCGGAGACGGTGGTGCCAAAGACGACGTCCCCCTCCCCGCTCGTGCGGGCGAGCAGCAAGGCCCAGGCGGTGTGCACCAGGGTGCCGACGGTGACGTGGCGTCTGCGGGCGGTGGCCTCGATGTCGGCGAGCAGGGTGGGGGCGAGGGTGCGTCGGGCGCTCCATAGCCCACCGGCGTGGCCAGTGGTGCGGGCACCAGGCAGCGGGGTGGGCCGGGTAAAGCCGGCCAGGGCCGTGTGCCAGTGGCCGGTACCGGTATCCCGCGTGTCCGCGGCATTGCGTTCCGTGAGCCAGTGCAGGTACTCCCGGTACGGCGGCGGTGCCGGTGTGTCGGGGAGTCGGCCGGTGTCACGTAGGACGCGGTAGGTCTCGAACGCCTCCGTGAACAAGGTGTGCAGGCTCCAGCCGTCGAACACGATGTGGTGGGTGGTCCACACGAAGCGGTGGTGGTCGTCGGCGACGCGGATCAGCAAGAAGCGAGCGGGCGGCGCGGCGGCGAGGTCAAAGACGGTCCGCCCGTGTTCCGTGGTCAGTTCGTCCAGCAGCCGTTGCCGCTCCTGTGGGGGGAGACCGGTCAGATCGGTCTGTTCGAAGCGGGGCGGCGCGGCGCGGTGGACGACTTGCACGGGATGCGGGAGGCCGACCCAGCGGAAGGTGGACCGCAGGATGGCGTACCGGTCAACGAGGCGGGCCCACGCCTCCTCGAAGTCGGCCGGATCGAAGGCGCCGTCGATGTCCACGGCGAAGGCGCGGACGTAGTCGCCGGTCTCCGCAAGCGTGTGCAGCAACAGCCCGGTCTGGAGCGGGGACATCGGCAGTACGTCCTCGGCTTCTTCGCGGCCGACGGAGACAAGGAGCGTGTCGAGGGTCTCAGGTTCTAGTCCACAGAGCGCGAAGGGCTCGGCTTCACGGGTGGGCGCCGGGGCGGAGTCAAGGTCGGCCGCGGCTGCGGCCAGGGCCTCGACTGTCGGGTGGGCGAAAATCCGGCGGGTAGTGACGGACAGCCCAGCCTCCCGGGCGCGGGCGGCGACCAGGACCGCCTTCATCGAGTTGCCGCCGAGGGCGAAGAAGTCGTCGTGGACGCCGACCTCGGCGGCTCCGAGAATCTCTGACCAGATCGTGGCCAGAGTCTGCTCGATGGGTGTCCGCGGGGCGACCTGGGGTGTGTCGGTCAAGGCGGAGTCGGGGGCAGGCAGGGCGGGGCGGTCGACCTTGCCAGCCGGGTTGAGGGGCATCCGCTCCAGGACGGTCAGCCGAGCGGGCACCATAGACCGGGGCAGTTCGGTGCGCAGGTAAGCGCGCACCTCCGCCGGGTCGGGGGAGGCGCCCACCACGTAGCCAGCGAGGAACTCCTCGCCGTTCGAGTCCCGGCACACCGTCACGGCGGCAGAAGCCACTCGGGGGTGACGGGCGAGCACCTCTTCTATCTCGCCGAGCTCGATGCGGTGGCCACGGATTTTGACCTGATGGTCGGTGCGTCCCAGGAACCGGATCCGGCCGTCGTCGCGGTAGGCGGCGAGGTCGCCGGTGCGGTACAGGCGTGCGCCGGGCGGGCCGAACGGGTCGGGCACGAAGGCACGGGCTGTCAGGGCGGGGCGGGCGCGGTAACCGCGTCCGACGCCGGCTCCGCCAAGGTAGAGCTCGCCGGGAACGCCGGCCGGCACCGGCCGCATGGACGCGTCCAGCACATGGGCGGTGACGTTGGGCAAGGGGCGGCCGATGGTGACATCGTCGCCGTCGACCTCGTCGTAGGTGGCCCAGACGGTGGCCTCGGTGGGGCCGTAGACGTTGACCAGGCGCGGTAGCCGGGCAGTGAGGTCGGTGGCAAGCGCGCCTGGCAGGGCCTCGCCGCCGACGACGCCCGTACAGACGCCGTCACCCAGGCCGAATCCGGCGGCGAGCAGCAGCCGCCAGCCGGATGGGGTGGCCTGGAGGTGGGTAACGCCATGAGCGCGGATCAAGGCACGCTGGGCGGCAGCGTCCCAGCGGGCCTCCTCGGGCACCACAACGACTCGGCCGCCAGTGGTCAGCGGGACGAACATCTCGACGGTGGAGATGTCGAAGGACAGTGCGGTCAACCCCAGCCACACCTGTGGGGAGGCTGGTGCAAGTACGTCCGTCATGGCGGCAACTAGCAGGGCGAGCGAGCGGTGGGTGATCTCGACTCCCTTGGGCCTGCCGGTGGAGCCCGAGGTGTACAGCACATACGCGAGGTCGTCCGGGTGGGGCAGCCACGCCTCGCGAGAGGCGCTAGCGTGCTCCGCAGGTACTGCGGCGCGTACATCGACCGCTGTTATTCCGGACGGGACGGTTGCGTCGCTATCGGTAAGCAGAACGCGCACGCCCGCGTCGGTGAGGACGTGGGCCACCCGCTCCTCGGGGTACTCCGGGTCGACGGGCACGTATGTCCCACGGACCCGCCACACGGCGAGGACGGCGGCGAACAGGGCCGCCGAGCGATCCATCCGCAGCGCCACGCGGTCACCCGGCCGGACGCCCGCGGCGCTCAGTTGCTGCGCCAGCGCTTCGGCACGGGAGTCGAGTTCGGCGTACGACCAGGTGTCGGTTCCGCTGGTGACGGCCGGCTGACACGGGGTGCGGGCGAGCTGGTCGGCGAACATGCTCGGAACGGTCGTAGCGGCGGGGTAGGCACGGGCGGTGTCATTCCAACGGCGGACGACGAGGTCATGGTCGCTGTCCGGAAGGATCGCGAGGTCGGTGATGCGAGAGTCCGGGGTCTCCGCGGCTGAGGCGAGAAGCTGGCCGAAGGACGCCAGCATGCGTTCGGCGTCGGCCATGTCCACGCGCGCGTCGTCGTGGATGAGCTCGGCGTTCGCCCCGCCGGCGGTGAGCCGGATGTTCAGCATCAGCGGGTAGCCGCTGCTCTGGTGCACCGGGCCCATCCGCACCCGCAGCCCGTCGAGGTCGGCGCGCTCGGTGGCGGCGAGGTTCTGCACGACCAAGATGCTGTCGAAGAGCCTACGATCGCCAGGTACGTCGGACCATCCTTGGATGTCGACCAGGGCGCAGTGCTCGACGTCGCGCAGCGCGCCGAGTTCTGCGCCGAGCCGGGCGAGCCAGGGGCCGAAGCGGTCGTCCTCACTCCAGCAGACCCGGACTGGAAGGGTGTTGGAGAGCAGGCCGACGGTGCGTTCAATGTGCGGGAGGTCGACCGAACGTCCGGAGACTGTGAGTCCGAACAGGACGTCGTTGCGTCGGCTCCACCGTCCCAGGAGGACCGCCCAGGCGCCCTGCAGTAGGGTGCCGAGCGTGCTGCTGCGGGCACGTGCCAGTCGGGAGAGTTCCTCGACCAGCTCTGGTTGCAGGCAGAGTTCGACAGTGCGGGCGCGGCCGGGGGGCCGGTCTGCGTCCGCGGGGCGTACCACGGGGACGGGGGTGGGCTCGGTCAGTCCGGCAAGTGTCTCGCGCCAGTGGCGCTCGGCGGCGCGGGGGTCCTGGTTTTCCAGCCACTCCACGTAGGTACGGTGGGAGACGGGGGCGGGCAGGTTGCGCGGCGGATGTCCGTCCCGGCGCAGGGCAGTGAGGGTGGCGAAGACCTCGTTGACGATGGGTCCGACGCTCCAGCCGTCGGCGAGGACATGGTGACTGTGCCAGACCAGGTGGTGGGTGGCAGGGCCAGTGCGGATCAAGTGAAGGCGGTGCGGCGGGCTGCGAAACAGGTCGAAGCCGCGGTGGCGCTCCTCGGCGAGTGTGCGCTCCAGCCGGGCCTCGAGGTCGGCGGCGGGGGTGTCCCGCCAGTCGAGCACGGTGAGGTCGACGGGGACGCCCCGATGCACCACCTGGAGCGGACGGGGCAGTCCCTCCCAGCGGAAGGAACAGCGCAGGGCATCGTGCCGGTCGACCACATGCTGCCAGGCAGTAGCGACGGTGTCCGGGGCGAGGTCGCCCTCTATCTCCCAGCGATACTGGATGAAGTAGGCGTCACCACCGGGGTCGTGGACGGCCTCGAAAAGCATGCCGGCCTGGAGCGGCGTGCAGGGGTAGATGTCTTGGACGCCGTTGGGATCAGTGCCGTCAAGGACGCGGTCGAGGCTTGCGCGGTCTAGGCCCGCGAGCGGATAGTCCTCCGGCACGGGGGCGGGGCACTGCGACGCGGTGTCGGGCACGACGGCGACGGCAGCCAGTTCGGCAAGCGTCTGGTGGGCGAACACTTGTCGGGCAGTGAGGGTGAAGCCAGCCTCACGGGCCCTGGACACCAGGAAGACGGCGCTGACCGAGTCGCCGCCGAGAGCGAAGAAGTTGTCGCGGGGGCCGACCTTCTCAACGCCGAGCAGGTCGCGCCAGAGCCCGGCGAGCACGCGCTGCGGCCCATCCGCGGGAGGTTCCTGCGCGTCGTCGTCCGCGATGGCCCGCGGTGCGGGCAGACGCTTGCGGTCGGCCTTTCCGTTGGAGGACAGCGGCATGCTCTCCAGAGGGACGAATGTGGCAGGCACCATGGCTGCCGGGAGGGTAGCGACGAGGTGGCGGCGCAGGTCGCCTTCGTCGGCGGCACCGACGTGGTAGCCAACCAGGCTGGCACCGGAAGGCGTCTGCTGGACCACGACAACGGCGTCGGAGACGTCGGGATGCTCGCTCAGACGGGCTTCTATCTCGCCGAGTTCGATGCGGTGGCCGCGGATCTTGACCTGATGGTCGTTGCGTCCCAGGAACCGGATGCGGCCGTCAGGCCGGCGGGCGGTCTTATCGCCAGTGCGGTAAAGGCGCGCGCCAGGCGGGCCGAACGGGTCCGGCAGGTAGGTGCCAGCCGTGAGGGCGGGCCGGGCATGATATCCGTGCCCGACGCCGGCGCCGCCGATGTACAGCTCGCCAGGGACACCGGGTGGCACGATCCGCATCGACGCGTCCAGCACATAGGCGCGGACGTGGGCGGTCGGAGTGCCGACAGTGATCTCGGCATCGGAGTCGGTGACGTCGTCGTAAGTTGCCCAGACAGTCGTCTCCGTGGGCCCATAGCAGTTCAGTACGCGTCGGGCGGTCTGTCGCAAGTCGGCGGCGAGCGAGGGGGGCAGAGTCTCCCCGCCAGTCATGGCCAGGGCGAGCCGGGGCAGCCTGGCGGCGGCCGTCAGAAGAATGCGCCAACCGGACGGGGTGGCCTGAACGTGGGTGACACCGTTGGTGCGGACGATCTCCGCCGCGGCGGTGGCGTCGCGTGCCGTGCCCTCGGGAGTCAGGACCACGCGACCGCCAGTGATCAGCGGCAGGAACATCTCAGCCACCGAGATGTCGAAAGACAGGTCGGTCAGGCCCAGCCACACATCGTCGGGCCCGGAGCCGAGGCGGTCCCCCAGACCGGATAGGAAGTTGAGCACCCCTGAGTGCTGCACGGCGACGCCCTTGGGGCGGCCAGTGGAGCCGGAGGTATACAACACGTACGCGAGGCTGACCGGGGGGATGTCGGCGCGGGCGGCCGTGAGAGCGCGGGGGTCGCCAGACTCGGCAAATCCGTCTTCGAGGTGCAGGACCGGCAGTCCCGAGCCGGGGGCGGACCGACCGCGCTCGGCGAGGACCAGGGCGGCCCCGGCGTCCTCGAGCATCGCTTCCAGCCGGTCAGCCGGATGGTCTAGGGGCAGCGGCAGATAGGCGCAGCCGGCTTTCCACAGGCCGAGCAGCGCGACGACTAGGCGTTCGCTGCGCGGGAGGTGGACGCCGACGAGGGCGCCGGGCGCAACGCCAGCAAGCGTCAGCGTGCGTGCGGCCCAGTCAGAGGCCGCGTCTAGTTCGCGATAGGTCAGGGTGACTTCGCCGAAGACGACGGCGGGCGCATCGGGGGTGGCCGCCACGGCGGCACCAAACAGGTCCAACACGGTGCCATCCGGCGGGGCATTCGCGGCAGGGTTCCACGCTTTGGCCAGCAGGTCGCGGTCGACGGCTGCCAGCAGATCCAGGGAATCGACGGCGACGTCTGGGGCGGTGACGGCACGCGTGAGCACCTCGACTAGCGAGTCGAGCATGCGCTCCACCGTGGCGGGTTCGAAGAGCGAGGTCTCGCCGACGAGGTCGAGCCGGACACCCTCTTCCAGGTTTACGGCGATCAGGGACAGGTCGACCTTCGCCGACGCCGCGCGCACGGGCGGGCGCTCAACGACGAGGCCGGGCAGCTCCCAGACGTGCTCGCGGGCCTCGATGCACTGGAACATGACCTGCGCCAGGGGGTTGCGGGAGCCGTCCCGGGGCAGACCGGCGTCGGCGACCAGTTGCTCGAAGGTGACGTCCTGGTGCTCCAGCGCGCCCATGACGGCAGAGTGGACTCGGTCTGTCAGCGTCGCGAAGTCGGGGGCGTCGGTGGTGTCCATGGGCACGGGCAGCGTGTTGGCAAACATGCCGATGAGCGGTTCTGTGGCGGCGCTGACGCGCCCCGACACGGGAGTCAGGACTGAAAAGCGCTCCTGTCCGCCGGTCCAGCGATGCAGGAACGCGGCATACGCAGCGAGGACGGCTGTGTACAAAGTGACGTGCTGGTCGCGGGCGTAGGCTCGCAGGGCGGTGCTCGCCTCGGCGGACAGCAGTCGGCGGGCGCCATGGCCCCAGAAGGTCGGCGTTGCCGGCCGGACGCGGTCCGTTGGCAGTTCCAAGACCGGGGGTACGCCGTCGAGTGCCTCGCGCCAGTAGGCCCGCTGCGTGGCGAGCAGGTCGCCAGAGAGGCGATCCGCCTGCCAGGCCGCGTAGTCCGTGTACGACGCCGGGAGCTCCGGCAGGACTGTCAGCGGGTTCTCGGCGCCCTCGGCGCAGGCGGCGTACAAGGCGCCGAACTCGCGCCCGAGCAATCCGCAGGACCACTCGTCTGCGACGCAGTGGTGCAGGTTGAGGACCAGCATGTGTGTGTCCTCGTCGCAGGCGACGAGCACAGCCCGGAATACCGGTCCCCGCTCCAGGTCAAACGGCGCGCCGATCTCGTCTTCAGCCAGGCGCATGGCTGCGTTGGCCCGTGCGGCCGGCGGGAGCCCGGTCAGGTCGACCTCACGCAGCGCTGCCGGGGCCGGGGGCAGTGCAGTCTGCGTTGGCGGCTGACCGTCGCGGAACATCAGCCGCAGCGACTCGTGGCGCTCGACGAGCGCGTCGAGAGCGCGCCGTACGGCGGCACGGTCGAGCGTGCCGATCAGGCGCAGAACACGGTGCACGCTGAACGTGGAGTTGTCCGACAGCAGGCGGTCCGCTACCCACAAGTTGTGCTGGACTGGGGCCAGCGGCGCGGCCTCCCCGGCCGACCGTCGCGGAATGTCTCCCAGGGGCCCCGGCCGTTCCTTGCTGGCCCCGGTACGCCCGCGCAACCGCTGGCTCAGCAGGGCGCGCCGGTTCGCTGTCAGCACCCGGCCCTCCCCCAGCTCCTCACCAGTCACAACGTCCTCCCAGTTCAACGGCTGCTTTGCTCTGCGTGCTCATGCCGGTCGTCTCACCGCGCCTGACGGAGGCTCAACGGGCGCATGTCCGTCCAGACCTGCTCGACGTGCGCCAGGCACTCATCCTTCGAGCCGGACATGCCCTCGTCGAACCAGCCCTCGGGCAGCTCCCGGCCAGCCGGCCAGATCGAGTACTGCTCCTCACCGTTGACCACCACGCGGAACGCCTCCGACGCCATGCCCTCACCTCTTCCAAAGTCGTCACGAAACCGGGCGGCCACCGCCCGAACTGCGGGAATGTCAGCTGTTGAGCCGGGCCGTCGTGACGGCGGCGAGGCCGTCCGCGGTGCCGGCCCGGAACAGGTCGCGCACTGTGACCCGGACGCCGAAGGTGGCGCTGATCTGGGACACGGCGCGGGCGGCGGTGAGCGAGTCGCCACCGCTCTCCAGGAACGCGCTGCCCGTGGCGGGCGTCGCTTCCGCGCCCAGCACCTCCCCGAAGATCTCGGCGATGCGCTGTGCGATGTCCCGCACTTCCTTGGAGCCAACTTCCACACTCATCCGGCGTTTCCCTTCCCGGCTGTGGTCATATCCCTGAAATGCCTTGGTGTCGCGGTACCACAAGTGACTGTGTCCAGGGGCCCGTTCGACACCGCACTTTCACTGTGAAGGCCGGAACTCGGTCCCCCTAGTCACGAACCCGCTCACCAACCTGCCCCACAGGAAAGAGAGGCAGTTACGTTCACCTAGAAACGGAGGATTACGCACTAAAGCGACATATCGCCGCGAAGGAGAATTTCGGGGTAATTCGTGACAAGTCGACCAATCGGGCTCAGTTGCGCCCTCACAGCCACCCTCAAACCATTGATATTGGCCGACCGCATTTCAGGCGGACCTCCCCCTAAACGCAGGCAGCAACACCGCTGCCGACCACATCAGCACAGCCCAACTGGCCGTGACCCAGCGGCCGAAACGCCGACGAGGAGCGTGACGAGGTCCGCTCCTACGTCCTGGAGCACCTTGGCGGCGACGGGGTGCGGCTCATGGACGAGACGGGGTTCCTGAAGAAGGGTTGCAAAGCAGATCGACGCGACCGTAGCGGGCGATGGACTTCGACGAACTCGTTGACGAGCTTGGTGTCGAGCACGCACTTGACCCGGAACCCGGCCATCGCGGCCTCGATCCCGAGGGCGATCAGCAGCTGCGATTTGCCGGTGCCGGAGTCGCCGATCAGGCGGACCGGCAGGCTCGTTTTGATCCACTCGCAGGTGGCGAGGGCGTGGATCGTCGCGGGTTCGATGTTCGGGTTGGCCTCGAAGTCGAACTTGCGAAGCGACTCGTCGCGTGAGAACCCGGCAGCCTCGATCCGGTAGACCTCGTGGTCCATTGATGCGTGAAGGGCCCTCGTCCCCTTCACGCCATGCAGACAGAGCCAAGAAAGCCAAAGGCGGCTCAGAATTGAACTTACCCGCCAGTAAAGGCATACGAGCGCCATCACCTCCCCCCGCGAACCAGACCGCCACACTCTTTTCATGCCGTATGTGTCAATTTAAGCAAATGAGTAAACCCTCTAAAGCGTCACAAAGTCTAACAATTTTCCGATGCTCGCTAAATATTGACTCCCCTGTCACGCTCTGCCAATATTCATTACATGCTCCACCATTCGAGGTGACGATCGGCAGAGACATCAATTCATCCAACCAGCCTTCCCGTGGAAGAAAGTTGTGTGAATCTACAATGCATTCTGCCCCCGCGAGACGCATTTCGTTCAATATTGCGGCACCGCGATATAGTATCGCGATTTCGTTATCCGTATGCATATTGAGTGCATTTATCACACCTAGCACCTCTCATGGAGTTACTGGAATTTATGGGCGCACGCTTCCTCGTGACACTTTCTTCGTGGTCAACGTAATACATGCGAGGGATCTCCCGCTCTGCTGTTAACACCTGGAACGCCTATTGCAGAGGGCCATTACATCGCCTGATCCCCTCGACACCGACATCTTCGGGATGGTTCGATCGCTGTTGGTGATATGCCGAGAACTGGTCACCTGAAGTCATCTGGTGAGCGATTGTCCGACCGAGTCTCGGTCGGGGTGCTGACGTCGGCACTTCCTCAGTCATTCGTGGACGAGGAGTTGGTGGAGACGGGCCGGGTGCAGCAACGGAATCGGCTACTGCCGGTCCGGCTGGTTGCCTACTTCGTGTTCAGGGCCAGCTCGAGGAGCATGGTTGACGCAGCGGTCTCAGACAATTCACATATGAAGCCGCGGGGCACGTAGACAGCTTCTCCCATGCGCAGGCGCAGGTTTAACGGACTCGTGCGCTCGCGTGCGAAGAGCGCTGGCCAGTGCCTGTCGGCATCGAAAGGGCTGACAGACAAGCGTAAAGCGCCCCGCACAGGAAGTAGAAGCGTGTTCCACTCAGTGCGGTATATAGCTTCGTGGCGGTTGCTCGACAACTGCCCGAGGCATGTGCGCCAGGCAGCAGTGACCGGCTCTCCAAGGCGATCGCCAAGACGGTCCGCCAGCCGTGCGGCCACGACACCAGCCGGGTGGCCGCCACCGCTATCAGCGGCGAGGGAGTCTGCAACGCTTCGGGCAAGCCGATCAGCGCCGCGCGGCCAAATCACGACAAGCTGGTCCCGGCCATAAGTTGACAAGGACAACTCCACGTCCGAGAGGAATGGGTCGAGCTGACCGTCAGGCAGTGGCATTCCGTCCGTTCCCCTCCCTGTCGGTAGCCCTCCCTCATGCCGGACTCGTCACCTTCGCCGGACGGGCGCATCCCGGACCTGGCGCACAGCCTCCCCAGCCGCTGTCGGAGTCGTTGTGGGTAGTCTGCGCGTTGCCGTGCTCCCCTGGCGCGTAAGGCAGGAGCGCAGTCACGATGATCGAACTCCTTCTCGCGCTAATCAGGTTGAGTCCGTGCATGCGGTGGTTCCGACCTCTGTGGTCGATGTCGATTCTGATCGCATGGACAGTTGAAGCTCCTAAGCCACTCCGCTCACCAAGTTGCAGGTCATCAACGCTCCTGGGTAATGAAGCGGGGATACCGGATGTATCCCGCAAGCGATGTCGTGGTCGTCAGGCTGCTCACTCCTGACTCGATCGGATCCGCAGACCCTCAGGTTTCCTATGCGAGCACCTCTTCCTCGCCTAGTGCTGTGACCGGGAAGGTTCACCGGGACGATATTCCACCCCGCAGTCGGAGATTCGAAGGCCACGTGTCCCGCAGGATTTGGTGCGGCTGGTCGCTGCGGGACCACATGGTGGTCAGCGGGGCTGATAGTTGAGAGTTCCGAGGGGCCATTTCGTGGACAACCAGGACGTGTCGGGGCGGCGGGCGTTGGTGTTGCGCCAGCGCAGGTAGCGGTGCAGGGCCCGGGTCTGCACGGTGTAGTTGGACTGATTGGAGTTCACCAGGGGAACTGCTGCAGCGGTGGTCCGAAGCGCGCCTCGATAGGGTTGGCCCAGGAGGCATTGGTATGGGTGAAGCACAGCTCTACCCAGTGCCTCTTCGCCCAAGTGCGGATCTTGGTGCCTTGTGCGCGGACAGGATGTCCATGATCACGTAGATGGGGAAGCCGTCGGACCGGGCGGCACAGATCGACTTCAGCGCGGCCAGGAACTGGGCAGCGCCCTTGTGGCGCCCAGCAGGAGCGTGCGACGGGGCGGATGCCGAGCGGCCCGAACTCGTCGAACGCGAAAACGCGATCGGGTAAGAGCGTCCGCCGTAGGGAAAAGTTGTTGCCCGCGGCAGTGCGGACGATCATGATGAGGATGTCGGATCTACTTGAGCGAGTGACCGCGTTCCGCCCCGCCCTCGCCCAACGTCAAGCCTCGGACACCGTCGAGCTGCCCGGGGCCTTCGCCGTTAGCAACGCGGGATTCTCTCACTCGCAGGGGCACAACCAACTGATAGTCCACGCCTCAGACGCCGAACCAGCGGCGCTGCCCGAACTGGTTGCACAGGGTCTTGGACCGCGCCAGCATTACAGGATCAAGATGTTGGACTAGGTGCACGGGGAGCGGGCCACCCCGGTGCTGGCGGCGGCCGGCTACCACCGGGACACCGAGCTGATACTGGCCCGGGAGACAGCTGGCTGCGCGCTGCCCGAACCTGCCGCGCACCCGGTCGAGCTGGGCGAGCTGCGAGCAGCGGTGTTCCGCCAGCAGCTGGAATGGGGCTTGGACGCGGATCTCGCTCGACAGCTCACCGAGCGCCGCACCGCCCGCCTGCGCGGCGCCGAGGAGGTGTTCTTCCTGGCCGCCCGGACACCAGATGGGGAGATCGCGGCCTGGGCCGACCTCTACCGCGACCGAACCTCTGGGCTGGCTCAGCTGGAGGACCTCGTCACCGCCGTGCTGCACCGTAAGCAGGGCCACGCAAACACCCTGCTCGCCACAGGTCTGGCGTTGGCCGCCGCTGCCGGGATCCCGCAGCTCTTCCTCATCGCGGACGTGACCGACTGGCCGCGCGAGTGGTACTCCTGCCGCGGCTTCACCGAGCTTGGCCGCAGCTACTCCTTCCTCAACCGCTGACGGCGGGGATGAACCGGGGCCCACTGCTGCCGAGCACCCTGAGCCCGGGCTCGGCAGCAAATCAACGACGGTGCACCAACTTCCCCAAGGTGTATGCGAGTAGGCGATAGCAGGCAGACGCGGCTCGCCCGATCACGGGGCTCTCTATGCTTCATGATCACCGGGGGATCCGTGCCTGCTGTCCCGTCATGCATTCTCGCCCCGATCCGCGACCAGTTCCTCGCGCTGCTGCCCATGCGCGAGGACCAGCACCCGCTGGACTGCCACAGCCCGCGGATCAGCGATGCGCTCGTCTTTGACCGCCTGGTGCAGGTCCTGGTCTTCGGCTGCGGATACGAACGTGCTGCCGACGAGCATTGCTCGGCTACCACCTTGCGCCGGCGCCGCGACGAGTGGTTCGCGCTGGCGTGATGGAGACCTTGCGGCTGATCGCGCTTGCCGCTTACGACCGCATGATCGGCCTCGAACTCGACCGCTTGAGCGCCGATGGCTGCATCACCAAGGCGCCCTCTGGGGGCGAGTACGCCGGCAGGAGTCCAGTCGACCGAGCCAAACTTGACCTGAAGCGCTCGCGGTTGACCGACGGTACCGGCATGCGGCTGGTTACCGAGCCCGCACCGGCCAACACCTGCGACCACACCCTGCTGCCCGCTACCCTCGTCCGCTTCACCGCCCTGGAGCCGATCCTCGGGCCGCTGCCCAGGCACCCGCGCCTTGCCCTGGATGCCGGATACGACTACCACATGGTCCACGACGACCTGGCCGCCCGCGGGATCGACGCGCGCGGCACAAACACCCCGATCCAGACCGGCGGCCGTTGGGTGGTAGAGCGCACGAACTCCTGGATGCACAACTTCCGCAAGCTCCGGCGCTGCACCGAACGACGGTGGGCGGCCCTCGAGTTTCTCCTCGCCCTGGCAGCCGCCGTCATCACCGTCCGCTGCCTGATCCGACACTCCTGGCCCCCTTAGCGCTGGAACACCCGACCCGGTAGCCCACGCATGCGATGACCTACTGGCGGACGCTCTAAAAAACGACATACCCCTCAAGGTGATCTTGCCACAGCGGTCAGGCACCTGGGCGCCCCGTGTGCCACTGTCCCGTATCCGCCCCTCCGGGTGGCTCGCATTGGCGGGCTGCAATCAGGTGCCATCTCTAAAAACGGAACGATCCAATCCGATTCTTTGACTCTATATTGACAAGCTTGTCATGCGCCACTATCGTCATAGTCGACGCAGTGTGGGGTCGGCCTCTAAATGATCGAATGAGGGGCGGGACGAAAAGCCCTTCCTGGCTTTCGTGCCCCCTTGTGAAGCCGATATTCCGCACCGTCTGGGAACTCGTAGTCAGCAGTGAGTGGGTGGGGGCGTGGGTGCGAGCATCCGGCGCCTGCGGGCCGGGCTCCGCGTCCAGGCACCCAACAAGCTGTCCGGGCCAGAGGAACGGGGTTCGTAGTGTTCGCAGTGAACGAGGGCCGGTCATCCGAACCGTCACCACGGCCCGGCGATATAGAAGTCGCCTTGTATCGCTGGCTGGCGCGAAACGGCCGGATGGATGCCGGCCTCGCCGCGCGAGAACTCGGCTTACAAAGGGACGAACTGGAGGCCGCTGTAGCCTCGCTCACGGCTCTCAGACTACTTCGTGCCGATCCAGAAGATCCCACCCGCTTTCGCCCGGTCGACCCGGATCTTGTAGCTGCTGTCGTTACAACTTCCATGGAATCCGCCATCCACACCCAGCAGAGGGAGCTTCACGGCATTCGAGAGCGATTCGCGAATCTGCGCGACCACTACCGGGACAGTCTGCGCCAGCTTCGCCCGGCGGCCGAGGTCATTCCCGGTCCGGGAGAGGTCCGCGCCGCGTTGACCCTCGCTTCCCAGGAATGCACTGTGGAGATGCTTACCTGCCAGCCGGGCGGCCAACGGGTCCCCGAAGTTCTCCGGGAAGCTCTTCCTCGCGACACCGCGATGCTGTCCCGCGGAATACGAATCCGCACGCTGTACCACCACACGGCCCGATTCAACGGCCCGAGTCAGGCATATGTCGCAACCCTGTCTGCCCACGGCGCTGAATACCGCACCAGGCACGAGTTGTTCGGGCGGTTCATCGCTTTCGATAGAAATCTAGCCTTCATCCCTGAACTAGGTGATACCTGGGGTGCCGTCGTAATCAGAGAGCCGTCCATCGTGAGCTACCTGTGTGACGTGTTCGAGCAGGAGTGGACGCAAGCCACCCCCTTCTCTGATGCCGCCGCTGATGGCCTGGAGCTCGTCGCGAAGGACATCAACCGCACAATCCTGCGACTGATGGCGGCAGGGGTGAAAGACGCCACGATCGCGCGCCGCATCGGCATGTCACTGCGGACCGCGCGGAAACATGTCGCGGACATCATGGAGATGCTAGGCGCAGAGAGCCGCTTCCAGGCCGGTGTGCTGGCGGCCCAACAAGGCTTGCTCGCACAGAAACAATTGGATTCTGCATCTGCCGACGAGGGGCTATCCCGTAAGTGGGTTCCGCTGTCAGCGCGGGCTTCTGAGGGAGAGCAGCGGGACGTGCTTCTCGACGCAGAACCGCAGGACGTCGGCTAGCCGACGGGCGTCCGCGATGTACTGGTGCAGGAGAGTATCGTCGCTGTTCTGCGCCCACTCATCAGCGATCGCCTCCAACCGAGCCAGGATCACTGCGCAGTCTGCAGATGAGAGGTCGTCACGGCCGTCATCAGGTGATCGAACAGTGGCTCCACCGCAGTGGTCACATCACTCCACAGCCGATCGCCGCCGAAGCCTCACATCTCGGAGAGGTCGAACGCCTCGGTCTGAGCCGGGTGCCGCCGAAACGCGGCAAAGCCGCTGTAGGACAGGAGCCGTCCGGACTGCTGTTGTCCCCATAGCCTGGGAAAAGAACCAGTCCTATCTTCCCTCCCTGTCCTGCATGCCAAGCGCACAGGATCGACGGAATCGTCCTGCCTCCGCAACTGAGATGATCTCCGAGTGTCTGTGATCACGGCGTCGGAGTCGTCCTTGATAGCCCCCTTCACCCAGCTCAGCCCTCGGCAAGGCTGGTCACCGACCTGCGACAAGGAGGCGCGGACCCTGTCCGCAAGGGCCGGCCGTCGAACCTGCCGCTGGAGGACCGGGTCCTGCTGGTCGCCGCGTACTGGCACACCAACTTCACACTGCGGAAGCTCGCCCCAAAAAGAGTAGCCCGGGCGGGGCCTTTGGCGTCGGCCACACATAATGGGTGCTGAGAATCCCTGTGGCAGCGTTGCCGAGATCGACCCGACGTATATCGACGACCCGAACGGCTACGTACCTCCCGAGGCCATCCGCGGGGCGTGGTTGGTGGATAACAGCGGGAAACTGACAGGCGAGTACCAGGAGAATCTCCGTCACGGGGTGCCACAGGACGACTTCAGCAAGCTCACTGATCCTGATCACTGGCTTGGCTGGCTCGGCGATGATCCCGCGGCCGCCCTCCGGAAGGGCCTCGAAGAGTCCTTGCGCGCCCAGGTGGAAGACGCAGTGGTCGACTGGGTCAAGATCCTTGAAACGCCCCGGTTTCTCACGGGTGGGCGTCGACATTCTGAGGACGAACAGGTCATGTTGGTCACCCGCGCGGCGCTCGCCGCGCCGTTTGCGTTGTCCGTGCGCACAACGCAGCACGGGCGTTCCATCCTCCTGGGGGTGTTCTCCTGGGCGGCGGTGAACCTCTCACCGCCCGAAGTCCGCAAGGCCCGGCACTGGTTTGACCTGGGCGTCGGGCTGGACTGGGCCAGTGAACGACTTCAAGGGCGGATCTACGAGATTGACGGTGAGGACGGCACCGCCGAGCGGTAGAGCGGCAATGCCACTCCGTACCTGCGGTCAGAGCGGATACATGACGTTGTAGGAGCCCATGACAGGGAGGAGCCTTCCGAACCTTCAACTGGCGGGCGGATCCGACCCCTCTGCTTACTGCGCAACAAAGTGCGCGCGCCAGGCGGACCGAACGGGTCCGGCAGCTAGGTGCGATGAAATCACAGAGCTCGACCGCCATCTCAACAGTGCGTCGCTCAGGCAGCGGCCGGCCTCATGGGCGTCAATGGACTCGTGGCCGAAACGGTCGCGGTCTGCTCGTCTCGGTCCGAGACGACCCCGATCGGCTCCGAACTGGCCTGGCACCGTCGTGCAGCACGGCGTCGTCCAGTGTGGCGACGTCCACGGCGCCGTGGTGCACGGCATGCCGCCTCGCCCCCATCACTGACTGAGGGCGCGTCAAGGGGGCCTCGTCGGCCTCCATCGAGTACATCGAAAGCTGTTCGGGCTGACACCAGGCCACCTATCGAGCCTGTCTCTCTTATACGACGGCAACCGGTGGCATTTGGCGTCCTGCCGAGCGGTCAGAGCGACGCCACACAGTTGGCCGAGTTTCACGGCCGTCGCCGTCTACAGGGCCAACACCTACGAACTCGCATGATGCCGGGCACCGGGGTGACCGCTGCAACGGGGCACCAAGAGTCGGGCGTGGCACCAGCCGGCATCGGCATTTGTCAGCAACGCGACTGTTTACACCAGCTACTCTATGACTAGACTGTAATATAAGTAGTCAGCATTGCCAGTGATCTAGAAGGTACCGTGTCCATGGCGGACGGGCTGAGCCTGGCGTCATCCGACACCGAAAGCTAGAAAGTGAGCATTTCGTAATGACATTGACAGGTCGTTACGCTGCCCCGTCGACAAACTACTAGCCTCCAATCGGGTCGCCGTCGGAGCCTGACAAGTGAGGAGTCACAGTGACAGATTACGAATCCTTGGGGTCACGGATTAGGCGTCTCCGGAGAATGGCAGGCTTGTCACAAGAAGCCTTGGCCCGCCCGGACTTGTCTCCTAGCTACGTCTCTCTACTGGAGGCCGACAAACGTGTACCTTCCATGGAGGTCATCGCACAGCTCGCTGAGCGGCTTGGCTGTGATGCCTCCTATTTGTCTGGATCGCTCGCCAAGCACGATGCCGTCGACTTGGAGCTGGAGTTGCGCTACGCACAACTTGCGTTGCGCAACGGCGATGCGGAGGCAGCTCTGACGGGGTTCACAGAACTGCGCAACAGATTGTCCGCCGCCGAACACTATGATCTCCTCTTCTCCGTCGATCTGGGAATTGCACAATGCCTCGAACATAAGGGAAATCTCGAGGACGCCGCGCTACGCTATGAGACACTACATCGACAGCGCGTTACAGAGGGACGGGGAGCCGTGGATCAGCTCGGCCTGGTCATGTCCCTATGCCGCTGCTATCGAGAGCTAGGGAATTTGTCTCATGCGATAGGAGTTGCCGAGAAGGCTCTTGCGGAGGCAAATGACCTTCCCCCCAGCGTTGAGTACCTGGAATTGTTGTCCACCCTAATCGGCATCTATACCGAACGTGGCGACCTGCACCGTGCCGGGTTCCTTGCCTCCCAGGCAATAGGCCGAGCGGCGATCGTGACCGATCGCAGGGCGCTAGGGGGAGCTTACTGGAACGCCAGTGTGATTCTGCATCGTCAAGGGCGATCGAACGAGGCGCTGACACTCATCACGAAGGCCGTCGCCATTTATGCTGAAGGCGATGACGAACGTGCTCTGGCACGAGTCCGCAACGCGTACGCCACTGTCTTGCTGCAGACAGAGGATGCGAATCCGGAAGCGGCCAAGGCGCTGCTCGAACAAAGCGCGGTCACGCTACGGGCTGTCGGAAGCAGCATTGACGTCGCCTATGTTGAAACTGCGATAGGTCGGGCTGACGTCATGCTCGGTCAGCCAGAAAGCGCAATCCAGCACGCCGAACGCGCCCTGGACCTGCTGGGCCCGGAACATCGCCTTGAAAGCGCACGCGTTCAGCTGGTCCTCGCGGCAGCACATCTGCTGCGCGACGACCATGAAGCAGTACAGACTGCCTACGAGCGCGGTGCTCTACTCCTGGAGGCCTCCGAAGCAGGACGCCAAGCTGCCTTCGCGTGGTCCGAATTGGCCGAGATTCTGGAAAAATGCGGGGAGAGCGAGCGCGCCGTGTGGGCCTACCGACAGGGCATGCGTCTCATGGGACACCGCAGTAGTCTCATATCAGTCGCACGACCAGACCTAGAGCGGAACTAGATGTTGTTCGGATCACGCAGATACCTCCGAGGAAAACTGCCGGACAGCGGCAGAAATTCCCTCGGATAGTTCTGCGGCAAGATCGCCACGAGGGTCAATTTGGCGACCGATGCTCGCCACCACTCTGTTTATGTTCATCTCCTCGCCGTTCGAGCGCGCAGGAATTCGCCTTTACCGCCGCCGACGCTCGCCTACCTGTCTAATTCCGTAGAAGTCTCACCGCACCAGACCGGACAAGGTCTCCACGGAGAAAACGGGTGGCCTTTTCCTGTCGAAGAGCTGATCGCGCCGCGAGTCCTTTATCGAGCTCTTCAGTCATGTGGCTGGCGGGTTATCTGCTGGGCGATTCTGTGGCGTCGGTGTCGCGTCCCGCTGTGCCGACCGACCTCCGATCAAGGCGGTGTGCCTCGTTCCCGGATAAGTGGTTACAATCAAGCCTGGCCAATTGTTGCAGGGAAATAGTAAAGCCGTTCTCTTGACACCAAGCCATAGCTATAGCAAGGGGAACCCCTCGTTCGCTGCGTAGGCGCAGGAGGAAATGCGCGCGATCGAGGGGATGCTGGTGTCGGGCCATTACATTTTTCAGAAGAATCGGCGCCCTGGAAAGCACGCGCGAGAAGCGATCCTGCTCCTCCTTGACGGTCTCGAGTAAGTAACCGCTGAGCGGCGTGAAACCTAGCTGCGCGCGCACTGACTCATCCGCCACTTGCACCAGACTTTTAAGCTGAGTCAGGGAAGCCCCTGTGAGGACCAGTTCTGTGCCTGCCTGTCTCAGTAGTCGGCGCACCACGTGTGCATGCCCGCGTGGCCCAGGCAGGAACCCGGATCCGATGAGCAACGCAACGGTGAATGCGCGATCGACCAGCACACGGACACGCTGGTCATGCGCGGTTCGAGTCTCCCTCGATGCGAGGACCTCATGGACGCTCTTCACCAGCGTCGCGAAACGCCGGACGCCGAAGGGTTCACGAGTGTCGTCCAAGACACTAAGGAGCTCGCTCTCCAGCACGGCGACCTCCAGCAGCGAGCGCACCGGGGACGCTCGGCTGAACTGCAGGCGGGCGAGTACGAGGTAGCGACCGCAGCGACACCCGGGACCGCAAGAACTGCTGCAGGGGGCTCCGACGGGGAACTCGATGCTGAGCTGCTGCCCCGCTGTGAGCATCGCCCGATTCATTGTGCCGAGTGAATGCCAGTCGAACCCTATCCGGTGAGCCCCCACCCCGAGGTGGCCGAGGGCCTGGTGCAGGGGGTCAGCTTCCGAGGGGCGTGTGGACAAGACGAACGCCAGGTCGTTCGAATCAACCCCGGCCCGCGCCAGAGCCGAGGCAATCTCCGCGATGGGAACGTGGAACGGGCGAGCCCCGGCCCAGACGGCGCTCAGCACGCGCTGGGCCGACGGGGGCATCGCCGCCGGCACCGAATGTACCTGGCGCGCTTCGATCGACCAGCGCAGTGTGTAGACGCCCCCCCGGGAGTGTGACAACGACGTGAGAAGTGGATCGATCCACGACGACACGAGGTGACTCGCGAACAGCCCAGGACGGGCGGACGGTGTGAGAGGCGGAGGCGGCTGCCAGCGGTATCCCTGGTCGGCCAATGCATCTGACACCTGCTGGATGGCGGTCGGCGCAGTCGTCACAACTTGCCACTCCAGATGTATTAGTGACTTAAATGTGACAGCCAGTATAACAAAAGCTTTAGGTCCCCTTGTCAGTAGCTTGATATCGCCAAATATAACCTCAATACGCCCAAGCAACTTCACAGCAAAATCGGGCAAGAGGAGTATATTGACTTTGAATCGCAATTCTTGACTGACTGAGTCATGGCCTGTCACGATGTTCTGGCTGGTCTTTGACCTCGGGCTGTACTGACTGAAGGGTGACCGCTGTGCGTACTTTTGTTTTTTTCCTTCTCGCCCCCCTCGTCCTGCTGTTGGGGGACACTCAGGCAGTGAGAGCGGACCTTCCGGTGACGATGGACTCTCAAGTCTCCATAGCAGGGGGCGGTACACCCGTTGATGGCGACCTGCCGTTGTGCTGCTGAAGCACACGCGGTTGCTGTGACTGGTTGATTCGCCGGACGGGTGGTTGGAACGGTTGGGTGGGCAGTGACGTCCGTTCCGACGGTTCGAGGGGCGAGGGCCGAGCCGCTACGGGCGCGCGGGCTGACCGCCCAGGAAGAGCCGAAACTGCAGCAGATCGTGCGCCCGGGCAGTATCAGTTCGGTCCGCTACCCGCGGGTGGCAACCCAGTTGGCATCCGCCAACGGAAACCGCGTGCTGCTAATCGCGCAGCTGGTGGCGGGCCGTCAAGACGTTGCCCCGTATCGAGGTGACAAACCAGGGCTTGCCGATTGCGGGCACGGCCACGATGCGCGGCTTGAGGGCACGCAGCCATGCGGTCGCTCCGTTGTCGCCGGACTCAGCGTTCGTACCGGTTGTGGTCAGAGTGATCCACATCCGCCCGGCGGGATGCCTTTCGGCAGTCCGAAGCGCAGCCGGAGTCCGGTGGCCAAGGCGTCCGGGCAGTTGCCGACGGTGTATGTGACGACGCCCCGTCCGCCGAAGTACCCGGGCTCCGGTTGAGCCGTGACAGTGAGGGAGGTTAGCCGTCGGACGTAGGCGGCGAGGGCACGAAGGCGCGCGGCGACGGGGACACCACGAGCTGCGCCTGGACGGTGACAGAGGTTTCAGCCGCGCTGTCGGTCGGGGCCGGTTGAGGACCGCGCCGGACACCGATCAGCCAGACGGTCATTGACCTCGCTTCTCGTCGACTGGCCGGCTGGGCACTCGCCAATCGTATGCGTGCCGAGCCCGTCATCGACGCCCTCGTAGCAGCCGAGGGCACGCGCGGCAGCCTCGCCGGAGGCGTGACGCACACCGAACACGGGGCGCCGCAGTAAACCTCCGCTGCGTTCGCAGCCGGCACCGCCAACACGAAATGGACGAGTAGCACAGGCACCGCCATCCACGGTGACCCAGCGATGCGGGCAGTCACGCCGCACGTCGGTGCGAAGATCATGAGCAGCCATACAGAAGCAGCCAGCCGAAAGGAGAGTCGAGGAGGAATCCGGTCATGCCGCAAGCCGCTCCGACGCGGGCGACGGCGCGCCTTCAGCGTCAATCGCCGGCTCTGAAGAGGATGCAAAAGTGCGCAGTGATACGTAGGTTCCGAGCGTGACAGCCACCACGATCAGAACGGTCACGCTCGGGGCCGCGCCGTCCGGGTGGATTAGCGGCTGGCCACACAGCGCCTGCCAGACGACTAGAGCGAAGGCTGCGGCGTAAGCCCCCGAGGCGAGCAGGACCAGGCGCATACGATCCCAATTGTCAGCAAAGCGGGTGAAGCGGGGTGCGATGGTGGTCAGCAATCTGGCCAGCAGTGGCAGAAGTTGCGGTGCATGCACGCCGACGAAGTGAGGGACCCGCCGGTCGCGACCAGTCGGTGAGCGGCATGAAGGGCCCGCTGTCCGGTACACCAACACTGTGGGCACCGATCACCTTGGAGACGCCGTACTGCTGTCCCGGCGCGGGCCGTGTCATCAGGAAGCCGAGTTTGCCCCGGCCAGGGCCAGTGCGACCCCGACGAGCATTGCCCAGGCGGTTGCAGGGTTGGCGATTCGAAAACAAAGCAGCAGCACGGCGACAGCGAGCATGCCCAGCCACAGGATGACGACCGTGGTTGCCATCGCGTTGACCAGGGCCTGGTCGAAGGGTGTTTAGACCGTGTCCTATGTGGTGAGGCGAATGAGCCGTTTGTAGCAGCAGAGGGCTGCGGCGAGGCCGAGAAATGCCAGGTAGTTGCGGGGGTGGCGTTCGTAGCGGTGGTTGAGCCGGCGGTGGCCGGTCAGCCAGGACATGGTCCGCTCGATGACCCATCGTCGGCGCCCTAACCGTTCGCTGGACTCGACTCCCTTGCGTGCGATACGAACACCGATGTGCTTGCCCCACAACCATTTTCGCAGGTGGGGGATGTCGTAGGCCTTGTCTGCGTGGAGACGTTCGGGTTTGAAGTACCGGCCGCGGTGAGGGTCGTGTCTCGTTTGGTGACCCTGGATCATGGGCTTGAGGGCGAGTCTGTCGTGGGTGTTGGCTGCCGAGAGGCCGACGACGGGCAGTCCGTTCGCGTCCGACAGGACGTGCATCTTGGAACCCGGCTTACCCCGGTCCACGGGGCTCGGACCTGTGAGTTCGCCCCCTTTTTCGCCCTTACGTGGGCGGAGTCGAGGACAGCTCGGGAGAGATCGAGCAAGCCGGCGTCGTCCAGGCGGTGCAGGATCTCCTCGTGCAGCCGGCCCCACACACCTGCCCGCGACCAGATCAGGAACCGACGATGTACGGTCGACTTCGATATCCCGAAGCACGGCGGCAAAGCCCGCCAGGCACATCCACTGACCAGCCCATAGACGATCGGCGCGAACAGCGTCTCATCAGGCGTGTCCTGCGTCCCGCCGCCCTGCGGCCGCACCCTCGACGGCGGGATCCGCGGTTCCGCGATCTCCCACAGCCCATCCGGAACAATCCAACTCCACGTCCCCTCCACGATGGACTGCACATACCCACCTCGCCACGCAGAACGCTTCCTTACAACCTCCACCGATCCCACAGCCGTTCACCCGGCGGTTTGGGCGTCATGGCAGCGGTTTGGCGGGCTTACGACGAAGTATTGCATCGAGGAGTGGCGGGTCAAGGAGACGCTGGACAAGCGTGGACTTCTGTGACGGTCACGGTCTGCTCGTGCACCGTGCGCTTCCACACGCGCTTAGCTAAGCCAGGCCGACGTGGTCACCGGCTCGGGAATTGATTCAGGTTCCTTTCAGCGCTCCTCGACGTCCTCGCAGGAGATCATTAGAACCACCTTGTTCGACTTAATCGCATGCGGCTCGCGAACCTCGACGCCTATAAGTGTACGGAACGACTCACCGTAATAGGATGAGAAATCCAGGATCTTTGACTGCGTCGTCTTGCCGTCTGCGGCGAACGACAGCGTCTGCCATTTCTCATCGGTCAATGAGTCGTTATCCGCCACCCACCGATACGTCACCTCGGCCGGTGTCCGGTCGACGGTGAACGTCGCGGTGAAGGTGGGGGCCTTCTCGCTGAACGGAGGGCAGGTGCCCCGGTAGGCGCTGTACTCGCCGTCTACGGAGACCTCCACCGTTCCGGCTGTCTGCGGCGATCCCGACATACCCCGCGTCGCCGCGCTCTCCTGCCGCTCGCCGTCCGCCAGCTTGTAGGCAAGCCCACCGCCCACGAGCAGCAGCGCCACCGCGCTTATTCCCAGCACAGTGGTGCGCCGACGGCGCCGGATATGCGTCGGCGCGACCGGTCCGCCAACGATGGGAGCCGTCACCTGACTTGCTGCCGGATGTGCCCTGACGTCAGTGATGCGACCGTCGCGAATAGCGCGCAGTTCCTCATGCGCTTGCTCCGCGGTCAGGCGCCTTTCCGGATCCTTCTCTAGCAGCCCTACGATGACAAGGTCCAGGGGGCCAGCCCGACGGGCCGGAGGCAGATCCTCTTCAACGATGGCGCGCAGGGTGATTAGCGGGGTCGTCTGCCGAAACGGGGAGTGCCCCTCGACCGCAGCATAGAGCAAGATACCGAGGGACCACAGGTCCGACGCGGGGCCTGGCTGCTGGCCCAGGGCCCGTTCGGGCGCCAAGAACTCCGGTGATCCGACCATCTCGCCGGCCATTGTGAGCGCGGACGTGCCTTCGACCATGGCGATGCCGAAGTCGGTGAGCACCACCCGGCCGTCGCGGGCCAGCAGTACATTGGCCGGCTTGACGTCTCGATGGAGCACCCCTGCCGCGTGGGCGGCACGCAGCGCGGCCAGCACCTCCACGGCTACATGGGCCGCGCGTTGCGGGGTGAGCGCGCCGTCGGCTTTGAGTAGATCCGCCATGGACGAGCCGCGAATCAGTTCCATTACGATCCATGGGCGGCCGTCGTCCTTCGCCACGTCGTAGACAGTCACTACATTGGGATGGGAGATCCGCGCGGCCGCCCATGCTTCACGTTCCAGCCTGGCGTTCATGCGCTCGATTTCCGGCGCCGCAAGCTCGATAGGGGCTCTGACTTCCTTGACGGCCACCTCGCGCTGCAGCACTTCATCGTAGGCACGCCATACCGTCCCCATGCCGCCCATTCCGAGAGACGACAGCAGTCGATAGCGGCCGGAAATCGTGCGCCGGTGCTCCTGCCCTGTAGACATGGCTCGCTCATGCATTGGGTGGCCACCCCTTTCACGCTCATTTTCTCCACGCGGAAGGACAGGTCCGGCGAAGCTTTCGCGACCGTCTGTCGCGCCATCCGTCCGATGATCGGTTTCGGCCAGGCGACTATAAGCGTTCGTCCGGTCATTTCGCAGGAATTGGCGTCCAGATCCCATTCTCGCGGCACGCTTGTACTATCGCCTGTAGCAATTTATTACATGTCCCGCTATAGAGGGTGTTACACCTACCCGACCCGCCCGCACTCGAGGGTGCGTGGTTCCAGTACAGAGGATTTCAGGGTGGGGTCGGTGTATTTAGAGGCAATACATCGGTGAGGTCCTCCGACCGCGCCTGCTGTCCAGCTCGTTCGTGCGGCATCTGCCCACTCCTCCGTATCGGTCGGTCGTCCTGCTCTGCCCGCCGGATCATTTTCGCCGGTGGCCGTCCGCGACCGGTGGCCGCCCCGCCGCACGGACGGCCACCGCGGCCGCATAGCCGGCCGGAACCAGCACATCGGCGACCGTCCACCCTGCTGGACCGGGCCGCGGTACCGGCCCGGTGCCCAGATGGTCGAGGGAGAGATCGCGGGCCAGCCCGATGCCCTCGCCCTTGAGATACGCCTCCTTGCGCGTCCAGGCCCGGGCGAAGGCGACGGGCCGGTCCGACGCAGGGAGCGCCGCCAACTCCCGGGACTCCGCCGGATGCAGCATCGCTCCGACCTCCGCCGCGGCCTCGATGCCCGGTACGGCCTCCACGTCGACGCCCAGCGGCACGGCGGCGAACGCGAGCAGCGACAGGTCCCGGCTGTGCGAGAGCGAGAAGTGCACCCCGCCGTCGGTCGCGGGCCGGCCGTGCGGACCACCGCAGGACGGGCACGGCTCGCGGACCATCCGTACGTCGCGGGGTTCCACGCCCAGCCGGGCACCGAGCAGTATCCGCAGCGCCACATGGGCCGCGACATAACAGCGGCGGTCAGCCGACGCGACAAAGCTCTCGGCCCGCCGCCGTTCCCCGGCGTCGAGGATCCCGGGGGCGAGCCGCTCCGCACGATCACCGTGCCGCACGGCGTCCACGATCCACAGGGCAGGTGTCCGGACAGGCCACGACGGCAACGCACCCCGGCCGGCGTCCTCCGGGTCGAACTGGATGGGCTGATGCACCGGTCGAGTCATCCATCCCTGGTCTTGCGTGGGTATCCCCGGCTTCAGCCGTCGCTGGCGTGCTGATTAGAATCGCTATGCCAGCGATGAGGGACCTGTCTCGTCGTCAAATCGGTTGTCGCACGATTTGCACGAGGATACCAAGGCAACTCCCGGAGCTTTCACCGAGCTCGCCTGCGAAGAGGTACGGCCCCAACCCTTATCGGTTGCGGAGATTCTCGTTCACGGAGAACTGCAGATCGACACAGATGTGTCCACCAGTAACGGACCCACCCACAGCGTCAATGAACCGCCGCGACAGGCACTTGGAACATCGGCGCCCTGGATGCCGATTCAAAGGACAGAGATCTCTTCGACCAGGTCGTCCAGTCCTAGCGATCCCAGCGAGAGCGCTGCCATGTGCCACTCTTTGAGGTCGAAGGCGTCGCCGCGCGCGGTGCGGGCTGCTGCCCTGCCAGCCAGCCAGGCCCGTTCGCCCATTTTGTAGCCGATGGCCTGGCCGGGCCGACCCAAGTAGCGAACCAGCTCACTGTCGACAAAATCCGCGGGTCGGCCCGTGTGAGCACCGAGGAACTCCCGCGCCAACTGCGGCGTCCAGCGCTCTCCAGGGTGGAAATGGCTGTCCGGCGGGATTCTCAGCTGCAGGTGCATGCCGATATCCACTATGACGCGGTTGGCGCGCATCATCTGGCCGTCCAGATAACCCATTCGCCACTCGGGGTCAGAAAAGAAGCCGATCTCGTCCATGAATCGCTCGGCATAAAGAGCCCACCCCTCCGTATTCGCACTCACCAATCCGAGTGTCGTCTGATAACGCGATAGTTTTCCGGCAACGAGCGTCCACTGCGCAAGCTGAAGGTGGTGACCGGGCACCCCCTCATGGCACCAGGTGGCCGCCAAGTCGAAAAATGGGAACCGAGTACGGCCCATCGTAGGCAGCCAGGTCCGCCCCGGTCGGCTGAAGTCTTCGGAAGGGCCGGTGTAATAAGGTGCCGCACCGCCAGGGGGGGCGATCCTGACCTCGACCCGTCTGATGGGCTGGGCCAGGTCGAAGTACGTGTCGTCGACCTCCGCGATCACATCGTCCATCAGCGTTTGTAGCCGGTGGCGCACCCGTTCCACACCGTCGATCGCGTGTCCATGCTCGGCAAGATACTCAAGTGCCTGCCAAGGGGTGGCGCCGGGGAGAATGCCGGCAGCTTGCGATGCCATTTCGGCCCTCAGCCGATGGAACTCCGACCAACCGTAGCGGTACGCCTCTTCGAGGTCGGGATCCATTCCGTTCCAGTACCGGACCCATCGGGCGTAGCGTTCGTCACCGGCGATGTCGGGTGAGTCCACGACGGCGGGACCATAGGTCCCGCGGAGCCAGTCACGCAGGGCGGCGTAGGCCCCTGTGGCCTTCGCGGCGGCAGCGTCCAGCTCCTCGCGCAGCACTTGCGGGCCATCGGTGACCAGCTCCTGGAACCAGCTCGACCGCACATCCTCGCCGAGCCACTGGGTGATCTGCCCCGTCACGGCGTCGACCTGCCTGGGTCCCGCTGGGAGTCTTTTGGAGAGGCCTTTGCTGAGCGACGCCCGGTAACCCTCCAGCGCGACGGGCACCATGCGCAGGCGCGCGGCTATGTCGGCATAGTGATCCGGCGTCTCCGTCGGCATGGCGGTGAACACCTCTCGCACGTTGTGCACGGGTGATCTGAGATTGCTTACCGCTCGAAGGTGTTCCTCGGCCTCGTGCATCGCCAGCTCCGCGGTGAGGCGTTCGCGCAGCAGGCGTGCGCAGCGCCGCTCCTCGTCGGTACTCCCGCCGGGCAGGTTCTCAGCCCTGGTGAGTTGCCGCAGCGCAGTGCTGGCGAGCCCGGCACGCGCCTCGGCTCCGGCGGGAGAAAGGTCTGGCAGATGCCGGGCACTGCCGGGCGCTCCCAGCTGGGTGGCCAGAATAGGTTCGAGACGCGACAGGCGATCGAGGTAGTCGTCGGCCACATCACGGGGCAGTTTGTCGTCGGCGGAAGTCTGCATTGCCCCATCATGGCGGACGACATTACTCAGGTGACTTGCGGATCAGCCCGCAGAAATTTGCCGCTGCCACAGGATTGGATGGCGCCGGTGTTCTATCTTGACCCCACTGCAGTGTGATCGGTTGGTGCTGGTCAGCACGGTGATGGCACACGACCACCGATCGTTGAACGCACACCGTCCGACCACGTGGGGTGAGGCCCCATCCCGCGACGTCTTCCTGCGTGGCGGTCTTGCCGCGAACACGCGCCCGATCCGGGCTGCGAGTTCGCCGGGGCCTCGCGACCGGCTCGCAGGGCCCTGGTAGACGCTCGATATCCGCGGGCCACCCTCGAGGCTCGCAGGGGTCTCGATATTCGAGGCCAACGGAGTGGACACCGCTCTCATCAGTGAGCTTCGGAACTAGGCACAGGAATGGCAGGATGATCTTGCACGACGGCTCAGTGAACCCTACGCAGAGCCGAACGAGTAGCGGCTGCACACCGCACTGAGCGGGCTGCCGGCTCTCGACGAAGGCTGGCAGCCTTCGGGCGGCGAACTCGACCGCCTGACGGTCGATGTGTACCAGTAAAGGCGTCGACTCCGGCGTGAAAGAACCAGGCACCGCGAAGCGGGACAGGGTTTTCACCGAGCGCCGGGCAGGACTTGTACCTGCTTACACCTAACAGGAGGCAGTGCGTCTTTCCCTGGACCGCCGAACATCGCTGGCCATCGTTGCTTCAAGATCAAATCAAACATATGTGGGCACCCCGGGCTTCAGCACAGATGGCCTTCGCTTCCGAGGAAGCAGCCGTGTCACCGACTCGTCCAGCGGCGAGACGGAAGGCTGGATCTGTCAGCAGCAGTGCAGACTTCTGCGGGGCACGCCGCGGACCGCGCTGCTCGACCCACCGATCGCGACCTTAGAGTACGAGAGTCCCTAGTCGAGCCCTCTCTCACGCATCGATGTCAGCGGACCTTCCGGAAGGCTTCTCGGATGCTGGCGGGAACGCGGCCCCGGTTATTCACCTCATGACCGTTCTCCCGGGCCCAGGACCGGATCTCCTCAGCTCTGGGTCCGTCTGCAGGCGCCTTACGCGATCGCCTGGCGCTCGAGGTCCGTCCGAGCTTGCGACCATTGCCGATGAAGGGAGCAAGCGCCTCGAACAGCTTGTCGTAGTTATCGGATGCGAGGTCGATCTCATAATTTACGCCGTCGAGTGAAAAGGTGTGCGTCTGCACGTCTTCGGATTCCACATCTGTGAGGTCATCCGTGTAAATGGTCACGATCTTTTGAGCCATAGAGGAATGGTACCCAGTTTTTCCGAGGAGTCCACTCCCAGCTTTTCGAGGAACTTCAAGGAAGACACGGGACTGCCTTCCCGCACAGCACCTCGACGCAGCGCATGCACTAAAAAGCAATCAGATGGATCTAAAGCATGTTATAGAAGGCTGAATGCAGGCATTCCCCCTGTATGCACGAGGTGTTGAAGGCTGAGCCCGTTGTGGGTGGAGACTCCACACTGCGCAGCCTCACCCCCGTCTGGCCCTCCCCAACACCTTCGAGGAAGGCTGAATTGCCATGTCAGTGGCTGAGGCTGTGACCACATGGGGGCTGGCCTTGGGGTGGATGTGCTGAAAGTTGCGGTGTACTCGGGCGGGGGTGAGCCTGTCTGGTGGTGTTGGTCTCTCCCACGGCCGGCGTAGGTCGGCTGCCAGTGTTCGGGCGAGTCGTAGTCGGGTGTAGGCGGCAAGGATGAGCCAGGTCCATCGGTCGGCAGCATTGGGGCTGCGGTTCTTCGGGGAGGTCCAGCCGAGAGTCTGCTTGAACAAGCGGAAGGTGTGCTCAATGTCGAAGCGTCTCAGGTATGCCTTCCAGAGATGGTCGGCGTTCGCGGCAGTGGCGTCGGTGCCGGACCACCAAAGCCAGACCAGCTTCGGTGTTGCTCCGCTGGGCAGATGGCCGATCTCCAGGCGGATCACCGTTCCTTCGACGATGGGGAGGGTGTCGTCGTCTGCCCAGGAAGAGCGGTGGGTCAGTTTGGGGTGGAGTCGGTCCCAGGGCCGGGCCCTGGCGGTGGCGTAGAGACGTGTGTCGGTAACTGCTTCGGTGTCCGGGGTGCCCCAGGTGCCGGGCGGCCCGAAGACGAACTCGCCGCCGTGCCGGGGTGGCCGGCCCTGGGTGTGCGGGAGCCTGGGCGGGACAGCTCGACGCAGGACTCGGTCCGAGCGCATCCGGGCTAATACCTGGACCGGCAGGTCCCATGGCAGGAAGGCGAGGCGGGGTGCGTCGTATCCGGCGTCCGCGACGATGAGGATGTCGAGGTCACCGGTGGACCACTGTCCGGCTGTGATGAGCCGTTCGACCAGGTCACGCAGCTGCCGGGCGGTGACCGTGGCGGGGCCGTATTCGGGCCTCAGACGCAGTGCGGCCAGCGGTGTGGTCCATGAGGCCCGGCTCGAGCGCGCAGACGATCGAGTACGGCCAGCCTGGGATCGGGATGTGCTGGTCCTTGCCCCGACCGTAGGTGTGACACAGGATGCGCTTCGGTGAGGTGTGGGCGTCGGGCCGCAGCCGACAGGTGACGTCGACGGCCAGGACCAGCCGGCCGTCGGCAGCCCGCGGCAGTGGAACCCCGGCCAGTGCCCGCAGAAGCCGGCCGGTATCTGCCCGTCCATGCGCCACAGCCGCGTAGAGCCCGCCATGACCGCGGCGGTGTTCACCCACCAACGACAGCTCGGCCAGCGATCCCACAGGCCCGTCGCCGCACAGAACGGCATCAGCCAGCTCGAACAAAACGTCCGAACGAGCGGTCAGACAGGCGCAGAACACGCGCGCGCGTGTTCCTTGGTCGGAGCACATGATCAGACGAAGGCCGCCTCCATGTACGGCGGTTACCGAACCGGGTGATCAACTTCGACGCAACCTTCGACGACGGACGTTAAAGATCAAGTGAGGTAACGCCGAGACAGTCGCATAGATGCAACTGATCTAGCTTGCGAGTGACTTGGGCTGTCCGCAACGACCAAGACGAGGGTGGATCATTGCGTGTCTCGTGAGTCTTCCAGGCTCCTCTTGCAGTGACATCTCTGATGCACGCTGAACGTTGATCGAAAGGGTGCTCGCATCGCTGCTGTGGCCATTCACGGCATCGACGCCAGCAAGAAGAGAAAAGAGTGCAAGCGCCACGTAGCCACGGAAACGCTCGGCTCTTTGCTCGCGATAACCGTCATGGCCGCCTCGACGCACGACCTACCAGCCGGAAACGCCTGCGCGAAGGGTTCGCTGCTTCGCACTCCAATATGACGAGGTTAGGGTCGACTGCGGATAGTAGATCATGTCTTCTAGCATGTAGAGGTGAGAGGCATCTACGTCGTGAAATATTCATCCACCGAAGAATTCCAAGCACAGACAAAGCACTCGGACACCTGATGCAGAAACGGCACCTAGTCCGCGGTTACGAAGCCCTGCCTCAGCGACCCATTGGCCATTACCAACAGACAAGTTGAGGTTAAGAATGGAAAGCAGCTGACCACATAGGCCTATGCTCGACCCTTCTTCGCACTTCCGCGCGCATAGGATGCTGGAGTTTCTCCGTATTCGGATTTGAATCTCCGAACGAAATGACTAGAATCAGAGAATTTCCACTTTGCAGCTACCTCTGAAACGGTGGTCGACCGATCCGAACTGACGAGATCATCGTGTGCCCCCTGTAGGCGAAGCTGCCGAACTTCGTCCATCACCGAACTACCGATCCGGGCAAATGAGCGGTGCAGGTTTCGCAACGAAACCGCGAGCTCTTTAGCAATCAGAGAAGGCGATAGCTCATCATCCAACAGATGCGCCTCTATGATTTTGCGAGCAGATACAACCGTTAGATTGTCAAAAACACTGTCAGTGTGCTCACGATCGCTTCTAATCAGGCTCGAGATGAGAGTCGCTAGACCGTCCCGCACAACCCTGTCTCGCTGCGGCGATACCGCCCTTTGGCGTTCCGCTTCGAACAACTCTACATAGTTAAGGATGAACTGCGATTCAGGCTTTTGAACGTCGAAGCATAGCGCCTTTGTGTCGCCACGCCTAATTGCATTACTGCCGATTAGACTTCGAGGGATTACAATAAGTCGCGATGAGGTACCAGATTCGCAACTGACCTCCCATTGTCGACTCGTGTCTCGAACGCACATTTGTCCCCGCCGCACATAAACTACTTCACTTCCGGATTCAAATCTCATCGCCCCCGACGCGACCACCTGTACGATCATCGCGGAAGTCTTGTATCCAACTCCAGGAGTAACTTTCGCCGCATCACAACGCAACACGGTAGAAGCTATCTCCCCAATTGAGTACCCAAGAATCTCCATGCGGAATTCTCGCCTAGGCGCGATGTCCGGTAGGCGAAGATGATAGAGATACGCGAAGGGGCCATGAATCTCGTGAGCTATTAATTCGTGGAGGACGCTCCCCCTCTGCGCCTCAGTGATTCGTAGATCGATGACGACTTCCCCGTTCGAGGCTGAGAACGCAGGTCGGCTGAAGCGTGTCACATGCTCACTCATACCAACACTCCACTTACGCAATATCTGATCTACGACTCAACCGTCTCAAAAAAACGGAATGACAACCACACGCCATGGTAGCAACGCGGCGTGCGTTGGGATACTTCAGAGCTGCAAATACGGGAAGGCACCTTCAATGCACCATGGCATAAAACGCAGCCTACCCAGCCCTGTCACTCCCCCGTATTTTGATTTTCTTGAACATAGGACCTAGGGGTGAGTCCATAGGTTTGCTTAAAATTTCGAATGAAATGACTAGCGTCCGAAAAGTGCCACTTTGCTGCTGCATTAGAAACGCCATTTGTAGAGTCAGAGGACAGTAGATCGATGCGCGCTCGCTCCATACGGAGTTGTCTGATGAGGGACATAACGGAACAATCACTTGCAGAGAACAACCTGTGAAGCGTTCTCACCGATATGCCCAGTTTGTTGGCCACTAAAGTTGGTGTGAGGTCTTCATTCTCCAAATTCTCTTCGATCACTGCTCTCGCAGTCAAAACTACTTCATCTGGATCAACTCGGACAGGGGCATTTTTGTCTTCAATTATCCCGGACAGGAGCGACAAGAACGCTCTCTCTGCCAGATCTGAGGCCGCAGGAGAATCGAGAACATCTGCCGTCCTCAGCATATTGAGGTAAGAGAACAACAGTTTTACTTCTGGACTCTTGGCCTCAGCTATACGAGCTCGCCTGAGAGGATCAGCAGAGGAGGTTGGCTTTATAAGGCTTCTAGGGATGGTTAGCACATGGGATGACGTGCGAACTCCGGATGCTAGGTTCCAGGGCTTACCAGAATTTCTCACTATGAGCTGTCCAGGTTGGACCGTATGCTGTTCGCGAGCTCCCTCAAATGTGAGCGACCCGGAAGTTACTGCGTGTATTACGATAGGATCGTCGCCATCCGATTTACCCGACAGTGCGGTTACTGATCCTGATCGCTGCACGGCCGCCAAAACCCTTCCGACGTAGAATCCGGCCACTGTCAACTGGAAACCGTTCGGATTGGTTGGCTGCAGGACGCGCACCTCTTTAAGGTGCCTCATGGGTGGAGGTTTCAGATCGCATAGAACATGGCCTGATTCAGGAATCTGGTCCCGTGGTATCTGCAATCTCCCCAGAAGCTCGAGTCGGTCTCTACCCGCCGACTCTATCGCGCGGACCACTACTTACTGATCCTCCCGCTATTACGGCTTGCCTGGCGTGTTCCTGGGAAGCGGTTCCGGAGGTACCAGCCACAATGCCGCCACTCGTTTCGAAATGTGCGTATTGTGGTTACATGGGCTCTTCTCCTGCAGGAACTTCTGATCTTCATGAGCGCCAGCCTGTTCAATTTCAGTCAACCCGTGGTGAATTAATCCGAACTGCATCACAAAGCACACCCAGTTTTATTGTCTCTCAGCGACGATGGATAGAATCCTGATGCCCATTACGCGAACGCAGCAAACCACACAAAATGGTATATAGGCGTATATTTGGATACATTATTAGCTGGCGTAGGCGCCATGCAGACCGACTGCATCGCCGAACAGTCACTGGCTGATATTCGAATGATCCTTGGAGCACGGCCCCCTCCCCCAGCCCGGTCCGCATGCCACATCTGCTTGGCGGTGCCACGCGCGGTGTCAGCCCGTCTCCTCCACGCAGGCGTACGCGTGAACGTGTTGCCGTCTGGCTGAGGCCTTGCAATGCCGGCCCCCACTGGGACTCGGTTGGGTCTGTCTGGATCTGGGAGGTTTTGTTGGGTAAGGGTTGCTGGCACAGATGCCTGTCCACCACCTCAGGGTGTTCCGGAGGGGGCGAGGGTCTAGTAGAGGGTGAGCCTGATTCCGGTGCTTCTGGCGACAACCGCTGTTCGGTGAGGAAGGCACGGGCGGCGGCCACAGGGATGACGTGGTGGTGCCAGCCGGGCCAGGAACGGCCCTTGAAGTGGTCCAGGTCCAAGCCGCGTTTGAGTTCGCGGTACACGCCTCACGTCGCTATGCCGTCAAGCGGCGGCAGCCAGGTTGGTGGGAACGCGGTGTGCTCGTCGAACAGCTTGCGGTAGTGAAGGCAGTGGCAGAGCTTTCCGATCATGCGGTTGACAAGGTTGCGCTGGGCAACCAGGTGCCAGTCACCATGCTCACGTCGTCGTTGCCGTTGGTGGGCGATGGCGCCGGCGGAGGCGCGGAGCGATGCGCAGGCCCACAGGTAGCCAGCGTGGTTGAGGCGGTCGTTCCTCACCCAGCGCCCGGTGATGGAGGACTTCTTGCCAGAGGCCCTGGTGACGGGCGAGAGGCTGGCGTATGCCTTCAGTCCGTGCGCGTCGACGAATCGGGGGCGGTTGTCCCCGATCTCGGCGAGAATCCGGGCGGCAAGCTGGACGCGGAACCCGGGCAAGCTCAACATTATCTCGGCGTCCGGGTGCCGAGGGAACGCCTCTTCCACCGCCTTTGCGAGGTGCCCGGCGGCGGTGCAGACGGCCTCCAACTGGGTGAGCCGGGCGAGCACCTGCTTGCCGAGCGCGTCTTCGACCAGTGGCGGCTGGTGAGCCCAGTCGGCGCGGAAGACGTCCCAGGAACCCTCCGCCGTATGCCGCGTCGGCGGCCGACGCGCTTGAGGGCGGCCTGGAGCTGGGTGCGTCTTAACTCCACGGCCCGGGTGTGAGTCGGTGCGACCTGCAGAAGTTCGCGAGCCTCGCGACGGCACAGGCGGTTCCCCCAGGTTGCATAAGCGTCCAGGGCGGCCCAGTAGTACTCGCGCAGCAGGGAACGAAGATGGTTGGCGAGCTACTGCCGGTTCCATAACGAGTCCGCACGGGCGAGGACAGCAACCGCCGGCCTAGGTCGGAGTTGTCGGGTAACGGCCGGTGAGCGGGCATGCCCGTGCGCAGGATGTTCGCCAGCACGAGGGCGTCGCCGGGGTCAGACTTCTTGCACGAGTCGCTGTGCCGGTCGCGTTGACATCCTCCCTGGCCTATAAAGGCCGGAGATTTTCGCCTGCTCCCACATGGGTTGTGTGGGGTGCTTCGGGTGGGTTCTTGCTTCGCTGCGCGGTGCCGGGACGGGTCCCGGTCTTACTTGCGCTCCACGGGCTGTCACGGCCAGTCCGGCCGCATGGGCAACGTTAAGTGCCGCGTTGATGTCCCCGATTCAGGACCGCCCCGCACGCCGAGCATGTCCACACACGGACGTTCAGCGGCTTGGGGCCGTCTTCCACCCCGCAGGCCGAACACACCTGACTGGTGGGCTCGAAGCGGCCGATCCGGATGAAGGTGCGCCCGTACCGGGCGGCCTTGTACTCCAGGATGCTCACGAACACCAATCATCCGGCGTCGTGGACGGACTTGGCCAGGTACGTGCGGGCGAAGCCCTTCACTGCCAGGTTCTCCACGGCAACCGCTTGGTTCTCGCGGATCAGGACGTCGGAGGAGATCATGCGGGCCGTGTGCGAGGACTTCGAGGCCGGGCTGGTGGAGTTCAACAGTGAGGCCAACCACGTCCACCTGCAGGTGAACTTCCCGCCGAAGGTCGCCGTGTCCAGGCTCGTGAACTCCCTCAAAGGGGTGTCCTCCCGCAGGCTCCGCCAGGAGTTCCCCGACCTTGTCGGCCACTAGTGAGGGGCACAACGCCTGTGGTCCGGCTCGTACTTCGCCGGGTCCGTCGGCGGTGCGCCGCTCAGCATCGTGAAGCAGTACATCGAGCAGCAGAACCCGCCACTTTGACACTGGCTGTGGTGAACAGCGCAGACCGTGCTCACAGCTGAGGTCAGAGCAGTTCTCAGATTTCGTTTCACCACCGGGCTGAAGCCCCGTGCACTGCGAATAGACCCAGTAGCGGTCGCACACGTTCATGCCTCGGGCGAGCCGCACTGCGCGGGTGCCGGATGGCGCCGCACGCTGATCATGAGCCCGATGTGCGGCGAGGAGCGATGCGAGCCGGCGCCGACCGGCACCCTGGACGCTACGTTTGGGCTCTATTCAACGTGCCCGGGGGCATACCGACCGGCTTCTTCGCAGGCCGGGAGGCTCTTGGAATCTGGATGTAGCGATCGGTACCGGGGTACGGCCGGCCGGGACGGATCGGATGACGCATGTGATCGACGTCAGCGAGATCGGCGTTTTCTTTGGCCTGGACATCGGCAAAGGCGAACATCACACCATCGCCGTCATTCCGGCCGGGAGGAAGGAGTTCAACGAGCGGCCCCCAGCAGCGAACCCAAACTCCGCGATGCCTTCGGGAAACTGCAGGCCAAGCGCGGAACCGTGCTCGTCGGGGTCGATCAGCCCGCTTCCGTCGGCTCCCTGCCGCTGGCGGTCGACCGCGGCATGGGCTGTCCGGCCGCCCACCTGCCCGGCCGGACGAGACTGCCGCCAAGCTGGAGATGATTGTCGGCTTCGACGACGACCTGGCCGGCGAAACCGACCGCATCAGCAACCGACCGCGCGAACGGCCGTAGATCAACCTGTCGCTGGCACGTGTGGTGCTGGGCCCGAGAATGTAGCACTCTGCCGTGCTCAGGCTCATCGACCGGTTCGGCTCCCCGGCTCAGATCCGCAAAGCCGCATGTCGCCCGCTGGTCGGCATGCTCCGACCGAAGGCACCGTGGATGGCCGAGCGTCTGGCCGAAGACACCTTTACCGCGATGGACGAACAGAGCGTCGACGTTCCAGGCACTGACGCGGCCACACTGATCGTCCCCAGCCTTGCCAACTCGATCCAGACAGTATTCGACCAGCACAAACTCCTCGCCACAGGCATCGAGGAACTGTGCGAGTCCCATCCTCTTGGAGCCCATCGCCCCGCGGGCCCTCGTGCCGAGCAAGCGGCGGTCTCGTCGCGTGTGAGTGCCGTCGTGGACAGCGCCAGCATCACCTCGCAGCTTCGTGGCGACAGCCCTCAACGCAACCCGACTCCATCAGGACGCCGTAGCGGTGGCCCCCTTCGGCCGGCGCCCGGCCATTGTCGGGGAATCTCCGGTGCCCCGCCTACGCCGCTGCTTCCGTACCGATTCCCGGAAATAGCAACACTCTTTGTGCTGAGCGCGGAAGTTCTCCAAGAGTGGCACCCCTCCCCCGGCCACGCGCTGTGCAGACCGCGATCTTGCCGTCTGCACGCGTCTGGGGGAGCACGCACTCACGCAAGTCCTGCCGGTCTGCCGACCGCGGGGTGACACAAAAGGAGTCTCAGTGAACAACTGGGGAGTCGATGGCTGGGCGGTAGCACCAGGTGAGGGAATTAGGGTGGATCCCGGGAACCGCCATTGGCTTGAGGTCATGGTCCGCGGAAAGGACGTTGATGGCGCTCTGGGGGCTTTCGTCTTCACCCACGACGTGATTAGGGAGAACCCTCCTCACGCCCATCATGACTTCATGAAGATCATGTACGTGCTGGAGGGTCACTACGACTTCCGGGTCGGTACTGCGTCGTTCTCCGGAGGCCCCGGCACGGTGGTAGTTGTACCTAAGGGAAGTCAGCACTCGTTTACGACCGCAACCGGCGGGCGGGCGCTGTTCGTCTCCTCGCCAGCGGGGAATGAGGAACTCTTCCTCGAGTTGGGCAAGATGGGTTCGCACCCCACACCGGAACAGCTAGCAGAACTTCATACCCGGTTCCGCACGGTCGGTTTGGAAGAAGAGCAGGCATCCTGGCAGCAGATGAACGCATCGACGCAATCATCTTCTTCGGAAGGGCTAGCGATCGGGATGCGTGACTGACCGATCGTGAAGGTCGGAAGGTTGTGTAAATCCGCATCAAGCAGCAGGTTGATGAAACCCACTAGCCGGCTCACTTGCAGCAACTTTGAATAACCCTGCAATGGCAGCGCCGATTCCGTTTTCGTGCGCATCATGATGGATCGAAGCAAGAGGAAGGTTTTTCGTGTCGGATTCTGTGTCGTTGGGTCTAGCTGAGCAGACTGAGATTCTGGCGTATGCGGATTTCATGACGGGGGCGCCGACCTCGGTCTGTGAGGGCTTGGGTATCGCTTCGTTGGATCTCGGGTCTGTGCTGGCGTTGGTGGTGAAGAATGATCCCAGTAATTTCTTCAATCGGGCCGGGGGTTTCTCCGTGGACCGGCCGCCGTCGAGTGATGACGTGGCGAAGGTGGGGGATTTCTTCCGGACCCATGGGGTCGGGCGTGGCGCCTTCATGGTTGCGCCACCGTTGCTGTCGCCGGAGTGGTACGGAATCACCGAGCGGGCGGGGCTCACGCCGGACCGTAGTTACGTGAAGCTGGTGCGTGATGTCGCGATGGTGCCGCCGGCTGGGGACTTTCCTTCGCTGGATCCCGGGCTGCGGGTCGGTCGAGTGGGTCGTGACCAGGCTCAGGAGTGGGGTGCCGTCATGATGAGCGGCTTCGGGTTCGCCGTCCCGGGGATGGTCGAGGCGGCCGCGGCGTGTGTGGGCCGGCCGGACTGGCATCAGTACGCGGTGTGGGAGAAGGACCGCATCGTGGCGGTCGGGAGCATCTTCGTGAACGGTGAGTGCGCAGACATGTTCGGCGGGGCTACTTTGGCTGGGGCGCGTGGACGCGGCGCACAGTCCGCGCTGCTCACGGCCCGCATCATGGCTGCGCGGGAGGCCGGGTGCCGATGGATCGTCGCGGAGACCGGTTCCGAGAGTCCGGGCGAGCACAACAGTTCGCTGCACAACATGCATCGTGCCGGGTTCCGGCCTCTGTACGAACGTCTCACTTGGCTCTGGCAGGGATGACTCCCGGGGCGCAGCGCCGTCGTGCCAGCTGCGGATAGCTCGGGTCAGGTTTTCAACAGAACCCTTGCAACCCACGCCCAGACACCAGCCCACCCGCGCAGGAAGCCGAGGGGCAGGTAAAGCAAGTGAAAGCACTCGAGTGAGTGTGGCTGAGCCTCGTTCGAACCCTCCTGACTCGGATCAACGCTCAGCCGCGGACTTCACGAAGCTGGGACAGAGCTAGGGTCCGTCTTCAAAGATCATCGGATGGGGTCTATGACGGGGTGATCCTCCGTGAACTCACCGATCAGGAGTGGGAGTTACTCTCTCCTTGATACCGCGGGTCGCGACGGGCCGTCCGCGGGTAGCGGATCGGCAGGTCATCAAAAGGGATGGTCTGCAAGATCCGGGCCGGAGCTTCCTGGCGTGACCTGCCGGAACGTTACTGACCATGGAAAACCGTCTGTACCCCCTCCCGCCGCCACACGTTGGACGGCGTGTTCACCCGAGCCCTGCACGCGCCCGGCCAGCGCACGACAGCATCTGAGCGTGTCACCTCCTGGAACGCATTCGTGTCCCGGGAGCCGGCCATGGGCGCCCTCTCCAAACCCGATCAGGTCATCGCGCACAGGATCTATGGTTCCCGCGGTTCCGCTCCTACCTACGTTAAAAGCGGTATCGCGTGTGCCATTCCAGAGAGGGCTGACCGAAAGCCATACCTCCACATTCAGCGCCCCTGCGGAGACTGATCGCGGAATTGGGACAGCGGATATAACGGCCGGAAGTAGGGCCGTAAGGGGTCCCAGTGAGGCATGAGCCAACATGTTTATCGCAGCCGGAATGAGTCACCAGTTAGCAGGTGGCCCTTCCCTCCGTTCGCCCAATTTGGCAGTGCGGAGCATCCGCGGGTCCGGCAGTGGTGAAATCCAAGGAACGACTTCGACTCGCGGGTTATGGAGAGTGTTCGGCTTCGCCTAGTCCGATGAGCAGGGCGAGGCTTCAGGAGGAGTCTCGGGCAAGGGAAATCAAAAAAACATCTTGGAGATATGGCATCAGAGATGAATAGGAATATGAAAAACCGCCAGTTCGTGGCTCCTTCGCCGGAGGCTGAGACTCTCGTTGACCTGAGACTCAGCGACAAACAGATGAAAGACGCCCAGAAACTGCTTGCTCAGCCGAAATCCAGCCCTTTTCGCTACCTTAACCATTTTCAGCTCCCGGGGGATGTGTCAAATGGTTACAAATTTCAGATCACCGGCCACTCGATTGGTGAAATTGCGACTGCTCACGTGTACTCCGACGCGGTGACGGGGACCGGAACTGGGGGCGATGGAGCGCCGGTCATCATTCAGATGATCACTTCGGGAGGCATGGTCTTCGAAAGCGCGAGCCAGGTAGTAAGAGTAGAGAGTGGGCAGGTTAGCGTTCGGGAAACAGGCGAGAAGTGGTGGGTTCGATGCGCACCTTCCACCAACTCCCGCCTTATTATAGTGCCTCGATCCCTGCTCCCTCCTGATGCGATGAGGCAGATTCACAAGAGGGCTTGCCGTTTCGACCTCGAAACACCCGAGGTGCAGTTCATCGCGAATTACATGAAACTGATTGAGGAGCAGCGGCGAAAAAGCCCGTCGAGTGCGATGGATGGTATCGCACAGCATGGTCTCGCTTCTCTGATATCGAGCCTGATCAGGGGCGATAACGAATATGGATCGCGAGATTTCATCGATCCGATCATCGCGTCTGCTCGCCGAATCATGGACAAGCACCTGCTCGATGATGAACTTTCACCCGCCATGATCGCGAAGGAGGCTGCAGTTTCAGTGCGGAGTTTGCATCGTGCGTTCGCGCGGATTGACAGCTCCGTAATGAGCGAGGTTCGACAACGCCGTCTTCAGGGAGCGCATGATGATCTCATTGATGCTGGATTTGCATCCGTTGTGTCCTCTGTCGCTGCAAAGTGGAAGTTCTCTGACTCAAGTCATTTTGTTCGCCACTTCAAGGCAAAGTATGGGGTTACGCCGGCGTCCTATGTTCGCGAGAGGTTGAAGAATGGTGAAATATCCTAGCTTGCGGATTAAGATATGCCGTGGCCGCTGTCATGCGAGCATATAACCTGCGCCAAACCAAGTAGTGTTGGCACCGATCCGCAATTTGCTGTGGACCAGAGTGGGATGGTCCTACCAAGATGCCGTTGACAACGACATAGCGCGCCGCGGCGCCGCGTCGATCTCTGCCGGCGGCAATCGTCCTCAGGAGGGCAACTTCTGCCCGCCAGCTCACGAGGCCCCTATCTCTTTGGTCGAGGTGGTGGAGTCGGTGCTGGGCGGGGAATCCGCCTGGCGCTGTGGCTGTCATGAGTGTTCAATCACGTGTCGAGGAGTCGGCTGGTGAGGGCCGCGTCCTTGTGACTACTGCGGTCAGCCGGTCTTGATCGACCTAGTCGACGAGTACGTCGTAGAAGGTTCCATCGCGGAGCATGGAAAGAGAACCTTGGCCCATCGTCGGGCCAGGCAGAACAGGGCACGGGAGCACCATCCCGATCGCCGCTGCCTAACAAGTTATGTCGATTGGCGATCAGGGGAAATGCGCCGGCGGGCTGGTGCAGCAACGGTAGAATGCCGGCGCGGAGAACGAGGATCGCAGACACCCTGGCACAGCTGCCGCCCAGAGGAGTCGACCCCAATGAGGTATGCGACAACATGACCCTCCTGACGCACGCCATTGAGCCGAAGGACGCGATGACGCCTTGCAGAGCGGCGAGCCGCTGACTGACTACCACCGCTGTGGTCCTAGCCTTCGGCGCTGATCCGCAGCACTCCGGGCCTGACGTGCATACGCCCCTGGACCTGGCCCTTCACTACGACCACGACCTGGCAGTCAGGCTATTGCAACGGCACATCAGCGTGTGAGGCGGCGCAGGCAGATAAGCGTGCGGGCGATGCCAGTGAAAGCGAAGAAGTGTTCGACCTTGCGAACGTAGCGGCGATGAAGGCGGCGGCAGCCGGCCAGCCAGGAGACGGTCCGCTCAACGACCCAACGGGGGTGGCCCAGCCGCTGGGAGCTGCCCCTTCCCTTGTGCGACCGATCCGGTGCTGAATGCCGCGCGCCGATAACCATCGCCGCAGGTGGACGCTGTCCTACCCCCTGTCCGCATGAAGCATTGGCCGGCCTGTGCCGCCAAGGTCCGCGGCGGGAACGCACCGGTGGGGCGCCCTTCGTGAGGGGAATCAGGGTCTGGCTGTCGTGGACGTTGGCCGCGGAGATTCCGACAGACAGAGACAGACCATTCCGGTCGGTGATCAGGTGGATCTTCTTGCCGCTCGGTGAACCGGCGGGGAGCCGTCGCTCCCGACAGGCCGAACGAAGCGGTGGGAAGCTGCTGCCACGTACAGCCCGACGTCGACACGACGACCGATCGCGGCGAGTGCCTCACGGTCACCGTGCTGGCGCCGACCGCCGCACTGAGGTCGAGTCGGCGTCTGCGGCACCACCCGCTGGAACCATTCCCACAACGGCTTCGAAAGCACACGGAAATCAGGTGCCCAACGTCCACGTCCTGCGTACTGACTAGAGGGCGAGCTGCAAGCTCGAAGCTTGCCGGCCGGGGGTTGGGCGACGTCCCCCGCACGCGAGGACTCCATCTGCGGATAGACCCACTTCCCGCTGCCCGGGAAGCTTCGGCGTCGCGCCAATCTTCGACGGGCCGGTCATTTCTCGCCGTGGAGGGTGTTCGGGGAAGGAAGTGTGGCGGCTGCCGAGTCTCGACTGTGCCCGGCGGTTGACGGCGTCACAATAGGTCGCACCTGTTCACCCTGGCGGCCAAAGAGGCAGAGCGCTTCGACAGGCTCATGGCAGTTGTTGCCGAACCAGTGCGGCACCCGGGTGCAGAACTCGGCCGACTCGCCGACCCTCACCTGCAGATCCTTGTCTCCAAGCACGAGGCGCAGGCTGCCGGACAGGACGTACAACCACATGCGCCCATCGTGGCTCTGTGGGTCGGGGTGGGCACGGCCCACCGGCACGACCAGCTTGAACGCCTGGATGGGGCCGATCTGGCGGGCGAGCGGCAGACGCACCATCCCGTTCCAGGGCTGCGGCTTCAGCTGATTGAAGGGACCTTCCTGCGGCACAGCCTGGACCACGTCGTCCAGGCTGATCCGCAGCGCCTGAACGATCGGCAGCAGGAGCTCCAGGCCGGGACGCCGCTGGCCCGACTCCAGCCGGGACAGAGTGCTCTTGGATATACCGGTCGCCGTAGCGAGCGTCGTCAGAGTCACACCACGACGCATACGGTGTCGCCGCAGCTGAGGGCCTACTTCCGCTAGTGCCAGGGCGATCGCCTCGTGAGATTCCATGATGGCTCAACACCATTGCCTCGGCTCCGATTCCCGAAAACAGCAACACGACTTGTATGGAGCGCAGAAGCTCGCCCAGGGTGGCAATTCGCACATAGGGAGCGGTCCCGCCGACCTTGCAGGGGGCGGACAGTCAGGAAAGAGACGCTGTGAGTAACCAAGGAGTCCAGGGGATTTACATCTAGCGACTGCGTGCTGGGGGCTGAGGCCGACAGTATCCATTGGTTCGAAGTAGTCCTGCGCAGCAAGGACGCCCAGGACACCGAGGGTGACCGTAGGCCTCACGGGACACGCACGAGCAGATTGACCTAAATCACGGATTCGATGTTGTTGTGTTCCACTCCGCTCGAGTGCTCCCATTCGCCGCAGCCGCATATTTGGCAGAATCTGCAATACGAGTCAAAATACCTCACGAAGGGCGTACGCACGATGCACGAAAATGATCCGCTTGGACCGATCGTGAGCGCGTACGCGGCCACATTCGAGAAGCTGGCTGCTGCTACAGGTCACACCCGCAGGGGATCGCACGACGCCCTCCTAGCCGTCAGCAGGTCTCCAATCGCAGCGCTCAACGCCGTGATTAGTACTAGTGAGGCACCGGATCCTGAAGAGATAGCCATACTGGCGGCTTCTGTAAGCGAGGGAGAGTTCCCTTGGAGTATTCATGTGCGCGGAGTGCCGGAGCCGCGCATCACCGAGGTCGCGGCACAGTACGGGCTCACTCAGTCCGCCAGTAAGCCGCTGATGATCCGGCGCCCCGAACAGGGCACACCGGATGAGCCTGCCAACGCGTCTCTGCATGTACGGGCGGTATCTGCTCATGAGCTCGAGAGGTATTCCCAGACCCTGGCCGCGGGCTTCGAAGGCCCGCAGGAGGCATTCCAGATCTTCGCCGACCCGGCGCTGGCAAAGATCGACGGAGTCACCCACTACGTGGCAGAACTCGGCGGGGAGCCGGTGGGGACGGGCATGGCAGCCGTCCACAGTGGACTGACGGGCATTTTCAACATTACGACATTGCCCAAGCATCGACGGCGCGGCTACGGGCGAGTCATCACGATGGAATTGGTACGCCTCGGCCGAGCCGCTGGCGCCCCCACTGCATTTCTCTACGCGAGCAAAATGGGCGAACCCATGTATGAGTCGATCGGCTTCCGTACCGAGGAACGAATGACCGTGTTCACTGCTGAATTGTGACGACGGAGGGCGTCCGACTCCATAGCGCAGGTCACGTCCGAGACGATGTACGCGATCAAAAACTGCTGGGAATGCTCCGCTGTCCAGAAGCCAGTCAACTCAGTGTCGACTACGAGTCGTTTCTCGCCACCTACGAAGCGACACCGGGTCCTGAGGACATGCATTTGAGGACCCTGGAGACCACGGGACAAGACAGTACGGTCCACATCCGACATCAACTTTCCATATGTCCGGAAACAACTCTGCTCACCCCGATCTTCCCCACCGGGGCGGTCAGCACGTTCGGAGGCGAAAAGCGCGTCGCGAATATTCCTCACGCAGTAAGAGATGACGAGAGGCTCATCTGAAATCCTAAGCGACTACGAACTCCGCACCTCTCCCGGTCGGTATCACAAAACACCGCAGCTATCTGCACGAGGCATCGAGTCAACGACTTTCACACTCGTTACAAGATTTGACCGCACCACTCTAATCGCGAGTGTGAGCCGGCGTATCTCAGAAGTGGTCGCAGATCCTATCCACAACTGTAACGGAGAGTCCCGGGGTACAGGTCGGAGGGAATTCGTAGATGCGTTACGAGCAATGCCGTCCCGCCTGAGGGCCGCTCGCGCAAGTTAGCACGCCCAAACGTCGGTGATGGTGAAGGTGCGTGCCGCAGGAGTGCCCACGGCGCTCATCTCCTATTCAGGTTTGCTCGCAGGGTCTTAGATCTCCCGCGCAGGGCCTCTTCACGTTGAAGGTTGGTCTCATCGACCCACGGATATCAGCGTGAGATGAAATACCATTACTCCACGTTCACCGGAACATATCAACCTGATCAAAAACACTTTAGGCAATGGTTACACTGCCGAGACTAGCCTAACTCCCTGGCGATGTGCATCTAGTTCACCCTCCTGTTCACCTATAAATAACAAAGATGCTGCCAATTACCCTAAAGTAGAACCGCTCTACCGCACCTTATAGGCGGGCGCTCAAACTGGAGGCTTGAATGAAGAACCATGCTTGGCTTGAGGAGGCTACCCGGAGGGAGCTGTCCTGCCTATGGGGCGACCTGTACGAGGCTCGCAATTCCGCCATCAATGGGGATTGGTCGATCAAGTGCGATCACTTGGCTGGGCGAATCAAGGACCTCACCTTGCTTGTCGGACCAACGCCATGGAACGAGATACAGGCCCCACTCCTGGAGGCGGGTATTTACCAGCGCATCCACGCAGAAATCAGCGTGTCCGTGAATCCCGACATGGAGCAGGTTGCGCAGGAACGTCGCCGTTCGGAGGAGCGGTTGGCAGCAATCCGGGCAGGGAGCTTGACGCTAATCGCGGGTAAGAGCTCGTAACGAGCAGTGCAGATACAACTCGCGTCCCGCCATGGCCTTCGCGCACCACGTGCAAACACAGGTACACGCTGAACAGGCTCGTGTCCATCGGTTGGCTCCTCTTTGGATCGGCACCCGTGTTCCATCGACGCAGTCCGCAGTGCTCTTGCGTACTCATGGCCGGAGCGGCGCCGTCAGAAGTGCGGAGCGGTAGAGGATGCGGACAGCTGCCGGCTTCAAAGTTTGGGCACAACCGAGCTTTCCGCAACATCAAGGTTCCACGCAAGTGGGCCGTCAACTGCAACACGTAAGCCTGCAGCGGTAGTTGGCGAGGATGCCACACAGAGATGCTCTGCCCCGAAAACCCGCTAGCACCTCCGCCGTGTGGATCTCGACATGGCCAGTTCAAAGAGCATATCGCTCCACCTTGCAACAGGATGTGCAGTGAGCACCGACCCACCAAGCTGGCGCTTATGCACTCTGACGCACCAATTGAAGATGGCACCCATATTCTATTCTGGCGGGACGCGAGAAAGAAGAATAGGTTTCCTGTGTACATCTGGCATATCTCAGCTGGCTGGATGGCGCGTCTTTAATACAACAAAGCCCCCGCGCAAATGTGGCGAACTGCCGCAGTGCGTATCGGCTTCCAAGAACGTCAGTTGGACGCTGCTCATCATCGTCAACTCAGCGGGCGCCCATCTGGCCGTCTATTTAGCCACCGGATGGTGCACTGCCCAGCAGTACTGAGCAGCATGTTGAGACCGAGTAAGAGGATCATGAGTAATGAAATTTGCAGTGCCGTTGGGTCTTGCGGAGCGAACTGAGATAGAGGCGTACACGGACTTCATGATGGGAGCTCCAGCCTCGGTCCGAGAACAACTGGGCATCGCTTCACTGGACCTTGGTCATGCAATGGCGCTGTTGGTAAAGAATGACCCGAGCAACTTCTTTAACCGGGTCGGGGGTTTCTCCGTAGATCAGCCACCCACGGCTGACGACGTAGCGCGCGCGGACGCTTTCTTTCGTGCGCACAAAGTGGACCAGGCTGCCTTCATGGTTGCACCACCGTTGTCGGGACCGAACTGGCACAGAATTGCTGAGAGCGCGAACCTCACCCCGGGACGCAGCTTCGCCAAGCTGGTGCGCAATGTCAAAACGACGCGGAGTGTGCCGCCTGAAGTCCCTGCGCTTGACCCCAAACTGCGTATCGGCCGAGTGAGCTCCGCTGAAGCGGATGAGTGGGCTGCAGTGATGATGAGCGGCTTCGGGTTCAGCGTTCCAGGAATGGCCGAGACAGCTGCCGCGTGTGTAGGTCGACCGAACTGGCACCAGTACGCAGTATGGGAAGCGGACCGGATTGTGGCGGTTGGCAGCATCTTCGTGGACGGAGAGTGCGCCGACATGTTCGGCGGGGCGACCCTCGCAGAGGCACGCGGACGCGGCGCCCAGTCTGCACTCCTCGCAGCTCGTGTTCTAGCTGCGCAGGAGGCTGGGTGCCGCTGGATTGTCGCAGAGACCGGTGCTGAGGGCCCAGGCGAGCACAACAGCTCGCTCCACAATATGCAACGTGCTGGATTCCGACCCCTCTACGAACGGGTCACCTGGCTATGGCGCGGAAAGCCCTCCAGGTAGAGACGCTAGCTGCCACGTCTACTGACGACTGGCCGTCATCGACTAGTGCGCCGGGATCGTGCCTAGGCGGGGGTTGCGGCCGGTTGGAGGGCCCCGGTTCCGCATCCGGAGAGTCGTATCCGGATTTGTGATGGGGCTCCGCTTCTCCTCCAGTCAGGCTGTTGAAGACCGCAGGCAAGCCGCTCTCGGGCTGCTGCGATATGGGTACAGATGTTGTAGCTCGGAGAGGCCGGCAGGCGCACCTCACGGTGCTGGACGATGCCCCGTAGGCGTCGGGCACTGGTTGGGCTCTCGCGCCGCGGGCACCGTATAAGACTGTTGGCGGAGGGTTCGCACAGGACTAGTTGGCAGCTTCTGTCCAGCCCGCTTTTCTCAAGCCCACCCGGTGCGCTGTGGCTGGCTCTCAAAAGTCCGGATCGAAGACGACCGCAACCAGGTGTAGTCCGACCGTGCAACGAAACCCATCACAGGCAGCACTCCCTGGTGCCGCCGACGGTCACGGCCCGGCACGGAAGTGCCCCCCGTGGAAGCTGCATATGTAGCCAGCCACTCCTCTGAAGAAGATTCCAATATTAATTCCCGCCGCGCCCATGGCGGCATCTTCCATCTCTGCAATGAAAGAGGGTAAATGAACATGAACGAGGCTAGCCTGATAGACCTGCCAACGGAACTTGCCCCTTCTATTGAGGCAGCTGTCGAAGGTATGGAAGCGGGCCGAGGCCTGCCTAGGAAATTGTTGCACGAGCTCCGTGACAAAGGCGCCTTCCGCATGCTCACTCCGCGTGAGCTTGGTGGCTCCGAAACCTCACTGAAGACAGTTCTTCAGGTGTACGAAGGCTTCGGTCGACTCGATGCATCTGTGGCATGGGTGGTTTGGAACGCCAACTTCGGATTCATCGGTGCACTACTCGGCGAGGAAGGTAACGCTAGAATTTGGGCGGGCGACGACGAACCAGTCTTCTCGAATTCAGGTGCACCCGGCACGGCAATACCGAGCGATGGCGGCTACCGGCTATCGGGAAACTGGAAGATAGTCAGTGGCATCAAGAATGCGGACTGGCTGACAGTAATCGGCGTCATTGTGGAGAACGGCAGCCCCCGCCTGACGGATGCAGGCAGCCCGGATGTACGGTTGTTCGTACTTCACCGGGACCAGCTTTCGATTAAGGCAACGTGGAATGTCAGCGGCATGGTTGGCTCAGACAGCAATGATGTCCTCGTCAACGACGCCTTCGTACCCGAAGAGCTCGTAGCTCGCATGGATGTGCCGGCTCGAATCCAGAGGCCTCTCTATCAGGGATTCATGCCCGCTCTCGTGCTTCCTGGCTGCTCAGCGGTCGTGCTCGGCGTGGCACAGACTGCCATTGAGGAGACCGTAGCTCTCGCTCTGTCCAAGAAAATGTCCAATGGCGGAGGCACACTTTCGGAGTCTGCTCGTGCCCAGGCTGTCATCGCACGGTCCGAAGCCTCTCTGCACGCAGCTCGGCTTCTTCTACTGTCCGCAGCCGAAGCATTGGACACCGCTGGCGAAAATGGAGATCCGGTAACCATTGAGCAGCGTGCCGCACTTCGATCTGCGATGAGCCACGCTGCGCAGGTCAGCCGACAAGTTCTTGTAGAGATGTATGAGCTTGGTAGCTCGTCTTCGCTCTATCGAGGAAATCCCCTTGAGCGACTCTTCCGTGACGGTATGGTTGCTCTCCAGCACGCCAATCATTCCGCTGTCCTCTTCGAAGACGCGGGACGCGTTCGTTTTGGCAACGCCCCCGACAGGCTCCTCTTTTGACCTATGCCGTCCATGCACATATGAGTCACGGATGGATGCTCGTCGGAACGAAGGAATAGGCACTCGCCTGTATCGAGAGCTAAGAGCTCGTAACAGGATCTTGCTGAACCGTCCTGGTGAGACGTGACTTGTGCGACGATCGGGCCGTTCGTGGTGTGTGACGACTCGGCCGTGGATCGTGGATGACGACTTGTGGGCGCTGATCGAGCCGCTATTGCCGCCCTGGCCGGAGCGCTCGCCAGGTCCGAAGCCGGTGGACGACCGGCGCTGTCTGCAGGGCATCCTGTTCGTCCTACACCAGGACATCGCCTGGCAACTCCTGCCGCTGGAGTTGGGGTTCGGCTCCGGACAGACCTGCTGGCGGCGCCTGGAGCGGTGGCAGCAGGCAGGCGTCTTCGACCAGCTGCACCGCCTGTTGCTCGCGGAATTGAACGCGGCCGGCGAGCTCGACTGGTCACGCGCCTGCGTGGACGGCTCCCACGTCCGCGCGAAAAAGGGGGCGACGAGACCGGTCCGTCGCCGGTCGACCGGCGCAAGACGGGCAGTAAACACCACCTGATCTGCGATGGACGCGGCACCCCCCTGCATGTCATCACCACCGCGGCGAACGTCAACGACATCACCCAGACCCTCGCCCTGGTCGACGGCGTCCCGCCCACTGCCGGACGGGTGGGGCGCCCACGCCGCCGCCCCGACTCCCTGCTGGGCGACAAAGCGTACGACTCCAGGGCCGTGCGCCAAGAACTACGGCATCGCAAGATCATGCCGGTGATCTCCCGCAAGGGCGCCCCGAACATCAAGGGCCTGGGCAAGCTCCGCTACGTGGTGGAGCAGACCTTCGCCCTACTCCACCAGTTCAAGCGCCTCGCCGTGCGCTGGGAACGACGCCTTGAACTCCACGACGCCTTCCTCTCGTTGGCCTGCAGTCTCATCTGCTGGAGGCGCCTCAAGAAGGCCGGATCGTGATCGTGTCACGAGCTCTACAGAGCCCCGTGCTACGAGCTCTCGGTAGAGCCAGCGTGATCAGGCTTGGCGACGGCTGCTTTGGCAGCTCGCTCGATCTTCGCTCGGTGGGCATCCCAGAAGGCTGCGTCGTGCTGCTGAGTCGCGTATGCGGCTGTTGTCCCTGTCGAGTTGTCGAGCTGTTCGCGCAGGATGTCGGCATGCCCGGCGTGCCGGCTGGTCTCGGTGAGCATGTGGACCAGGATGTTGAACAGCTTCACGTTGGGGCGTGGCCACCAGGGCACGTAGCCGACGGAGTCTATAGCGAGGGCGGTGATCGTCGCATCTGAGTGCTCCCACACGCGACGGTAGCGGTCGATGATCTCATCCCTCGTCTCCTGTTCGGTCGCCCACATGTCGCCGCCGCCTTCCATGGTGTTGTCCCACCGGGGCAGAGGTTCGGTGAACGGTCGGTCGAAAACCTCGCCGAAGTACCTGGACTCCCAGATCGACAAGTGCTTGACCAGGCCGAGTAGGTTGGTTCCAGTCGAGGTCAGGGGGCGTCGGATGTCGTACTCAACGAGCCCATCGAGCTTCCAGAGGACCGCCGCGCGCAGCTCTCGCAGATCGCTGTGTAGGTACTCTTTCGCGAAATTATCGATCATGCGAGACGACTCTGCCATCACGGGCGACGGACCGGTGGCGGAACCCCTCACACGCCTAACCGGGCCATCCCCACAAGATCTTGTTACGACCTCTACGGACGACCGGTCCGCGGACCATCACCACCTCGTTCCCGGACAGCCCTCAGTAACCCGTCGAACTGCCGCATCCGCAACCCGGTGAACGTCTCCACCCACAACGGCTCAGCCCTCAACACCGCACCCATGCAAGGGAAAAATGCCCGGCCCAAAGCCTTCTGCAACATGCTTTAGTCGGCACATCGCATCCGATTGCCACTAGCAGTTTCTCGGCGCTTCCTCCGCATCTCACCCAGCGGTGCCATTTAGGCTACACACCCCCTCTCTCTATAACATTCAAGAGCGTCAATCAGCCTCCTCCATTAGAGCGGAATTCCCTTACGTAAGAGGACGGCGTGACGCCATAGACTTCCTTGAATTGGCGAATAAAGTGACTCGCGTCAGAAAATCTCCACTTGGCCGCAATAGAAGATATTTTTTCAGTCGGGTCAGAGCTCAACAGGTCATTTCGCGCCCCCTGAAGCCTTCTCATCCGCACATACCCCATCGCGGAGCTGCCGGCATTCGAGAATGCGCGATGCAGTGTCCTCACAGACACCGATATAGCATTCGCTATCAGCGCGGGACTCAACTCTGGACATTCCAGATTATTGTCGATGAAATCTTGAGCAACTGCCAGTGTTGCGCTATCAAACTCTCGAGAAGAAAGAACATTTGCGCTGGATACCGCGCCAGCGAGCAGCGATGATGCCGCTTCTTCAGTAGATGCTATGCCGGATAGGCTCAAGCGCCCCAGGTCCTGCGACTTCAACTGCTGGAGGAAAGACATTGCGATCTTCGCTTCCGGCTTCGAGGCATCGAGAAGGACGGGCTGATCCGCGAGACGTAGACCACCCGTATTTTGCAATATCGGAATCTTTGGCAGCATGACCCACCGGTAGCTGGTGTTGGCAGACTTCCAAAACCTCCAGGGTCTCCGAGTGTCAAATATGCACGCCTGACCAGCTTTGACGATCAGCGATGTCTTGCCGTTCTCGAGTCTCATCTCGCCCGAGAGTACGAACTTGGCGATAATACCGCTCTCGCGATCTCCTCCCCCAGAGATCCCCCTTATTTCATCGGTGTATTGAGTGGCATACGTTAGAGACCCCAGTCGGTACCCGCTCGCCCGGAATCGGTAGCAATAGATTCCTCCATAGTCAGGGATCTCGATGTCGCTTATGTGATTGATTAGACCCGATGCCGGCATCCTCATAAGGTCATGCATTTCGGTGGTGTATCGCGATTTTATGTTCACCGCTTGGACTGTGCGAAACCCGAGAGAGGTCGACTTTACTGAAATTCTTCCCTCGAATCGAATCCCACCGAATTTCCCTCCATTACCAAAATCACGCGACATAATGAACCTCACTTCAGGCGGGAATGCAATCGATCGAGACAGCGGGGTCCGATTTCCATAAATCCCCGACTTGAGATTAGTTTTTGACATGCAGATCTCACGTAAGATACTTCATGGCACGGAGATTCATAGGATTTCCATGCCGCAACGTAGAACTTTAGTGCCGCATAGGTTTTAACTGCAGATGGGAGAGCGTGCTCAGAACCTCCGCAGGTCTTCGAGCACGCAACTCAAGTTGACCTGACCAACCATTTGCAGGTTGAGGAGGCGGCCTGACGAGGCTCGTGATGCGGGTGGTCGCGCATCGAAGTTTGCGAAGAAGCTGCCAGGTCTCTTCAAGGTGGCGAGGACTTGCTTGACAAGAGTCCGGATCTTCGCATGGGACCGGGCGGACGGCCTGCTGAGCGGGGGAAAGGTGACCCAACGGACGCAGCAAGGGGTGCAGATTGCCCCGTCAACACCCCGTAGGCCTTGCCCACCCAGCAGGTGATGCCAGGTGCGGTGAGAGCGTCGAGGCTGCCGTAGTGGTCGGCTGCCCAGACGTCGTGGAGAGCTCAAAGCGGGGCAGTGATACTCACAAGAGACAGCCCTCGCACCGTCTTCCTCGGTGGTGCGCAGAGTGTGATGCAGCCATAGGCCACCGTCCAACCACGCCACCGCCGACGCGCCCCAACTCAGGCTTCTAGCGCTTCACCGAGTGCTTACGCTGATCGTGCCGTGCACCTGCGGTCGTGGCTACGCCGACATCGGCGTCGAGACCGAGAGTGACCCGATGGAGATCCTCTTGGAGCTCCGGCTTACGGCTGGTCAGTGTCTGCACGACGAGAAGGACCTGCTCGATGCCAACATCACGGCCAACCCGCCCCTCAGGCCGGCCGGCGCCTGACGGTAGCGGGGGGCGGCCGCAGCATCGGTTAAGGCGCGGAGACCGTCCCGAGATGCTCCCCCACCGTCACATCACGGGAGCTCCATCCAGCATGCCCGACCAGCAAGCCGGAATGGGCACCACTTCACAGCAGGAGGCGCACCCCCAATGCCCGGACAGTCCGGGGTGCGCCTCTTTATGTCCCGCCGAGGGGCAAAAACAGGAGATCCATGATGCCTGCCAGCACCTTGTCACAGCAGCCTGTCCGCACACTGATCATCTGGTGACGGTGCCACTCACGCTGGCCGCGATCGCTGACGACGTTTGGATGCGGCCGCGTCTGAACAGCGGTACGGCTGCCCTCGAAAAGCTGGCCGCGCTGCGCGAGCAGCTTCGCCAGTCGCTCGCTCTCGATGACGGCTGCATCCTCAGATCCACCGTGTCCATCGGTTTCGCGAGCGCCGGATCATCTCGAGAAGACCACTCGTTGGGCAGGCCGCGTTACAGGCCCATGTTCTTGGCGATGATCGTCTTCATGATTTCGCTGGTACCGCCGAAGATGCGGTTGACGCGGTTGTCCGCGTACAGGCGGGCGATCGGGTATTCGTTCATGAAGCCGTAGCCGCCGTGCAGCTGCAGGCAGCGGTCGATCACGCGGTGCGCGACCTCGGTGCAGAACAGCTTCGCGGAGGCGGCCTCGGCCGGGGTCAGCTCGCCGGCGTCGAGGGCCTCCAGGGCGCGGTCGGCGACGGCCTCGGCGGCGTCCACCTCGGCCTGGCAGGCGGCCAGCTCGAACTTGGTGTTCTGGAACGAGGCGACGGTCTTGCCGAAGACCGTGCGGTCCTGGACGTACTCCTTGGCGAACCGGACGGCCGCCTTGGCCTGTGCGTACGCGTCGAAGGCGATGCCCCAGCGCTCGGACGCCAGGTTGTGGCCGAGGTAGTGGAAGCCCTTGTTCTCCTCGCCGAGGAGGTCCTCGACGGGCACCTTGACGTCGACGAACGCGAGTTCGGCGGTGTCGGAGGTCTTCAGGCCGAGCTTGTCGAGCTTGCGGCCGATGGAGTAGCCCTCGGACTTGGTGTTCACGGCGAAGAGGGATATGCCGAAGCGGCGGTCCTCGGCGGTGGGCGCGGAGGTGCGGGCGCAGACGATCACGCGGTCGGCGTGCACGCCACCGGTGATGAAGGTCTTGGCGCCGTTGAGGACGTAGTGCGTGCCGTCCTCGGAGAGCTTGGCGGTGGTCTTCATGCCCGCGACGTCGGAGCCGGTGCCCGGCTCGGTCATCCCAAGGGCCCACATCTCCCCACCGGTGACGAACTTCGGCAGGAAGCGCTTCTTCTGCTCGTCGGTGGCGAGCATCTTGATGTACGGCAGGCCGAGCAGCACGTGCACGCCGGAACCGCCGAACCGGACACCGGCGCGAGCGGTCTCTTCAGCTATGACGGCCTCAAACTTGTACGAGTCGATGCCGGCGCCGCCGAACTCCTCGTCGACACTGATGCCGAAGACGCCGAGCTCCGCGAGCTTGTAGTAGAAGTCGCGCGGCGCCTGGCCCGCGGCGAACCACTCGTCGTAGACGGGAACGACCTCGGCCTCGATGAAGGCCCGCAGGGTTTCCCGGAACGCCTCGTGATCCTCGTTAAACACCGTACGGCGCACCGCTATAACCTCCGATAAATCGATAATGCAAACACATGCAACTTTCCCCCTAATATGCGCGCCCACATTTTACCGCCCCCGCATCTTTTGCGATAGAATGCCAGGGCCTGCATTTGGAAAACCGGCGACAGTGACTGTCGTAACCATCTGGGGCAGTCAAACGAAATCAGCTGGCTCTGGAGGCGAAAGAACTGGCGGCGGATCCGCATTCGCTTGGACTGGTCGAGCCAGGTGAAGGTCCGCTCGACGACCCAGCGGGTCTTGGCCTGCGTGGAACCGCGGGCGGCGCCTTTACAGGCGATCTTCCGGGTTATGCCGCGGGCCCAAAGGAGACTGTACTTATTGTAGTCGTAGCCACAGTCCGCAGACAGTCGACGCGGCAGGCCACGAACGAACCCCCGCGGGTCCCGGGTATCGCATCCCTTAAGGGCATCAACTGCATGATGCCGTGACGGTTTCCGCTGTTCAGCGACACGGTCAACGGAGGGCTGCGCCGGTCGACGATCAGGCAAGTCCGCGGCCCACAACTCGGCCAGACGCCAGGCTCGGTCCAGTCCCGCAGAGGCCAGGCCCTCACGCCACCGCAGCCGACCAGCTCCGCCGGAGCATCCCGTCGACTCACACCCCTGCACAGCACGCAAAACGATCCCCCGCAGCGCATCGTGGTGATCCGTCAGCAACCGCCCGGGAGACCGATGGCACCCGGACAGACGGGCCGGCAACAGCGGGACCATGTGCTCCCACAGGTCAGCAGGTACAAGATCAGCAGGCGCAGACCAATCCCGCCCACACAACCACCGACTGCCGAGGCCCCCAACGAACCTCATTCTGAAATGATCAGTTAGCGGGTCCTGATGGATTTCGCCTCTCGGACCGAGGGCGACCGACGCACACCTTTGGCACCAGTGTTCTATGCGATCACTTCGTCACTCAGTAGCCTGGTTGCCGCTGGAAACTGTTTTGGGATGGCGTCAGTCCTGGCTCACCGGGAATTGTTGCCGGTTTATTGACTCATCCAACTTATATTAGTCTACTGTGAAACACCCGCGGCACCTTCACACCCCCTGAAGGTGCCGCGGGTTTGCAGCAAGGCACTGCACTCCGACGCCAACGGCCAATCTGCATTGGTAAGAACGGGGCGTGAAAGACGGGCTCGCCCGGGCCTATGATGCGGTCGGTCTGAGTAGGTTCGAGTCGTGGGCCGTGTGGCTGGCATCGATCCTGGTTCGTAGCGGTCGACCGCCTGGCGACTCCCCGTGGCTGAGCGAATCCAGACAGTGGGCCCCGCTCCGCGTCGGGTCTTCGTGGCTGGCCGTCGGCCGGCCCGCGCGTGTTGTCCGCAATGTGGTAGGCGTTCGCCAACGGAGGATCGCTGCGTACCCTGCCGGGCACGGGAGCCATGGCACAACGCGACAGGACGATGTCCGCCGCCGTGTTCAGCCCCGAGGAGTACGACGCCCGCGTCGATGTCCTCCCTATCCCGGCCGCGTCTGGGGCAGCTCATCGGCCGCCCGGTGCCGAGCGATCTCGTGGCCCGGCACTTCACGGCTCTGCCTGGCACCCGGCTACGTGCCGACTTCGCTCTTGCAGACGTGCCCTGCCCTGGGTCTCCCGGGAGTTCACGCTGGCCGGCTGGGCGACGTCCTGGTCGGGCATGCTCCGCGCTCCGGTACCCCAGGTGCGGTGAGTGGGGTGGACAACCGAGGCCAGCCGCTGGCAGACGGGCAGACGGGTGAGTTGTACGCGGTCGGCGGCGCGCTCCCCTTTTCGACACCGTTCTCCGCCCCGGGCGCGCACCGCGGCCCTCGCAGGAGGCTCCGCAACTGCGTTCCGGAATGTCCGCGCGAAGCCTCCTAGCGGCGGACTCGAAATGGTCAGACAGCCGAAGGCAGCCACCTGATCAGAAGTTCCCAGACTCATCAGGCCTGCGAGGGGCCTCCTACATTCCTCGTGACCCCCACAGGAGCCCCCTAAGGGCTGTCCCGTAATCCCAGGAGGCTGAGGGTCACGCGGTGTCCGGGTCGGTGCCGACGGCGCCGGCCGAGCGAAGCGAACGCCCGAGGTCTTTGGTGAGGATGCGGGGGTGTCGCCGCCACCACCACAGGTCGGGGCCGGGCAGCCTGTGGAACTGGTCAAGTGCTTGGCCATCATCGTCCACGGTCGCGGCCTTGTACCGGTCATCCAGAGCTTTAATCTGCGGGGTCCAGAGCTGGACGATGTGTTCATCCAGCAGGAGCCACGCCTCGTGCAGCCAGTTCCGGCAGTACAGGTCGTTGGTGTACTCGTAGATGTCGTCGCCATAGCCACGCTCGATGAAGCTCACCAGGGTGGCCCACGCGTTCACCCTCTCAGCGACTGTGAATGCCGTCCGCCAGCCGCGCTGGTGCAACAGCTCTCCCACCTCGGTTTCAGTAGCCACAGGCGCGAGGCTCTCACGCCGGATCCGTCCGGACGAACGAGATATGTCCCGCCAGGGGCTGACCGGACCCGCACGATGATCAAGATGAGACGATCTCGCCGTGCCTGGTGTAATCACGGCTTCGGAGCCGTCCTGGATAGGCCGTTCACCGGGCTGAGCCCGCGGCAGTTCGGGAAGCTGGTGACGGTTCTGCGGCGCGAGGGTGCGGATGCGGTCCGCAGGGGCCGACCGTGGAGTCTGCCGCTTGAGGACCGGGCCCTGCTGGTTGCGGCCTACTGGCGCACGAACCTGACCATGCGCCAGCTGGGCCCACTGTTCGGGGTTTCCAAGTCGACGGCGGACCGGATCATCGATCACCTCGGGCCGATGCTCGCTCTCCAGCCCCGCAAGCGGTTCGCGAAAGACACCGTGCTGATCGTTGACGGCACCCTGGTGCCCACCCGCGATCACACCGTCGCCGAGCAGTCGAAGAACTACAGGTACTCCACCAACCATCAGGTCGTCATAGACGCCGACACCCGCCTGGTCGTGGTGGTCGGCCGGCCCCTGCCCGGCAACCGCAACGACTGCAAGGCGTGGGAGGAGTCCGGAGCGAAGGCCGCAGTCGGCAAGACCATGGCCATCGCCGACGGGGGCTATCCGGGGACCGGGCTCGTGATGCCCCACCGGCGCCGCAAGAGCGAGGAATTGCCCGACTGGAAGCAGGCCCACAAAAAGTCTCACAAGCAGGTCCGCGCCCGCGTCGAGCACGTCTTCGCCCGCATGAAGACTTGGAAGATCCTCCGCGACTGCCGCCTCAAAGGCGACGGCGTCCACCACGCCATGCTCGGCATCGCACGGATGCACAACCTCGCCCTCGCCGCATAGACCATCCCGCCGCACAGCAGCCCACCATGCCCGAGGCCACTCAGAGATCATTTACGGGACGGCCCTTAGCAATCGATTTCGTAGAGCCGGTCCCGCTACCGCTACTGTCCACGGCTGCATATACGCGGCTCGACTCCGACCCGACGTAGGTTCCAGCAGAATTCAACTGCTTGCGAGAGAAGTGGGCCAGGTGAAGCTTCCCCGTGTTGCAGAAGGCTTTGCCTGGACAGGCCTGCGCGGGTTTCATGGCGGGGGTGATCATGCGGCGAGGGCGAGATTGTACATGTGAGTCACCGACTGCACAGCGTGGTGGAGACCGTTTCCGCGCTGTCGGCAGTCACGGAGGATCTCGTACTGCTTCATGCCGGCGAAGGCATGCTCGACGCGGGGCCCGGACTCTCCGGTGCTCGGTGTTGTCGGCTTCCTCGTCGCGCAGCAGGGCCCGGCCGGCGCGATTGCGGTGCGGGACGACGAGGACGGTGTTGATGTGAGCGCCGTCAGCGAGGACGGTCACGCCCGCACTGATGCCGGCCAGGCGGGGTGCCAGCCCATCCCAATACGAAACCACTGTCTGTGCCGGGAGATCTGCGTAGCGGCGGCTTCGGCGTCGAAGCCGCCGGACTCGGAGCTCATGAACGTCTCTGGGGATGGAGCGGGCGCTGCGCGCCCGCGGACAGAGCGGACTCGATGATCGTGGTGTTGCGATGTTCTTGGTGCGGGCGGGCCGTGCGCGCTGCATCCAGCAGAAGAGTTCGTGCTTCGGGTTCGGTGAGGTGGCCACCCTGGATCAGGCCACCCGCGGTGTAGGCAGCGCGGTTGAGCTTCTCCGTAAAGCTCGCGCCCTGTGGGATCGCGACGCAAGCGGATACGGCATCGAGAAGTGGCTGCATCATGCGCTCTGCGGCTTTCGGGGCTCGACGCTGTCGTGGAGGCTTGGGCGGGTGGGCTGCTGTGGGCTGGGTCGTAGGAACGTGGCCGGTGCGGACGAGTTCCGTTGCGATCCAGTCCGGCAACGGGGCGGGGTAGCGGCATGCGCCGATCCGGCGGTACGTCCCAGCCAGAGTTCGGGTTTGTGGGGCGACGATGTATCCGTTGTCTGCGCGGATGTCGACCTGCCAGGCCAGGGCCCTCTTGAGACTTGAGCCGGTTGAAGACCGGTATCGGATCTCGGGGGCGGGATTGCGATACCAGATGTGCAGTCCCCCTGACGGGGTCTGCACGCGCAGCGTGGTGTCCTGCGTGGTGGGATCCGGCTGGCTTCGTAGGGCAGCCAGGAGAGCCAACGTGTCGAAGCCGGTGGCCAGACCGGCAAGGTTGACGTCCGGGCCGATCGGAATGCCGGGCAAGAGGCGGGAGCGGTCGGGGACCTGAGACGCGTGTGCGTCGACGTCCAGCACTATCAGGTTGGCGGGCCCGCATGAGACTCCGACACCGAAACGGGGTTCCTCTCGCCACCACTCGTCGATATGAGCAGGGATTGTCGTGGCAGCGTGGAATCCGTGACACCAACGACCCAAATCACGGCACTCACAGGAAGTGATGGAGTGCCCCTGTCCCCTGCAGGTTTGGCAGTTGGCCGGCGGGACCTTGTAACCAGGAGCAAGCGGGTGGACCGGCCAGCCCTGTTTGGCGCACCAGAGGGCGACAGCACGACCCGTCCCGCTCCCGCGGGGGGTCGCGTCCTGCATCGCGGGCGGGCTGGCCAATGAATCGTCCTCGTGCGTCCGTGCTTGAAGTCTGTATTCCTTCAGGCCCGCCGTCGACGGATCTATAGGTCTGACGGGACTAAGATTTCGGAATTGACCAGCAGAGCGTAGCTCAGCAGGGCAGGACGAGCAGGCGGGGGCCGCCAGTCCCGTAGTCCCGTTGCTCTGCCACCCCTGCGGAGACAGTTCAGTCCCCAGTTCAGTCCCGTACCTGATATGCCGAGGCACTACACGCGCGTGTCTAACCAAGTACCTCTAACGCGCTGATAGCTACCGGCCTGAGTCGCGTCAGTCCCTCTCACTGTGGAGACGTCGCCTAGGCTTGTCCCGTAAAGATCTTCGAGTCAGTGTGGCCGTGATCGGCTGCTGCCTGCTGTGCTCGTCTATCGGCCGAGGGCACGGTTGTGCAGGCGGGCGATTCCACTCATCGCGTGGTGTATGCCGTCGCCCTGCAAGCGGCAGTCGCGGAGGATCTTCCAGGTCTTCATGCGGGCGGAGGCGTGCTCGACACGGGCGCGGACCTGGCGGTGGGAAGTGTTGTGCTCTTCCTTCCAGGCCTGCAGTTCGCTCTGCCCGCGATCGCGGCGGTGCGGGGTAACCAGGCCGGTGCCCCGGTAGCCGCCGTCAGCGATCACGGTGGTGCGGCCGACGGTGCCCTTGGCTCCGGACAGTGCCCACGCCTTGCAGCCATTGCGGTTGCCGGGCACGGCCGGCCGACCATGACGACAAGCCGGGTGTCGGCGTCGATGACAACCTGGTGATTGGTGGAGTAGCGGTAGTTCTACGACTGCTCGGCCACCGTGTGGTCGCGGGTGAAGACCAGGGTTCCGTCCACGATGAGCACGGTGTCCTTGCGGAACCGTCTGCGGGGTTTGAGCGCGAGCAGGGGACCGAGGTGGCTGATGAGCCGGTCATCCGCGGACTTCGAGACGTCGAACAGTGGTGCGAGCTGCCGCAGCGTCAAGTTGGTACGCCAGTGGGCCGTGCCCAGCAGTACCCGGTCCTCCAGCGGCAGGCTCCACGGTCGGCCTCTGCGGACCAAGTCAGCCCCTTCACGCCGCAACTGTGTCACCAACGTGCCAAAGCAGCGGGGGCTCAGCCCGGTGAACGGGGCCTATCCAGGGCGGCTACGGCGCCGTGATCACACCAACCACGGCGGGAGCCTCACACGGTTCCAGCCGCGGCTGGTGTGCTGATCACGTGCTGGGCAGGCGGAGCGCTCCGGACCAGGTCTCGCACCGGACACGGCCAGAGTCGAAGGCGATCTCTAGTGCGAGCCGCTCGTTGTCCGGGGCACCCACTTCGCTGACTGCCAGTACCGTCTTGCCCAGATGGTCCGCGAACGGGGTCTCGCCGCTGATCGACGCCACCTCGATGCGACCTGACTCCGCCATGTCGTATCCCGTGAGGGGCCGACGTCTCCACGATCAGGCACCAGTTCGAACCGGTCGTGATGTGCGTGGCGACTGCCTCGCCGTCGATCAGCCACACGTCCAGCGGGTCGGAGGGAACCTCCGTGCCGTACAGATGCCACGAAGCCACCACTTATTCAAGACGCCTCCCGACCAGGTAATCAGGACGCACATCGGCCCCGTGCAACGGGCACTCGCTCACCCTCATCGACTCCACCCAACGACCGTACCGTCAGGTAAACGCCCAGCTCACTCCTTATACGGGACAGCCCTTAGAATCAACTTGAGTACAGCCTCAGAGAGTTCTTAAAGAGGTTCAGCAGGGCCTCCAGGAGGAGATCTTGTCGTTCGTGTCCTGGACCTTCCCATCCCAGATGTACTTTACGCTGCGGAGGTCTGACACAGAGCCGCCAGCAGGCAGCACCATGTAATTACCCTGGAAGCTAGCGTCGTCATAGAAGCACATCCGGACCGGAACCGCGGCAATCGAAGAAATCTTGTCATTAGCCGCACCGAGCTCCCGGAGAGTTGCGACCATTGTCGGGTAATTCTTACAATTGACGAAGTTGACATCCATGCACACGGTAACCGTGGACGCCGCATTGGCGGTGCCCACGTTGACGATTGTTACTCCACCCGTAAGGGCTGCTATAGCGGCGACACTGGACAGAGACTTCATGAACTTCATTCGTTTTCCTTTATTACCCGTCTCGCCCATGAACGGAAAAGACGTAAGATATGGCCATATTTCCAGTTCGTCTGAGGTTTAGATAGAACATAGGCGCCATCATTGATGAACATGCTGCTGCGCTCGTTCAGTTGCGCTACCTTGTCGTGCTCCCATGCGTCCCGCGACGCTGTCCCGCCAATGAACCGATCCATCAGAGCCCACGACGCAGAAGACGCCGCCGACGTTCGAGCCCATTGCCACCTTCTGGGCCGTGCCGGCAGCGCCTGAGCTTGGAGCCGTAGAAAAACGTCACTTGCCCGGTCGAGGAAGTAGCCGTTTCCGATGCCTGCCCAGGTGACCTCGACGATGCCGTCGTAGAAGGTGAGCAGGTCCGCCGGACCGACAGCCGAGCTCATCTTCGAGGGGGCGGACGCAGGCCTCTAATAGACCAACAGCGTCACGCTCTGGTGGGGCGGGCAGACCACGTCACTGCGGATGCCTTCAGGACGGGGAGCGTAGCGGCAGAGCAGTGAAGAGGGCCCGGCTGTGACGGGCCCTCTTACGCGAGTGGATTCAGCCCGAGACGCCCGAAGGCTTCGGGCGTCCATGGACTGACTATTCGTTTCAGCCGTGGACGATATTCTCGGCCTGAGGGCCCTTCTGGCCCTGGGTGACGTCGAACGTGACGTGCTCGCCCTCGACCAGTTCGCGGAAGCCCCCGCCGGAGATATTGGAGTAGTGGGCGAAGACGTCCGGGCCGCCACCTTCCTGCTCGATGAAGCCGAAGCCCTTGTCACGGTTAAACCACTTCACGGTGCCACTGGCCATACTATTGTCCTCCGAATAACGCCGGGGGCTCCCCCAGCTGCATGGCTGCGTATGACTGCCATGTTGAGCTCGTCGTTGCAAAGTTCCTTACTCGGTTGTCGCTCGTGGTTCGCTCAGCTGCCACTGAGCGGGATGCGCAGGCTGACAGTTCCGCGCAGATTTAGCCAGGCGGTGCCGGGGCCGCGGACCAGCCGGAGCACGACGTGGACGCAGTCAGGGCAACGGGCGATCAACCCGGGCCCGCGGCCCTAGACGCGCAGCCCGGCGACGGGTTCCGCGCAGCCGCAGCCGGTGCAGGTGGCGACCGCATCGGTCAGGTCGACGGCGAAAACCCCCGAGAGGGGATGGCCCATGACGTTGCCGTCCTCGGGGGCATCGTCATAGGCGTCGTACGGTGCGTCGATGGGGAGCCTGGTCATGTCAGCCTCCGCTGGGACCGAAGCGTTCGGTGCGGACGAGTCCAGGGGCGTGACCGAGCCCGACCAGCTGGTCGGCCACACACTCGACGAAGCCGGTGGGACCACAAACGTAGACGGTCGGCTCGAGGTCGGGCGGCCACCCGGACGCCACGAGGTCCTCGGCGCGCAGCCGGCCGGGCGGGCGCCGCGATCCCTCGGGGGCGGTGCGCGTGTAGACGTACTCCACGTCCAACCCCGGGTCGGTGTGCCGCAGTTCGTCCTGGTAGAGCCGGTCCTCCGGGGTGCGCACCGAGTAGATGAGCCGGAACGGCGACCGGCCACCGACGGCACGACGCGCGCGGACCATCGCCATCAGCGGGACCAGTCCGGAGCCGCCGGCGACCAGGAGAACGGGCTCGGTCTGCTCCGGGCGCCACACAAACCAGCCGCCAACCGGCCCGCGCAGCTCCACCGCATCACCGGCACAGAACACGTCGACGAGGTACGGCGACACCTCCCCGTCCGTGACGCGCTGCACCGTCAGCTCGACCTGCTCGGCGCCCGGTGCGGACGCGATCGAGTAGCTGCGCTGGGTGCTGTAGCCGTCGGCGGCCGTCAGCCGCACGTCCACGTGCTGGCCGGCCAGGTGTCCCGGCCAGCCGGGGACCTCCAGGACCAGGGTGCTCGCCCCTCGTGTCTCCGACCGCCGCTCCGTCAGCGTGGCCGCCCGCCAGGGCAGCCGGTCGCCTAGTCGCCCTGGTACCGCTGTTCGCGCCATGGGTCTCCGTAGTCGTGGTAGCCGGCGCTCTCCCAGAAGCCCGGTTCGTCGTCGAGCAGCAGCTGGATGCCGCGCACCCATTTGGCGGACTTCCACAGGTACAGGTGAGGGACCAGCAGGCGGGCCGGGCCGCCGTGCTCCGGGTGCAGGTCGTCGCCGTCGTAGCCGTAGGCGATCCAGGCCTTCCCGTCGAGTAGGTCTTCCAGGGGTAGGTTGGTGGTGTAGCCGCCGTAGGAGTGGACCAGGGCGAACTCTGCGGCCGTCTCGACGTCCGCGAGCAGGAGGTCGAGCGCGACGCCCTGCCAGAGAGTGTCGAACTTGGACCACTTGGTGACGCAGTGCAGATCCACGGTCGGCCGCTCCGAGGGCAACCTCATCAGGTCCGTCCAGGTCCAGGTGTGCTCGGCGCCGGTCTCGGTGGTCACCGTGAACTGCCAGGTGTCGCGGCTGACCCGGGGCGTGGGTCCGGCAGACAGCACTGGGAAGTCGTAGGCCTCGTACTGTCCGGGCGGCAGCCGCCCGTCGGAGGATCTCGGCCGTCCCCGGAAACCGGGTGAGAAGGTCCCCACAGTGTCACCCCCTTCCTGTCGTGCTTTGTCGATTTCACTGTGGATGATGAAGTAGCGTCGTGGAGCAGGGTGGGCTTTGACGAGAGCTGAGTTCCTGCTGGTGACCATTGAGCTCAGGCCGTGAGCGATCATCCGCCGCGTGTCACTGATGCGGAGCGAATGCGCGTGTCCTCGGTGCCCATTACCTTGCCTACGCTCTAAATTTTGAGCGCGAGAGAGCACGATAGTTGTGGTCCATGGATGGCTATCGAGGCGAGCGGCCAGTCGGAAGCTGCGCAGTGCCGGTCAGCTCATCCGACAGGATCGGCTGGAGCATCTCGCCCTTTGCGAAGGCTCAAATCCGCTTGCCGGGAACCGCTGATGGCCACGGCACAGTGGCTGCGTGGCTCCGTCGTCAGGCCTGCGCGCGCTTCGGAAGCCGCCAGTTCGGGCGGACGAAGTGGCAGGTGTACCCGTCGGGATAGCGCTGGAGGTAGTCCTGGTGCTCGAGCTCCGCCTCCCAAAACGGGCCAGCCGACACGACCTCAGTCACGACCTTCCCGGGCCACAGACCGGAGGCATCGAGGTCGGCGATGGTGTCCTCGGCGACGCGCTTCTGCTCATCGTCGAAATAGTAGATCGCGGACCGGTAGCTGAGACCGATGTCGTTGCCCTGCCGGTTCCTCGTCGACGGGTCGTGGATCTGGAAGAAGTACTCCAGGATCGTCCGGTAGTCGGTCTTCGTGGGATCGAACGTGATCTCGATCGCCTCGGCGTGCGTACCGTGGTTCCGGTACGTCGCGTTCGGGACATCGCCTCCGCTGTATCCCACCCGCGTGTCCAGGACACCCGGGAACGTCCGGATCAACTCCTGCATGCCCCAGAAGCAGCCGCCCGCCAGCAGTGCCTTCTTCTCCCGCCCGCTCATAGCGCTAGCCTTTCACTGTCAGCCAGTAACTGCGTTTGAACATTTTTAGGCACCCTGTCGGACTGTCTCGCGCGGGTCCAAGAGCTTAGCCCTCATCGGGCGTCAGCCGCAGCGTGACTCGAACTTCTCTGTCGAGGTGAACAGCTCGGCGCCGCAGGCCCGACAGGAGAGACGCACTTCGTTCTGGTGTCGGTGTACTCACCGATGAAGTCGGCTCCGTGCCGGCCATGCGTAGCACCGAGTATTCGGCCGGGGTCAGCTCCACGCGCCGCTCTTCGTCCGGCTTTTCGACGTCGTACGACATGAAGCTCAACCCTTTGGGGATAGAAGAAGGCGTGAGAGCCGCCTTGTTGGGAGCGGGAGAGCCTCCGACGTCAGGGCGGGCGGTGCGAAATGATGACACCGATCCCTCTCGTGGCTCTGTACACGTCGAGTAGGAGCGTTTCTACAACAGTTCGGGAGGCACTTCGGCGGCCGGCGCGGAGCTGTTATTCATGACGATGGGCGGCACCGCCCACCGCCGGGGAAGCGCCCCGCCGTCTGAACCGCCATCGGAGCCCGGGTGGCCGAGGACAAAAGCGCTGGCCACGGGGCAAGGCGATCGGCGGCGCAGCATCGACGCCGTCACGCGGGCCGTGGCGGCGCACTGCCTCCCGTTCTCATCGACATCGACATTCCAACGCAGCAGGTGCCTCCCGCAGTCCTGAACAACTACTGTCGTGAGTCGTCGATAAACCCACTCTCGGCAGACCGAGATAGACTCCCGGATCTCCGGTGAGTTGGTCCCGACCGCGTTCGGGACCAACCCGATTCGGCGAAGCCCGGGCTGTCTGCGGGCCAGGATGGGCTTGCCTCCGTCGCCCAACGTTGGCTTCAGAACTTCAGAACTGGTGAGTTCTTCGCTCCAAGCTCGGTTAGGCAAGGTCTGATACCTCGATCTCGGAGATAGAGCCGCAAGCCCCAAGTGTCATATGACGGCGTATGACAGGGCCTTCGCAGATCACAGATGAGGGGGATCGATGCGACTAAGCGGGGAGCGAGGCAGTACCGATACGCAGCGAGCCAATCGCGCGGCGGGGCCAACAGCTGACTCTGGGTAACGATGTTATCCAGAGTCACCTGGTACAGCCGGGTCCAGACTGACAGTCAGGACTGGATGAAGGCGAGGAGGTCGGGGTTAAGGACGTCCGCGTGGGTGGTCAGCATGCCGTGCGGGTAGCCCGGGTACGACTTCTGCGTGCCGTTCTTGAGCAGGTCGACCGCCCGCGGGACGGAGCTGGCGAAGGGGACGACCTGGTCGGCCTCGCCATGCATCACCAGAACCGGGACCGTGATCTTCCGGAGGTCCTCGGTGTAGTCCTCCAGCCACGAGTTGGGGGTCTCGTAGTGGGCCTGGATGCTGCCAGCCATGGCCTGCCGCCACCAGTTCGCGATGACCCCTTCGGACCGCTCGGCTCCCGGAAGGTTAAATCCGTAGAACGGCCCTTCCGGCACCTCACGGAAAAAGTCCGTCCGATTGTTCAGGGTTCCGTCCTTGATCGCCTCGAACCACTCCGGAGGCTGGCCCGCAGGGTTGTCCGCAGACTGATACATGTTCGGCGTCAGGGAGGCAACCAGCACGGCCTTGGCAACCCTGTCCTGGTAACGGGCCACGTAACGGGCAACCTCGCCGCCGCCCGTGGAGTGTCCGATGTGGACTGCGTCCTTAAGACCCAGGTGCGCGGTCAGCGCCGCAAGGTCCTCGACCCAGTGCTCCATGTCATTACCCGTGCTGACCTGCTCCGACCGGCCATGCCCGCGCCGGTCGTGAGCGATCACCCGGTAGCCGTGCTGCAGGAAGAACATCATCTGCGCGTCCCAGTCGTCAGCCGACAGGGGCCAACCGTGACTGAAGACGATCGGCTGACCAGTACCCCAGTCCTTGTAGTAGATCTCTACACCGTCTGGAGTAGTGATGGTAGGCATGAGCTCATTCCTCTCGCGTGGTTAACCCTGGCCGGCAGCAACACCGACCCAGCCATCTAAGGACGTACGAAAGCATGGGAATAGGAGATGAGTGACTCGAGGCACACACGAGGCACGCATCTTCCTCCCGAGGGAGGAGGCCGATTGCATGACCCAGCGTCAAAGGGTGACAACGTAGCGGGTGGTGTTCCTCGGTTTGCGGGAGGCCTGGCCTGGATCATGAATGCCCGCCATGTCCGGGACTATGACCCCCTAGTCCAGCACTCCGAGACCTCCTCGTGCCTGGGCAGCCGACTTCGCGTTGAAACTGCCCAATATCATGACTCGCATGTCTGACCACATCACGCGGATCAACCCCGCCACTCTGCATGCCACCCCCGGCTACCACCACATCACGATTGTGGAAGCCGGCCGCACCGCACACCTCGCCGGACAGTGCCCACTAGATCTGGCAGGTAACCTGGTCGGCCCGGGCGACATACTGGCCCAGACCGACCAAGTGGCTGCCAACGCACTGACCGCACTTGCCGCCGTCAACGCGCGCCCCGAGCAGGTTGTACGGGCGGTGATCTACGTCGTCACCACAGAGCCCGGCATTCTCCGCGAGGTCTCGACACGGCTGCGGAACTCCTCCCTCGCACCCGCCTTCGGCGCAGCAAGCACCCTCTTGGGTGTCGCACAGCTCGGCTATCCCGGGCAGCTCGTCGAGATCGACCTCTCCGCCGCGCTTCATGAGTGACGCTCAGAGTCAAACTGGTTGACCTTGAAGGAGCTCACCGAGCGTGCGTCCGAAGATTTCACCGTGCACGGGGGCCCGACCAACGCCCTCGGCACTTCACGTCCCAGAGGCTGCTATATCGCGTCAAGCGATTGAGGTTCGAGCGGCGCGCCCAGACGCGCCGGATCTCCTCCGCTAAGGTCGCCACCCTGCTGTCCATGGAGGGTCGGCGAGCCGGTCGTAGTGGTCGGCCTTGGCGTGCAGACGCTCCGAGATTCGGCGCAGCCGGTAGTGCTTGGGCAGCACACCAGCGGCCCGGAACTGCGTGCCCGCCCCGAGATCGGTGATCTGTCTGTCCCTCGTCGTGCAGCCGGACCGCACCCGCGCTGAGAAGGGTGTTCAGGCCCCAGCCCACGCCGAGCGCGACCGTGTGGCCGGTGCGATGGATCTTGGGCACGGCGTGGGTGCAGGCGAGATCGGCGCGTACCTTCCCGCCCGCGATGCGCAGGGTGGAAGGGTGGATCACCGCGTTCGTCAGAACCGTGGGCGGCAGCGTGATCGAGCACTCGACCCAGCTCCAGTCACGATATGTTTGCGGGATTGGCCGAGTGGGGAGTTGCAGCCGCAGCAGGGCCCTCGTCGGCTCGGTCACGGACCGTTCGATGTGGCCTGCTGCCCGTCGCAGGCGGGGAGGAGCAGCATGCGGGCCACACGCGATGTGGGCTCCAGCTCGAACACGTCGACCAGGCACGGCCGAGTTGCGCTCGAAGGAGGTGATCTGCCGAGTGCGGGTACGAATGATGTTGGACGGAGGGTGCTCGCCGCCGGGCATCGCGGCACGCACGGCGTCCCATTCCTCGCCGGTGCGCTTCTTCGGGACTTCCGGGCCCCACGGCCAGCACACCGGCCACCAGATCGGCTCGCCACTTCACCGACCGCAGTGCACGACCACCTACTCCTGGGCCATGCGCACGATCCGATCGTTGACCTTCACCTCGCAGAAGACCGTCTAGTCCAGGCGGCGCAGTGCCATCCACGCGTTCGACGGCAGCTCCCGGCCGCCCGGTTCTTGTCCGTCAGCCAGTTCATCCACGTCGGTGGAATTCCAATGTGCGACCGGCAGCGCGCAGGTCATACCGGCCACGAGGTCAGCACACCAGCCCACCCGTTCCGCCAGAGCAGGACTCGGCCAGCAACCGCTTGCGGTTCTCCGCACTATGCATCCCATACAAGCGCCCGGCGAATGTCGTCACCAGAGAGACAAAATCCTCCAGCAGCTCATCCCGGCCGCCGAGCTTCTTCGGGTGCAACACTTCCACGGTGAGCCCGTACACGGCGAACAGCCGCCTAAGCCAGCTCACACCGAACCGGGCCAGCCAGGGCCCTCGTGCGTGACGCGCACGACAGTGACTGATCCGTCGGCCACCATCGTCAACACCCGGTTCAAACCGGGCCGGTTCTCCTTCAGGCCCGAGCCACGATCCCGGACGACCTTGACGATCTTGCCCGTCGAGGCGGCCCGCAGCTCGACCTCCTGCACCTCCAACGAGGACTCCCGCCCGGACGAGCCGGACACGCTCATGTACAGCAACTCCAGACGCGGGCGCGAAATTGAAGAGTCACTGCTGCGCTTCACGTTCTCGACATCAACCAAGAATAACCGGCGCTCACGACCGACCCACGTGAAAGGGGATCTTGCGTTCCAAACGCCCACTGACGAAACGTCATCGGGTGTATCCCGAGACGCTTCGCAGCCTTGGACATACGCAGCAACTCCATGCCCGGAACCATGCGTGCACACAACACTAGGCATGACGACGAAGTTGGTGAGCCTGTTGAGCACGGGCAGTGGGATCAGGCGTTCTTGATGGCGGAGATGTCGAAGTTCAGCTTTATCTTGTCGGAGACGAGGACGCCGCCAGTCTCCAGCGCCGCGTTCCAGGTGAGGCCCCACTCGGAGCGCAGGAGCTCAGACTTGCCCTCGAAGCCCACGCGCTCGTTGCCGAACGGGTCCTTCGCGGCACCGTAGAAGTCCAGGTCGATGCAGATCTCCTTGGTGGCGCCGAGGATCTCCAGGTCGCCCGTAATCCGGTAGTCGTCGCCGCCCAGGGCCTCCGCCTTGGTGGAGCGGAAGGTCATCGTCGGGAACTCGTCCGTCTTGAAGAAGTCGGAGGTCTTCAGGTGGCCGTCGCGGTCAGCGGACCCGGTGTCGATGCTGTCCATCTTGATGTCGAGGCTCGCCGTGGACTTGGACGGGTCGCTGCCATCCAGGTGCAGCGAACCCGTGAAGTCAAGGAACGAACCCTTCACGTTCGTGACCATCGCGTGGCGCGCGACGAAGCCGATCGTCGAGTGCGACGGGTCGATCGTGTAGTCGCCGGTCAGCGCGGCCAACTCAGGGGTGACGTGGGTCGCGGCGGCCGCCGGCGACTCGGCGGCGGACTTGCGGCCGAAGATGCCCATAATTGTGCTCCTTGGGACGGGCCACGGTTCCGAGCGGAGCCGTGACGTCGGTCTGCTTTATCTTCAATAGGACTACAGGTGGATCTCATCCATTCAAGTTCAACATCATCCGCTCCGTACTTCGAAATTTAGATTGTCGCCTACAGAATCGCGAGTGCGAGCCGGGTATCTCAGGAGTGGTCGCAGATCCTTCCCGAAATTTGATATCCGGCCGCAACGGAGAACCACGGGGTGCAGGTCGAAAGCACTCCGTAGATGTGTTGCGAGGAATGCCGTCACACCTGAGGGCCGATCGCGCAAGTTAGCACGCTCAAACGTCAGTCAGAGTGAAGATGCGTGCCGCAGGAGTGCCCACGGCGCTCATCTCCTATTCAGGTTTTCTCGCAGGGTCTTAGATCTCCCATATGGGGACTCTTCGCAGTTGAAGGTTCACTCCATTGCCACAAGGTAGCTATCTTGCAAAATTGACACTCATTTAGACTGGCTAGTAGTTCCAATCAGTACGGGTCATTCAGCACTGCTCTCACAGCATTTCGCGGAAGTCCTTTGCAAGATTTACCAGAGTCCAGAACAATTCGATGAAGGAAGAAAAATGCGAGAAAAAGCGTTGGAGGCGCACGTGACGCAGGGACCGCTCACCACGGAGGCCGGCGCGCCGGTCGCCGACAACCAGAACAGTCAGACCGCAGGCGTCGGTGGTCCGGTCCTGGTGCAGGACCAGTCGCTGCTGGAGAAGCTCGCGCACTTCAACCGTGAGCGCATTCCGGAGCGCATCGTGCACGCCCGTGGCGCCGGTGCGTACGGCACCTTCACGCTGACCCGCGACGTCTCGCGGTGGACGCGTGCGAAGTTCCTCTCCGAGGTCGGCAAGCAGACCGAGACGTTCCTGCGCTTCTCCACCGTCGCGGGCAGCCTCGGCTCCGCCGACGCGGTGCGCGACCCGCGTGGCTTCGCGCTCAGGTTCTACACCGAAGAGGGCAACTACGACCTCGTCGGTAACAACACCCCGGTGTTCTTCATCAAGGACGCCATCAAGTTCCCGGACTTCATCCACACCCAGAAGCGCGATCCGTACACCGGCTCGCAGGAGGCGGACAACGTCTGGGACTTCTGGGGGCTGTCGCCCGAGTCCACCCACCAGGTGACCTGGCTCTTCGGTGACCGCGGCATCCCGGCCACGCTGCGCCACATGAACGGGTACGGCTCGCACACGTACCAGTGGAACAACGAGGCCGGCGAGGTCTTCTGGGTCAAGTACCACTTCAAGACCGACCAGGGCATCAAGAACCTCACGCAGGCCGAGGCCAACAAGCTCGCCGGCGAGGACCCGGACAGCCACCAGCGCGATCTGCGCGAGGCGATCGAGCGCGGCGACTTCCCGTCATGGACGGTGCAGGTCCAGATCATGCCCGCGTCCGAGGCGGCCACGTACCGCTTCAACCCGTTCGACCTCACCAAGGTCTGGCCGCACGAGGACTACCCGCCGATCGAGATCGGGAAGCTGGAGCTCAACCGCAACCCCGAGAACATCTTCGCGGAGACCGAGCAGTCGATCTTCAGCCCCGCGCACTTCGTGCCGGGCATCGGCCCGTCCCCGGACAAGATGCTCCAGGGCCGCCTCTTCGCCTACGGCGACGCCCACCGCTACCGCGTCGGGATCAACGCCGACCACCTGCCCGTGAACCGTCCGCACGCCACCGAGGCGCGGACGAACAGCCGGGACGGCCACCTGTACGACGGCCGCCACAAGGGTGCGAAGAACTACGAGCCCAACAGCTTCGGCGGACCGGTCCAGACCGACCGTCCGCTGTGGGAGCCCACCTCCGTCACCGGTGAGACCGGTACGCACGAGGCGCCGCGCCACGCCGAGGACAACGACTTCGTGCAGGCCGGGAACCTGTACCGGCTCCTCTCCGAGGACGAGAAGGTGCGGCTGATCGACAACCTCGCCGGGTTCATCGCCAAGGTCTCGCGCGACGACATCGCCGAGCGCGCGATCAACAACTTCCGCCAGGCGGACGGCGACTTCGGCAAGCGGCTCGAGGTCGCGGTCCAAGCCCGTCGCGGCTAAATCCAGAATACGGCCCGAGGGGTCGCCCGATCCTCCCTTTCCGCACTGAGTGGGTCGGCCCCCCTCGGTGACCGTCAGCGGGCGGCGCCCGTCCAGCAGCACTACCTCGGACGAGCTGGGCTCGCGTTCAGGTTTAGAGCTCCGCTCACCGACCCCGTCGGAACTGTCCGACCGGCCGAACACAGGACGCCAAAAAGGCAAATGCCCTGCACGAGCTTCGTGACGAGAGACGCAGGGCTTGTATCGCTACGCCACAGGTATCCGCCAATCTGACGAGTGTCCTACTGCGCGATCTTTCCTCCTTCACCATGCGCCCAGCTACGAATCTGCCACTGCCCCTGACAATCATTGCTCGGAGGTTCTCGTGCCTGAATGCCTGGCCGTCGGCCACCGCAAACTTCACCCGCCTCAACCCGGTTTGGCATATCTGCCGCCGCCCGTCCGCGACACCCTCACCTGGGCTTGATCATGGATACACGACGCAGCGGAGTACATCTTTCCCCCGGTCTCGCTCCGGTCTGCTCGCTTGCCGACGTCGCCTTGCGGCCTATGCCGAGCGGGGCAACCGGTGCTCTCATCCACCGCATCTCTCCCCTTCACGACGGTCCATTCGAAATTTCTTGGCTCCCCGCCGATGCTCCTGCAGTCGCCCTGGGGCGCATCAGATTGCACTGGGAAGCCGCCCCACTCACCGGCTGGAACATCACCACCCACCTCCGACTTGCCCGCACCGAGGTTCACCTCGCCTCCTGGCCTGCGGCTCCAGTGAACTGGCCGAACCTGATCCGTCCTACGCTCTACGAGGTACGAGGTCTCTGCGCTGCCCTCGCCGTGGCCACCGCGGCTCTCCACATCTCCAATCATCTCGGCGACGTCTGACCACCAACGCAAACGCGGTTCCCGCCAAACTGATTGGGCCAGTCTCGGCGTGGGATGCCATGGTCAAACTGATGATCGATGTTCGCGTCCCTTGAGCGGACCCAGGACCTGGTGTGACGCCAGCGCACTCCCTCAGCCAGCAGGATCCGACACACCTGACTGCGGCCCATCTCGATGGCCAACCGCCTGGCTTCGGCAGCCAGCGCGTCAAGCGTCCACTCCAGCGGCCCGGACTCATTCACCGCGGCCAACTTGCCGTCCGCCTGCACCGTCAGCCGACCGGTGGCGGCTTCCTGACCGGGTCGATGACGTTCATTTGAGGAACGTGCAGATTCCCGGAAACGGCAACGTGACTTGGCGACGCCTTCGGGGTCCATGCAGGCTCCCTCACTCGATTGGGGTCACCCCGATCAGGCAGAGCCGGCGGTGTTGTTCGTATCCGGGTAGCGCCGTCGTTCAAAGCCTTATAGAGCTTCACATCAGCAGCAGGGAACGGGACATGAACGCACTGGCGCAGGGCCACCACGTGATTGACGTCGACGGCATACCCCAGGAGTACGAGGTTCGCGGAGTGGCCGGGCCGGTGTGTCTGGCGCTCACGGGCGGGCCAGGTATCGACGGCGGCTACTTCCGGCTTCCTGCCCTGGAGGAGCGGATGACGATGGTGTACCCCACCCAAGTGGGAACCACCGAAGACAGTAGGCTGCCCAGCCACCCGGACGGCTACACCATGGAGGTGTACGTCCGCTTCGTGCATGCGGTCGTGGAACACCTGGACGTGCCCCGGGTCTACCTACTCGGTCATTCCGCGGGCGGCTTCTTCGCCCAGGGTTATGCGCTGACGCATCCCGACCGGCTGGCCGGAGTCATCCTTCACAGCTCTATGGCGCACAACACCCTGGAGCTGCGCGAGGAGGCGACCGCCAGGCTCGACGACCTACCTGCCCGATTCCCGGGCCACCCCGGCCCCGTGACGGTGCGTGCGGTCTGGGAGGAACCAGTAGTCGAAAATCCTACGGACGAGCTGCGGACAGCACGGTTTCGTAAGCTGCTCCCTGCGTACTTCAAGGACTACTGGGGTCGCGAAGAGGAGTTCGCGGCTATGGCTGAGAGCGTGTTCGTCCACAACGTGAACGGCTTGTCGTTTGATCACCGAGGCCGGCTGGGCGAGATGCGTACCCCCACGCTGGTGGTCGTGGGTATGCACGACTTCATCTGCTCGCCGCGCTGGGCCGAGGAGATGATCGCGGAACTCCCCGATGCCAGCTTGGTCCAGCTGCTGGACAGCGGTCACTACGGACACCTTGAGCAGCCCGCCGAGTTCACTGACGCGGTAGCGGGATTTGTTGGCGTGACGGAGACGCGCTGGGCGGACAACACGGCCACAACGGCCTGACGCCCGAAGAACAGCTTATGCACCCATGCATGTGACTCCGTGGACGCGCGGCATTCGTTGCGGCTGCTGGGCAGCGGCACGCCGGTCGCCACGCCCAGGTGGCTGTTCGCATCGATGACCACCTTCAGGTTGGTCGAGTAGCGGTAGGTCTTGCTCGAGGTCGCGATGCTGCGGTCGCGGATGGGCTCCAGGGTGTGACCGAGAGTTTGGCGGAACACGATCTGGACTCTGGAGGTCAGGGGCGTGTTGTGGGCCCTTAGACCGTGTCCTATGTGGGGTTGGGTCGTTGGGGTTGGTTATGGGGCGGGGTACGTGGAGTTGGATTGTTCCGGATGGGCTGTGGGAGATCGCGGAACCGCGGATCCCGCCGTCGAGGGTGCGGCCGCAGGGCGGCGGGACGCAGGACACGCCTGATGAGACGCTGTTCGCGCCGATCGTCTATGGGCTGGTCAGTGGATGTGCCTGGCGGGCTTTGCCGCCGTGCTTCGGGATATCGAAGTCGACCGTACATCGTCGGTTCCTGATCTGGTCGCGGGCAGGTGTGTGGGGCCGGCTGCACGAGGAGATCCTGCACCGCCTGGACGACGCCGGCTTGCTCGATCTCTCCCGAGCTGTCCTCGACTCCGCCCACGTAAGGGCGAAAAAGGGGGCGAACTCACAGGTCCGAGCCCCGTGGACCGGGGTAAGCCGGGTTCCAAGATGCACGTCCTGTCGGACGCGAACGGACTGCCCGTCGTCGGCCTCTCGGCAGCCAACACCCACGACAGACTCGCCCTCAAGCCCATGATCCAGGGTCACCAAACGAGACACGACCCTCACCGCGGCCGGTACTTCAAACCCGAACGTCTCCACGCAGACAAGGCCTACGACATCCCCCACCTGCGAAAATGGTTGTGGGGCAAGCACATCGGTGTTCGTATCGCACGCAAGGGAGTCGAGTCCAGCGAACGGTTAGGGCGCCGACGATGGGTCATCGAGCGGACCATGTCCTGGCTGACCGGCCACCGCCGGCTCAACCACCGCTACGAACGCCACCCCCGCAACTACCTGGCATTTCTCGGCCTCGCCGCAGCCCTCTGCTGCTACAAACGGCTCATTCGCCTCACCACATAGGACACGGTTATTGGTGGAAACTTGAGGGCGCTGGTTGGCGGGTCAGAACCATGGGTGTTCACTGTGCGTGAGTGTCGGGCCGTTGACAGTTGAGATCTGCCCGGCACTCGAGTCGATGTCCCGGGCGAGCTGGTAGGCGTATTCAGTGAGGAGTTTCCGCAGGTCGGCGTAGTGTCTTAGCGGATTGGGCCGGACGAGATGGTGCCAGGTGATGTTCCGGCGCTGGGCCCATTCGCGCTGGATATGCTGAGGCTGCTCGGCCTCAATGGGGCGCGGGGCGAAGAGGTGCTCGCCTCGTGTGACCTGCACCCAGATGAAGACGGAGGCGTCCTGACGTTTGCGGTCGCCGACTGCTGGTCGGATGGGGCCGGGAATGTGCGGCAACTCGCTGACCAGGGCATCCCATGTGTCAGGGGGCAGAGCCCAGTCCCGGAGCGCCTCACGTCTGCGCTGGTAGTCGACAAGGGGCCGGCATGGTGTCCGGAGTTCGGCGCTGAGCTCGCGGAGGACCGATTCGAACTCCGCCGGGTCACGTCCCGCGCGTTCCCAGCGCTGGTAGTCGGTGTTGGCTCTGAATTGCATCCGGTCGGGGGTGATGCCGAGGTAAGCCGCAGCATCACCGAGGGGGCCGCCAATGGCCCACTGAACGAGCCGGACTGCGGCAGTTCGCCGCAATACCTTCGGCGCAATTCCGACAATGGGTGCGAAATGACGTTCGTACCAGTCCGGCTCCAAATATGCCGGAATGTGCTCGGGCCGGTAGTCGTTCCGCAGAGGCGCTCGGGTTCCCTGGGGGCCGCCGATCTTACGGAAGGCGTGGGTCAAGGGTTCGGCCGCGTTTCGGAATCGTCGCGAGCAAGAGTGCTCATAGCCGGCGAAGAAGCGGACCCAGGGTGTGCGGGTTGGCCGCTTGCTGAAGGCGTGGATGAACCGGGAAAGGCACTCGGATAGATCGCCCGCTTCGAGCATGGAGTGAGCTGCGTGCAGGAGTCCAGCGCAGGCGACAGGGTCACGGGGCGGTGCATCGCGCAGGCGCGAGTACTGAAGACGACCGTTGCTGGTGTCCGAACGCTCTGAGTCGGAGTGGAGATGAGTGGTCACGTGCTCGGCCAGGGCAGTGTTGAGAAGGTGCTCCCCTTGCGGCCATGTACTGCTGATCAGCGCGGTGGCCAGCCGGAGATCGGTGAAGTACTCGGCTGCGTCGGTGGCCAGAATCGGCGACTTCAGGCGTGCAAGGAGGGATTCCTGGAAGCGAAGGATGTCCGCTGTCGGTTGCGGCCGGCCGCCGGGAGGCGGGGCAGCACGCTGATCGAGTCTGCCGCCGCAGGCACGGGTCCGCTCCTGGGTCTGAGTGTCGATCGTCCATCGGCATTGCGCTGGGTGCAGGGTGTGGTCGTTGGCCCGCTCAATCAGGCGTCCTGATGTGGCGTGCGGCTGGCCGCAGTACGGGCAGTCGGATTCCAGATAGGTCTGATGCTCGACACAGGCGAAGGCAACGGGAAGGTGCCAGAGTTTTTGCCAGGGTCCGCCATGGAGTTGCTGGGCCGGGGTGCCGTCGCCCGCCAAGCAGGAGGGGCAGAACCGTGGCGAGCCGACGAAGAGCCATGCGTCTGGCCTCTTGTGTCCCGACCCGGGCATGGACCGGGCGATCGGCGGATATCGGTCTCGCCACTGCGTCAGCGTCAGTGCCGAGACTTCCTCGGCCGTTTGCCTCGTCAGCCGGGCGAATGCTTCGGCCTGCGGCCCCGTGAGATCCAGCAGCAGACCGCCGGGGAGGTGGTGAGCGTATACGCGCTCGGTCCAGCCTGCCGCACGGATCAGGTGCAGGGGTGGGAGGCTGAGACGGTGCCCAAGCCGAAGCAGGTAGCTGACCAGGGATTCTCCTGACATGGGTTCGAGACTCCGGGGCAGTGGATGCATCAGGGCTCCATTTGTTCAGGCGCCCGAGCGTGCAGCCGGGCCTTGGTCATCGAAAACGGTGTTCCGGGGCCGTTTCGCTCTCGGGTTCTCGCTGGTGGTCGGCGGGTCGGCCGGGATCACGGGCTCGTCCGGCGGCTGCTCGGGCTTGTCCCGCCGGAGCACGATCTCGTCCAGCAGGGTCTCGTCGATCAGCTCTTTCCCGGACTCCATAGCCTCCTGTGCGCCGTCCTCGATCAGACGTCCCAGCAGGCCGACGACACCGCCGGTGCGGCGCATCAAGTACTCCGGCATCGTGCTGCCGGTGAGCATGCCCTCCTTCGCATTCAGTAGCCGGAGGTGCCGCTCGATTCCCTCCAGGTGGTCGACGAAGGCATGGATCTGCTTCGGGGTGGTGTAGCGGAAGCGGTCGAGCTCGATGAGCTCGAAGCGGTGCTCGGTTTGAGTGATCTCCAAGCCGTGGATGCGGGTCGACTCCAGCGGTGGCATCTCCCACTGCCGGGTCTTCTTGTTCCACTTGGCCTCGCGCAACAGTCCGATGCCCGAGATGTTGACGCCTGTAAGAATCAGGGTGACGTCCAGGTTCATGAAGGCCCGCATCAGGTCGAGAACGTCCTGGTCGTCTGCCCGGTGCATCCGCAGCCGACTGATGTCGTCCAGGATCAGCGCTTTGACACCGTGGTCGTGGAGGGAGTCGGCGACCTGCCGTACCAGTTCCGGCAGCGTGATCGACTTGCGGATCGCGGCCCGAAAGAAGCCCAGGATCGACACGCAAAGGCTCTTTGGGGTCGCTGTCACCGGGGTCGAGACATAGACGACCGGCGCGTGGAGATCACGCGTACCCGGCAGAGCCCCAGGGTTGAGGTAGCTGTGCAGTTGCAGCCACTGGTCTTCGAATACAGCCCCGGCTGAGCAGACGGACGCGGTCTTGCCATAGTTGCCCCAGCCGCTGACCATGACGCCAGCGCGCGTCGGATCGTCCTGCTTCATTGTGTTGCCGCGCAACCGGCGCCGAATCAGCTTGCCGACCTTGTCATGCATGGGGGTGTCTTGCAGCGGGAGGTTCGCGTTCGTCAGATGCCGATAGAGGTCGTAGTCGGCCTTGCGGCTCGCGGGGATCATCGGCATCTGCTTAAGGGAGATCACCGGAGCGGGGGCGAGCAGGCCGTAGTGGCTGCGGTAGTGCTGCCAACCGACGTAGGTGTCGCGGGGCGGGTGGCCGCCCAGGATCAACTCGGCGATTCCGGCTCGTGAGGGCAGGCCCTCCAGCGGATCATCGTGCGAGAGGGCTCGGTTCACTCGTCGTCCTCCTGGACTCTTGTGTCGGCTTCCGACCCATCGTGGGGCGGCGGCAGGAACATGGGCCGTCGGCTCAAGCCCTCGCGCAGCGTCGGCGGGGCGACAGGTCTGGTTCCCGCAAGTGCTTCTTCGCGTCGCCGGCGACGGTCGGTGTCGACCGCGCGGTCGATCGTGCGACCATGCTCTGCCCAGACCGCGGGCATCTCGGCCGGAGCCGGCTCGTCTGCAGGGGCCGGTGCGGTGGGGCGGTCAGCTGCCGCAGCCTGTGCACGAGTGATATCGCGGGCCTGGGCGACGCGCTGCTTCTTCCCGGCCTTCTTCTTGGCCTGGCTGAGCCATTGGTCGACCGGAGTGACCGAGCCGAGAATCTCCAGCAGATGTTCCAAGAGCTCGCTCTCGGAGTGGATCCTGATGTTGTTCGCCTTCACGTGTGCCAGGAGAGCGTCGGCGGTCCTGTCCGAGAAAGCGGGGACTTCGCCCTCGGACGGCAACCCTCGCCAGCGCAGGATGTGCCAGGTCTCGTGGTCGGCCGGGTCCTGGAAGAACACCTGCCGGCGGTCCCTTCGGTCACTGCGGACCACCCACTTGCCCGCGTGCTTGCCCCCTCGGGCGGAGGGCTGCAGGAAGTGCGGCTCGTCGAGGATCGGGTGGTGATACCAAAGCCCGAGGATCTTCACTCCACGTCGGGGATGGATCTTCACGTGGTGCTTGCGCAAGACCTTGTAATAGAAGCCCGGCTCGGGGAAGTCCAGGTCGAAGCCGCCCTGTTCCATCGCCGCTGCGAACAAAGTGTTGGGGCTGTGATCCTCACCTGGAGCCCAGCTTGGGGCGTATTCGCCCAGTTTGCGGTTCTGCCAGATCTGGACGATCCACGTCGCGATGATGTGCTCGACCTGCGCGAGCGTGAGACTCGCATCGCGTTCCGGGTCAGCCCCGCGGTCGGCGACATCGCCGCCGGTGAAGCCCAACAGATGCTCGAAGAGCATGGTCTGGATGGTTAAGAACTGGCGCTCGACCGCGAACTTGTCGGTCTGCCGCAGGACGCGAGCAGGCAGGATCCGGCAGCCGATCTCCCGTTCGGCTTCCACCAGGTCGTGGTTCTTGTAGGGGCTGCCGTGGTCGGTGGTGACCGTCTCCGGTGCGAAGAATGGCAGAGCGGCGACCCGGTGCCCGGTGAACTCGGCAATCACGTCGGCCGGGACCCCGGCGTAGGGCCATTCCATATCCTCGCCCCAGCCGTCCCGCATCGGAAGCGGCAGCATCACGTCCCGCAGCAGCATCGCGACGTCGACCGACGTGTCGGACTGCAACGTGAGTCGGAAGGCCGGCAGTCCGTGCGTGTAGAGATCGAGCGCAAGGGTCAGTGTCGCGGTGACCGCGTCGCCGAACACGGTCTCGCGCAGCTTCACCGGCATCGGGGTCGAGTCCAACGCCAGAACCTGGCCCGGCCGGTGGACCACCATCCGGCCGGAGACACCGGCCTCTGCAGCGGCCCGGGCCGTCCGCTCGTAGCGCGGCCGGGCGCCGCCAGGCCCGAACCACTCCTCCCAGACGTCCGCGAGCGTCCAGCGGGAAGGGATCCTCTCGGCCGGAAACGTCGGGAACCGCTCGCGAATGTACTGGTGCATCAATCGGTGCCTGGCGGCCAAACTCAGGCGGGCGCGTTCACCGCACTCGCCCTTGACCGCGAAGATCGCCTCACGGACCTCCTCAGTGACGCTGCGATGCCCACTGCGTCGCCGTGTCCAGCGCCCGTCCGCGCAGGCCACCAAGAGACTCTCGCCCGAGAGTCCCGACAGACGCTCCAGGGTCCGGTAGCTGAGGTGTTGCAAGCCGAGCCGGACCGCCTCCGGACGGGGCATCGCCTTCGTCTCCGCCGCCTTCGCGTGGCGGCGCTGGGTCAGCGTCGTGCGGTCCGGGTCGTAGGCCAGCCGGGGCTCACCCGGCAGGGCCCGAGCCGATTGACCCTCCCGGAACCCCGTCTCGGCTTCCAACACATGCGCAGCCCGCAGCCTGGCCCGTTCCAATTGGTCCTCAGTCAGGTCAGCCAGCGTCCTTGGCTGTCGGGAGACCGGCGAAGGGCACCCCGATGCTTCGACCGTCGGCAAAAGCCGCAGATCGGCATGGTTGATGAGCCAGCGGAACGAGCGGGCCTCCGCGCGGCCGTCGGCATCCACAAGGACGAGCCGGCCGAGCTGGCCGTGGACATCTTCGACCGTCCACTCGACTCCGTTGAGCGCGACCCGCCTGCCCGGCGCGATCTGCAAGAACCCCCTCACCGTCATCACACCTGCCAGACCAGCGAGGTGTCGCGCAAGGGACTGCCCAGATCGATGCCGAGCTCACGTTGCCATAGCAGCCGCACAATGTTGGCCCGGCCAACGGAAGGCACGCTGGTCGCATCAGCCAATGCGGAAAACGTCATCACCCGGTCCTCCGTGCCGCCGACAGCAGTGAGCAACTGATGCCGCATGCCCAGCAGGTCCCTCACCGGCCGCCGACGCGAGGACAAGTGATCAAGGACGCTCCAGACATGCGGGCGCCAGCCTGCGACCACCGAGTACCGCCAGCCGCACGCCGCCGCCACCTCCCTGGCCGCCGCGAACTTCAGCGCGTCCGCGCCCTTGACCAGCTCCATCGGGCGGACATCCAGCAGCCACATCCCGCCGCCGATCACGGCCAGGAAGTCCGGGATGTGCCAGGACTGCCCGCCCGCATGGTCGAAGTCCAGCCGGAACGGCTGCGACAGCACCTCTGATGCACCCAGAAAGTCCAGCGCGACCAGCAGCCGCATTTCTTCCAGCGACTCGAAGCCGTGTGCCCTGCCCGTTGAAGCCATCACCTCAAGCCCGGGGCGATGCCGCTGCTTCGCTCGCCACGTGAACCCCCGCATCGGCCGGGACGTCAGCACCGATACGTGAGCCATATCCCGGATCGGCCAGCAGACCTTGCCGGCAGCCACCTGCCAAGTCGAACTCCACCGACCAGCCCAGCCGTTCCCGAGCTGCAACAGATCCCGGAACGCGGCATCCCCGTCGTACGCCGTCACAATCTGATCCAGATGACTTGAATCCGACGGGATCTTCGCGCTCGCTGTCTCTCTCACTCACTCACAGCAGCACCCCCCGGCCGGTGATGGAGACCATTCTCCTGAACTGATCGCGACACGGCGTGTCGGGATCAAGATCCGCCAACTAGGGTGCTCGTCCGCCAACCAAAAGTGTCAGTCACGCAAAGCGCCGTCGACGATATCGACGGTGTCCCTGCGCGGCTGGCGCGCAGGCGAGATGACCAGCAGCGGTGCAAGGTGGTCGAGGATGCGGTCGGCCGCAGGCTTCGAGACCCCGAACCACGGCGCGGTATACGAAGACGATGCCGTCGGTGAAGCAGGACGCGAGTTCGTAATGGCGGGCCATCTCGGAGCCCTGATCCCAGGTTGGACTCCGACCTGCTTGTTCTGGCAGCGTGCTGCAGGTGGTGATGAGGGCATCGCCACCTGGCCGACTGAGTGTCCCTCGGGCAGCGAGGCTAAGCAGACATAGCGGGCACGTCGGTCGACGGGCGTGGCGACGGCGGATTGACTGCGTGCGCCACGACGGGGGCCTCCTTCCCAGTCGTCGAGCCGCTCGCGCAGCTCGACGATCGTCGGCCGATCAGGACGGCCGGTGCAACGAAACGGGGGACGCGCTGGTCAGGGCGGCGGCGCTTCTTACTCAGCGGCCGGCCGGTGCGCAGCTTCCTGGTCAGAGCCCTACTCAAGCCGCCTTTGACCCCTTGGTAGAGGGCACGGCAGATGGTCTCGTGGCAAAGGTGCCGCTCGGGACGGTCGGGCCAGCGGGTTCTGTTGTCCCGTAATCCCGGTGAGCACACCACGCAGCTATGACACCTCGCCACATTGGAGGATCAGCCGAATACGCCCATTATGAGGACGAGTCTCCGCCTCGGAAGCAACGCATCTGACGCTGCGCGCCGTTCCACGAGGGGTTACGGGACAGCCCCCTCAGGCGCTCCCGCTCTTGATAGGAGCCCTGCTCCCAGCCCGTGGCGTGGCCAGTTGTAGCTGCGCAGTTGAGTCCGCGCAGTTGGATGCATCACACCACGCACAGAGTTCGGCACGGCAAATCAAGACATGGAGTCGACGGAACGGTGCGAAGCTGAGGGAGATCAATTGCGGGCAAGGAGCAACGGCAGGATCTCAGAGACAAGAGGCCGCTTGGGAAGACGGCCCGCTTTGGGAACGTGGGGTTTTCTCGCCCACCCTCCTCACTTCGATGGTGCGCGGGTCCACGGCTTCGCCAGGCGCGCCCTCGCGGTACAGGCCTCCCGGGAGACTGTCTCGGTCATGAGGTAGCAGGAAGAAGACGCGGCGCTTGTACAGACCACTATCCGGGTCGGGTTCCGCTTGGTTGTCCAGGAGGGCATACCCCACCATGCGGCCGTCGCGTTCGTAAGGAGGCTTCGTATTACGGCGTCGGGTCTTGTCGAGGGCCTGACGGACATAGTCGAAGTCTGTGGGGTCTTCCAGCCACACGACATCTTCCTCGTGGGTGAGATCGCCCTCGGTCAGTAGCGAGCTCATGGCTGCTGCCCCTCCTTCGTCTGCGGGGCCACACGTAGGCCCACCTTGTAGCGTGGTGAGTCGTCCGCTGCTGGACGTGGCCATACGTTTACATGGTAGGGCGGAAAAATGAGCCTGGGTAGACGATACCGTTCCGTTTGCGGGTCCCCCGGTGTTGCAATGCTGTTCATGCCGGGGTATCCAACAGAGCGATGCCTGGGTAGTACTTGCGGCCGTTGGATTTGATCATGTCAGCCGGTGAAGTGAGACCAGCCTCTTGCCTCACACGGGTGGCGAAGGCGCGCGTGCCGGCGGGGCGGATGCCTTCGCCGGTGCTGCACCATGACGCGTAGGCGGTGTAGAGCAGCCCTTGCTCAACCCGAAGGTCGGGCTGCTCGTCGATGTCGCGGGTGCAGCATTCGGTGAGGAAGCGGCCTATGTGGTCCTCGGTGTTGGCGTAGGCACTCGTGGCGATACGCACGCGGTCGGGTCCTTTGAGGTTGTCACGGGTGGTGAGGTAACGGTGGGCTCCTTCGATGAGCCACTGCAGGATGCCAGGGCCTTCGTCACGGACCAGCTCGAGGGCTAGGTTGTCAATCTTGCGGTGGTCGGGAACAGTCCGCTCGAAGGGTAGAAGCCGGATACGGCGCCAGAACGCGAACCCGCCGGTGGAAACTTCGGGGCGGTGGTTGCCCAGCAGCCACAAATGGTGGGTGGGAGTGAAGGAGAAGTAGTCTTGGCGCATCCTGCGGGCTTTGATCTTGTCACCGCCCGTTAGCAGCCTGACCCTGGTTTCGTCGAACTTGTCGTTGGGTTTGAGCTCGCTGCATACGATCAGTCGGCGGCCGTGGAGCTCAGTAAGTTCGGTGGAGTGTTCGGAGAAGGCGCCCCGGTCCATGAGGAATCCGGGTGGTGCGGCGTCGGCATAATCGCCCAGGATCTGGATCATGACGTCAAGTAGGACGCTTTTCCCGTTCTTCCCGTGGCCATGGAGGAACGGCAAAACCTGGGCGCCCACATCCCCTGTGATGGAGTAGCCCAGTAGCAGATGTAGGAAGTCGATCATCTCTTGACCTTCGGCGTCGTCGCCAAAGGTGTCGTGGAGAAAGCGGTGCCAGCGAGGAGTCTCGCCTGCTTGCGGGGCCACGCTGGTGGCGCGGGAGTGCAAGTCGCGGGCGGGGTCGGGCTTGCGCAGTAGTCCAGTGTGCAGGTCGACGACCCCCGCGGGGGTACACAGGGAGTACGGGTCGCCGTCGAGGGAGTTGGGGTCGACGGAGAGATCTGGTGAGGCTTTGGCCTGGGTGAGCAGAGCCGTCATGCCAGTGGTGGAGAGAGTGCGCTTCTTGTGAAGCTGTAGCTCTCGGTCGCCAAAGAAACCGCGGGGATCGGTGGTGGGCATGTTTTCTGCCATTTCACCAGCAGCCCACAGGGCCGCCTTTTCCCCTCCAGTGCGTTTCCAGCGGTAGCCGTCCCATGAGAACCAGCCAAGGCCTTCGACATGGCGAAATTGGCCGCTGTAGAGCTTGACGAATAGCTTGGCGTTGCCACGGTCCGTGAGCGTTTCCGGCAGCGGTGCCGACAATGCCCATGACAGTACAGGAGGTGAGGAGGTCGCGGCTTGGACTGGGGTGACAGTCTCTCGGCCGGTCATTTCGATTTGCAGCATCTGCTGGGCAGCGGCGGCGGCGTCGAAGCGCGGCGTCTCGGCGCTGCTCATGAACGTCCTTCGAGGTGGAGCGGGCGGATTGACACGGCAGCAAGGACGGCGTCGATGACGCGTTCGTTGCGGGGTCCCTGCCGGGGGCGCGCCGTCTCGGCAGCCGCTAGGAGCTGAGTGAGCGCAGCATGTTCGTTGAGCCGGCTAGCCGGGAGTCCTTCAGCAGCCAAGTGGGATGTGTCAGGCCGCGTAGCCGCAGTGGGTGCTCTCATCACGTCGGGGCCGGCCACGGGTCTGTCCTTCAGCGGGGTCTTGTCGCACCGTCCCTGAACATCCAGAGCCAAGTGCGTGCTCGAAACAAGGGATCAAAGGGACTGTAGGGACTGGCTTTCGGAAGAGAGTGTAGGCCCCTCGTTCGGGGTCGCCCCTGCTCCTCAGCGTGACGCCGGAGTTCTTCTTTGCGTCCCTTAGGTCCCTTCAGCCTCTAGTTCGAGGGCATGATGTCCAAGATAAGGACGAAATACAGCCTAATAGGCAACTAGATCGGCCGTCACTGCTGGTGACTAAGACAGAGGCGAATGGCACGGAGGATCAACAAAAATGACGCTGATCTTCCACGCTGCCGTCGTGGGGGTCGCCCCCGAGCAGGGGCATCTCCCATCAGCTTGGCTGACCACACTGCTTGGGTCCCTGAACATTTGCCCAGCTCAGCAGCATCGTGCACCTCTTTAAGGGGCTGAAGGGACTGGAAATTTCTATTGTGAGCAGCCTCCCTTGTGGATCCGTCGAGCAGTCACGCCCGTGCGTAAGACGCACGTCTGACTTGTTGATAAGTGCACTTCACAGTCCCTTCCGTCCCTTTACAGCGGGCCGCGGGAGGGCGGGCGATCCCCTTTAGCTCCACGCTCAGGCAGGCTGTGCGGTGGGTGAATCGGATGGCGGCGGCCGACGACCACGGGAGGCGGCAGCTGCCGCATGCCACGGCCTGTGTCGAGTTCGACCTGCTGCAGGGGTTGTGGGTGGCGGCGACGCTAATCACTGAGGACCTCGTGCTCGCGCTCCGTCGGCAGGTCCTTGAGCGTGCTGGGCTCGCGGAGCTGGTGCAGTGTTACCGCAGGCGGTCAAGGCCGGCCTCTTCATGATCCTCGCCGGGGACCTGGCGAGCGGGAAGACGACGCTGCTGCGGGCTCTGGGCCCCGCGTACCGGTCGGGTAACCCGCACCGCGTTGCGCTCCCCCGGGTCATGGTCGGTGAGTTCTGAGGCGAGGAAGCTGCCGCGCTGCTGGAGACCGTGTTTTCGCGCGTGGTGCGGCTCGACGTGTCCCCTGCAGGCCAAGGATGCTGAGTCCGTCGTCGACCGACTGGTGGTGCCCCTGACGCGGGCCGGGCACAGTGACCAGAGCGTCTCCGGTTCATTGCTGCCGCCGTCGTTCTGATCCTGTTTGTGGACCGCATTGACGAGACGCGACCAGGAGCAGGAACTTCGTGTCCCACATCTGAAGAGCTGTCTCTGGCGATGCGGTGCTTGTCGGGCGCGTCTAACCGCGAGTCGAGGTCTTGGCTGAGGTGCGAGCAACGGACACATCCGATGTGGATCTCCGCGCTCGGCAGAGTTGGAGTCGACCGCCGCGGGGACCGACTAGCGGGCCGCCAGGGCTGGCCCGGCCTCTTTTGGCCGGGACGGCACCCGGAGCTCCTTCGCCAACTTCGGCACCTCGGTGAAGGGGCCGGTGTCCTACGTGCTCGTGACCGCCCCGCTGCTCGAGCGGCAGGGTGAGGCAGGGGCGGCCTTGCACGTCGGGCACTGATGACGTTCGACTAGATCGGCTTCGGACTCAAGTTCGCGGGAAGGTTCTTCCGTGCCGGCATGGGGTCGAATTTCTGCAAACAACGCAGGTCGCAGAACCCATGCCCGTCACTTTTGAGCGCGAACGGGTCCTGAGACCAGATCTGCTTCTCGGTGGTCTACGTCCACCCCTATTTGATCTTGCTCGGGCAAACAGGAATCGGCTTCCCTCCCCTGTCATTCATGCCCTTGAGCCTTTTCCAACCTGTGCTGGTGGCTGTGCAGGCTAACAATCGTCGGGCTGCTCCCGGCTGAAATGCCCTCGGAGTCCAGCCGCTCGGCGGCCTGGAGCACGTACTCGGGGAGCTTCGACGTGGCGGCTAGGACCTCGATACCGATGAGGCGGTCCTGCTCGTCGAAGTCGAGGTTGATCATTCCGTCGACATCGATCGGATCGCAGGGATAGGTATGTGCTGATCTCACACTGACCTGCGGGTCGGTGAAGTATACGTACGCCGCGTTCACGGTCTTGTCGTAAGTGACTTTGACGTCAGGCACGATGCTGGGGTCCTTTCTGCGTTGTTGGTTCCGGTCTCGTCAGTGCGCTGCGAGTTGCAGGGCGAGGACGGCCTTGACGATGGTGGTGACGCGGGTCGTACTGCAACGGAGTTTGCGCGGGAGGCGCCACGTCTTGAGAGTGGCCATGGCCTGCTCGCCGAGCGCGCGGATCTTTGGCGTGGGAGGCGTTGACGGCTCGTTGGCCTGCGGAGAGTTCGTCCCAGCGGCCGCGGTAGGGGACGCGGACGGTGCCGCCTGTTCCTTGGTACGCCTTGTCCGCCCAGCAGCGGATGCCCGCTTGGGTCAGTGCGGCGGCGATGCGGAGCAGGGTGCCGTCCAGGATCACGAACGCTTTCGTCGCCGCGGTGCTGACGGCTTGTTCAAGCGTGGGGGCGAGGGCGGCTAGGACGTCGACGGCTTCGCGGATGTAGCGGTAGACGGTGGCGATGCCGACGTTGAACGCCGCGGCGAGCCGGCCGTAGGTATCGCCGCCTCGCAGGTGCGCGAGGCTGAGCAGAGCCTGTCGGCCCGCGCTCAGGCGTAGCCATCGGCTGCCGTGAGCGCGCCCACGTTCTATCAAGCCAACTGGCCAACCCAAGCAGCAGGTTGGAAAAGACTCACTGTAAATTCCCTTTTACCGTGGGGAATTTCGCTTTTCCGTACGTACAGTCACGCCGAGTGCCCCGGATGTGACGGTCACGCCGCGGGCCCAGAGGCGATCCTGTGCGAATCGGAGCGGAGTGCAGACGGCGTGTGCTGAGCGGCTCCACCGCACCCACTGCGGCCGGTAGCGTCTTACCGATCCTGCCCTGCCCAGGCGGCGCCAGCTATCCGTCGAAAGCAATCCTGTCGTGCGCTCGGATTGTGAAAGAAAAGGTGGCACGGGCCTTCTATGTCCTGGCCGCGGGCGGGGCCATAGTGGTCGACGGGGCGACTGGGTGTGGAGGAAAGGTCGGACGCGTGAGGGGGTTGATGACCCCGTGTCATGTGTCGGGCTGAGGATTCGACCGCGAGGCGTGCCACCGCGCACCTCGCCGTAGCGCAGAACGGCGCGGAATCGTCCCCCCGCCTGACGGAGGAAGGCCGAACACGCGTGTTACGGCCCTCCTCCGCGTTCGCAGCCACTGCGGGCGACGCCTCCGAAGCGCCCCCACGGACCTGGCGCGTCCTCCCGGCTCACGGTCGAGTCGGAAGGACCACGCGCGCCGGGTGTCCGGCACGTCGAATTCCACTCGACTCGCCTTCATCGGGCGGCCGCTGAGCCCGCCCGCTGCCATACCGAAAGATTGAGAACGCCGAAGTGTTGCAGAAGGAATCCGGAGACCGCGCGCGGCAACCGGTGGTGACACCGGGCAGGGTCGTCGTCGGCCTGTGCCTCGTCATACCGTTCGCCGCCCTGCTCTGTGTCGACTCGTATGCGCAGACGGACCCGACGTTCATCGGTATCCCGTTCTTCTACTGGTACCAGATGCTGTGGGTCGTCATTTCCTCCGTCCTCACGTGCCTTGCCTATGTGCTGGTGCGTCGCGAGGAGCGGAACCGTAAGGAGGTCGCGCGATGAAGAACGGGGTCAACGGCGTGGCGCTCGGCGTCTTCGTCTTCTTCTTCCTGGCCGTCGCGGTCATGGGATTCCTCGCCGCCCGCTGGCGCAAGGCGACCGATCCCGAGCATCTCGACGAATGGGGCCTCGGCGGTCGCAGCTTCGGCGGCTGGATCACGTGGTTCCTGCTCGGTGGCGACGTCTACACGGCGTACACGTTCGTCGCGGTGCCCGCCGCGATCTACGCGGCGGGGGCGTCGGGGTTCTTCGCCGTGCCGTACACGATCCTCGTCTACCCGCTGATCTTCACCTTCCTGCCCCGGCTGTGGTCGGTCTCGCACCGCCACGGGTATGTCACCACCTCTGACTTCGTGCGCGGTCGGTTCGGCTCCAAGGGACTGTCGCTGGCGGTGGCGGTCACCGGCATCCTGGCGACCATGCCGTACATCGCGCTCCAGCTCGTTGGCATCCAGGCGGTGCTGGACGTGATGGGCGTGGGCGGCGGTGAGGACACCAACTGGTTCGTGAAGGATCTGCCGCTGCTGATCGCCTTCGGCGTGCTGGCGGCCTACACCTACTCCTCCGGGCTTCGCGCACCCGCGCTGATCGCCTTCGTGAAGGACGCGCTGATCTACATCGTCATCGCGGTTGCCATCATCTACATCCCGATCAAGCTCGGTGGCTTCGATGACGTCTTCGCCTCCGCCGGCAAGGCGTTCTCGCAGGTGAACCCCGCCACGGGCAAACCGCGCGGTGGGGTCGTTCCGCCGGAGGCCGGGCAGTGGACGTACGCCACGCTCGCCCTCGGCTCGGCCCTGGCGCTGTTCATGTATCCCCACTCCATCACCGCGACTCTGTCTGCCAAGAGCCGTGACGTGATCCGCCGCAACACCACCGTGCTGCCGCTCTACACGTTCCTGCTGGGGTTGCTGGCGCTGCTGGGATTCATGGCGATCGCGGCCGGGGTAAAGGTCACCAACGGGCAGCTCGCCATCCCGCAGTTGTTCGAGGACATGTTCCCGGACTGGTTCGCGGGCGTGGCATTCGCGGCGATCGGCATCGGCGCGCTGGTCCCGGCGGCGATCATGTCCATCGCGGCCGCGAACCTGTTCACCCGCAACATCTACAAGGACTTCATCAAGCCCAACGCGACGCCCGAGCAGGAGACCAAGATCTCCAAGCTGGTCTCGCTGCTGGTGAAGGTGGGCGCGCTGGTCTTCGTCCTCACCATGGACAAGACTGTGGCGATCAACTTCCAGCTCCTGGGCGGCATCTGGATCCTCCAGACCTTCCCGGCGCTGGTCGGCGGCCTGTTCACACGCTGGTTCCACCGCTGGGCCCTGCTTGCGGGCTGGGCGGTCGGCATGGCCTACGGCACGCTGGCCGCCTACGGGGTCGCCTCGCCCACCCAGAAGCACTTCGGCGGCTCGGCCAAGGAGATCCCCGGCATCGGCGAGATCGGCTACCTCGGACTGACCGCCTTCGTGCTGAACCTGGTGGTCACCGTCGTCCTCACCTTCGTCCTTAAGGCCCTCAAGGCCCCCGAGGGCACCGACGAGACCCGCCCCTCCGACTACACCGCTGAAGCCGGCGACCCCGGTGACCCCGGCGTGATCCCGGCGCAGCCGGTCGGGGCCGCCCACTGACGGTCCCGCGGCGGCGTTCCGGCTCCTGACAAGGACACCGGAAACGCCGCCTTCCCGGCCGTCCGCCCTGCCATCCGTGCCGGGCGGGCAGTTGGGACCCCGCGAGCAGGGGACCACGTCCCCTGCTCGCGCACCATCCGAAACCCACCTCACAACCGAACGGAGACGCGCCTCCATGCGCACGTTCCTTCGCTCCGCGCTGGTCGCCGGGCTCGCCGCGGGCCTCTCGCTCGTGGCCGGCACCGCCGACGCCACCCCCGCAGGCCCCGGCATCACGGCCCGGATCATCTCGCAGAGCACCGTCGGAGACACGGACTACATCCTCCGGGAGATCACCATCCCGCCCGGCCAGAGCACCGGCTGGCACTTCCACGACGGCACCCTGTACGGCTACGTGCAAAAGGGCACGCTGAGCCACTTCGACTCGACCTGCGCCGCCGACGGCGTCTACCACGCGGGCAGCGCCCTGCGGGAGCCGTCGGGCGCAGGACACGTCCACATCGGCAGGAACCTCGGCCGGCAGGACGTGGTGCTCGACGTCCTCTACGTCCTCCCGCACGGCGCGCCTTTCTCCGAGGACGCGCCCAACCCCGGCTGCGACTTCCAGTAGCGGCTCGCGGTGCCCGGTCGTGGCTGTTGCCCGGCCGGGCACCCACCACCCGCCTCAATGGCCCGCCGCCCGCCGCTCAGCAGCGACACGCGGCGGGCCGTTGTCGTGTGATGTGGGCACCACGGATCCGCGGTGCGGCGCTCGGGGCTCATACTTCAGTCTGACTTCGCGATCTTGCTGTGGGCCCGGCTGGGAACAGGTACGGCCACCGCGTGATCAGCGGTTTGATGAACCTCCTGCGACGCGGGCATCGTGCCGCATCCCTGACAGCCAGTCGCTGACGGCGCCGATTAGTGGCGTTGGGGCTCCATCTCGAATGCGCCCAGTGTTCAGCATCTGGTGCGTGTCAGCACACCACGCGGTCGGCGGAGCGAACGATTTGCAAGAACCAGACCCTGCAGATCTGGAATCCCGCGACCGGCGGTCCTGACCATGATGTGCACCAACAGCACACTGGTCACATGTTCCTGGCTTCCCGAGGACGCTCACTGATCGTGGGCGGCAGCGTCGGGGTGTGACGGTCCGCGTCGGTGATGCCTGGACCCACCCGCTCTGATGCAGCGCGGGCGGCCCCAGCTAAGCTGGAACGGGGGACGGCCGGAGCAGATGCCTGCATCAGGGCTTTTCAGGAGCAGCGGTTTTCCGGACATGAGGCCCCGGAGGGAATCCGCGCTTAGCGCGTGCCATGTCCGCCTGCGCGTAGTGCAGTTCCGCCTGTGCTCGCATGCGGTTGGCCTCGGCGTCCTCTTGTGCCTCGAGAAGCGCCGAGATGCCCTTGAGAACTCCACCGATAAGGACGCCGGCAGCTGTGGCCATGGCCGCAATGCCGGTGAGCAGGTCCGGATCCTCCGTGGGGGCCAACGATCCGTGCGCCTGCCATCCCTCGGGCACATGGCGCAGGGAGATGTGCGAGATAAGCACCCGCACGTAGACCGACCAGCCCCATGCGAGCCACATCACCTGGACCCGCCGGCGGCTCACCCTGGCTCTGATGGAGGTCGCCAGATCGCGATGGAGGAGAAACTCCTCCAAGAACTCGCATTGTCCGGCCTCCCTGTTGCGCAGTGATTCGGAGCCGACGCGCCGCATACTCCGCAGACGCAGGGCAAGGCCCGTGAGAACTCATCCCCATCCGATCGCAAGAGCGGCCGCGATGGCCTCAAGAACAATCGTGTCTCCTGGTGCCGCATCGTGCGGCATGTTGCACCCAACGAGGAAACATGGAAGAGCCGGTGGCGGCACCACCGTCTACACGCTGTCGGTCCGGCTCAGGACGCGGTGACCTCGGCGGACGCGGTGATAGCCGCGTCGACGCCTGTTACATCTGGTACGCCACGCATGGCGCGGCCTGACGCAGCGTGCCCCACTTCTCGATCACCTTGCGGCCATCGGATCGCTTGCAGGGGCGGGGATGCTGTAGTCGCCGGCCCCCAGCCAGGGTCTGGGCGAACAGGCTGACTTCGTCGGCCGGCACCGCCCGTACGCGCAGGGAGGCGATGGCGGGCTCCTCCGGCATGCCCATTCTTTGGCCGCCGGAACATCAGTGGCTGACTGGCGAACCGGACCGGGACGTCGACAACCTCGGCCGCTTGCTCACTTGCTCTCCCAACGAAGGGGTGACGGACCTCCGCCGGGCAGCAGCCTGCCTTCCTGCTGCCCGGCGCGCCCTGGCCGTCAGGGACCCGAGGTCACCGATGGCCGCAGGGTTCAGCCTGCGCTGGCGTCGTCACCGGCGGACACCGCCGGGTTGCGCCAGATCCAATTCTGGCGTCCGTACTGGAGCGTGAATCCGGAGCGAATCAGGTTGTGGTACGAGGAGTTGTGCGTGCCTGCGGGTTCGTCGAACGTCTCCACGACAAGCCAGCGGCACCCCGCGTCTTGGGCCGCTCGGATGCGGGCGGCGATCAGCGCGGACTGGGCACCACGCCCGCGTGCCTCGGTCAAGGTACATCCCGCGAAGAGACTGCCCACCTCGCCCTGCACTCGCAGGGTGGCAGTGGCGACGATGGAGCCGGACTCCCGGACGGCGAAGGGGTGCCAGCCGTCCCGGACGACGGAGGTGGCGGCCATGTCCTGCATTCCCTGGTGCGGCATCCCCATCGCGCGCGGCATCACGTCGGCCCAGGCAGCGGCCTCGTCCGGGGTGACCGGGCCGACCGTCAGACCATCGTCGAGGGTGACACTCTCGCTCGCCTTGACCGCTGTCTCAATGTCACAGCCAAGCTTGCGGATGATGTCGCTGGGTTCAAGGCCAAGAGCCTCACAGATCGCGGGCCAGTCGTTGGGAACTACGGACGGCGCGAGCTGGACGGTGGCCTGGCGGACGCCCCGTTCACGATAGAAGGCGATGACCTGTTCCATCAGCGACAGCGTGACAGGCTCGTCGAACCCGAATCCGAGAGCCTTGCTCCAGTAGTCACTGACGTCGTCCCGCATGGCCAACACGACTCCGCCTCCCAGTCGGGTCGACGCGACCCCCCACTTCTCCCTGAGCGCTTCCGGAACTCCGCCTTCAAATTCGTACATCTCCTCTGCCTCGGCCCGCTCGAGAATGATGGCGGGGATGTCGATTGTCACGAGTGAAATCCTTCCGGATCAAGAAATTGACACGATGTCAGACGCAACCGCGGCAACGCGCTCGTCACGGCACGGGAGTTCGCAGGAGAAGGCTCGCCGACTGCCCGCCTGACGCGACCGCGATCTCACGTCGATACAAGGCATCGTGTACGGGACGAAAGAGCCCGCCAAGTCGTGTTGCTGTTTTCGGGAATCGGAGCCGAGGCAATGGTGTTGAGCCATCATGGAATCTCACGAGGCGATCGCCCTGGCACTAGCGGAAGTAGGCCCTCAGCTGCGGCGGCACCGTATGCGTCGTGGTGTGACTCTGACGACGCTCGCTGCGGCGACCGGTATTTCCAAGAGCACTCTGTCCCGGTTGGAGTCGGGCCAGCGGCGTCCTGGGCTGGAGCTCCTGCTGCCGATAGTTCAGGCGCTGCGGATCAGTCTGGACGACGTGGTTCAGGCTGTGCCGCAGGAAGGTCCCTTCAATCAGCTGAAGCCGCAGCCCTGGAACGGGATGGTGCGTCTGCCGCTCGCCCGCCAGATCGGCCCCATCCAGGCGTTCAAGCTGGTCGTGCCGGTGGGCCGTGCCCATCCCGACCCACAGGTCCACGAAGGGCACATGTGGTTGTACGTCCTGTCCGGCAGCCTGCGCCTCGTGCTTGGAGACAAGGATCTGCAGGTGAGGGTCGGCGAGTCGGCCGAGTTCGGCACCCGGGTGCCGCACTGGTTCGGCAACAACTGCCAAGAGCCTGCCGAAGCGCTCTGTCTGTTTGGCCGTCAAGGTGAACAGGTGCGACCTATTGTGACGCCGTCAACCGCCGGGCACAGTCGAGACTCGGCAGCCCCTCCCCCGCACACCCTCTACGGCGAGAAATGACCGGCCCGTCGTCTCGTGATGCGGGATCGTGGAACTTCCCTGCTGGCGGAAAGTTGACCTCTCCGAGAGGTCCCCAGCGAGGCGGTGACTGTTGCCCAAGCCGCGGGCTTTGATGCCGGGGTTGGGGTTGCACCCATGGAGTAGCGCATAGCGTCGCCACGACTGAACGAGTCGTGGCAGCCAGTGGCTTCAGACCGCGTTTGAGATCTGCCGTAGCCGTGGGCTGCTTCCCGCCCTGGCCCACGGTCTACTGGTACTTAACCTGGTGGCACGATGACGGCACCGTCGAGCGCGTCCACGACGCACTGCGTGATCGGGTCCGCGAGGCCGACGGACGCAACCCTGAACCGAGTGCCGGACTGATCGACTCTCAGTCCGTGCGCACTGCCGGCTCCGCCCCGGCTGCTACCAGAGGCTTCGATGCGGGCAAGAAGGTCAAGGGCCGCAAGCTGTTCATCGTCACCGATGCCCTCGGCCTGCTCCTGGCCGTCCACGTCGTCGCCGCGAACATCCAGGACCGCGACGGCGCCAGGCGTCCGCTGCTGTGGACCCGCCTCGACCACCCGGGTGTGAAGAAGATCTGTGCGGACCAGGGTTCGCGGGCCGCCTGGTCGATTGGCCCGCTCAGATCCTCGGCCGCGAGCTGGATATGGTCCGTAAAGACCCGGGCCGGCGCGGCTTCCAGGTCCAACCCAAGCGGTGGGCGATCGAGCGCGCCTTCTCTTGGCTCACCGCCCACCGCCGCCTCGCCCGGGACTACGAGACCATTCCGGCCCTGTCCGAGACCGTGATCCGCTGGGCGATGATCGGCGTCATGGTCTGCCGTCTGACCTGCGGCCGACCGGCGACGCAGCCGTGCCCGCATGCGCTCCTACGCGCCGCAGCCGGACAAGCTATTCGACTCGGCTGAGCGATTCGAGGTCGTCGGGCGTGCGGTCAAGGGCAGGACCACAGTCCGGGGGGAGGCGCGGCGAGGCTACGAGTTCCACGGCCTCATCGGCAGTAACAGGGCCACCGATCTGCTCCCGCCCCGAACGGCGCGGCTCATGCAGCCCAAGGACACGGAAGTGCCGTTAGCCGTGGGGGAAGATCGAGGGCAGGTCTTGCGACAAGGGAAGCGGGTGCACCGGCTGAAGCAGCGATCCATGGCTGACCAGCGGAAACAGAGCCCGGAGGGCAGGGTGTACGTATGCCGCCTCTACCAGGCTGTGTCGATGAGGTTCGCGTCCGTGTCTCGCACGACCTGCCACTTAGCTGCCACAGGGTCGTCTCGCGCTCTCCCGAGTATGTCCTTCTTTGCCATGCTCGGACATTAGCTGACTCTGCAACGGCTGCTTCGTAGGCCGCCGTTTGCCTTCCTCGCTGATCAGGAACTGCTTCACCGGTACACCGCACCTGTCGCCTCCGTCGGCTAGCTCCCCTCAACAACACCGGCCACTTCGGCGGCACCCCAGCCGCAAGACAGAGCAGATCTCAAACGCGGTCTCAGTGAATGCGAGCGTGGCCAGTGTCAGGCTGTATTCAGGTTCTGTTCGGCCCAGATTGTTTTGCCTGTGGATTCATGACGTACGCCCCACCGGGAGGAACACTCGGCAACGATGTAGAGGCCGCGCCCTCCCTCCTCGTCTGGGAGTGCGTACTGAATATATGGCGCGGTGCTACTGCCGTCCGACACTTCGCATGTCAGCTTATCTTGACGAATCAGACGGAGACTAATAGGGGAAGATGCGTAACGTATAGCGTTGGTAACGAGCTCGCTAATGACTAGCGTTGCCATGAATTTATTTTCGTCTTTCAGTCCCCATACGCTGAGTTGCCGCTCAGCCAGCGTCCTGGCAGAAGCAACAGCTGCTATGTCTTGAGGGAGGTTCCAGGCCACACTGTGTTGCGAGTCGATGGCATGCGTCTGGAGGATGACGAGTGGTGCGGCCTCGGGATGCGTCGGGTACAACGCCGTCGCCGCATCCTGAAATTTGTTATCAATATCCGAGGCCCCTTCCTCAAGGGCCTTCTTCAGGATGCTTAGACCATGAGGAAGAGGAGTCAGTGCAAAACAAGTTCCTGGCTCAGCGGAGACGTTATCCTGCGAGTACTTTTGGCCCGGTTGGCCGAGCGCCGGCGCCTTCCCACCGCTCAGGATCTGAGTCTCCCCTGTTGACAGAGTAGCGAAGAGCTGGATCTCACCGGCATGAGCGAAGGTGACTTGCCTTTTTATAGGGTCGTAGACGAGATACAAACATGTTCCGTTCTCAGCGCTTTGGGAATCGCGCACGGATGATGCAAGGCTTGGTTCGAGATCGACAGTGAGGTCGTTGACTCTTGTCATCAACTCCTGTGGCGCCAGGTCGAGATGGGACAGAGCTTGGATCGCCGAACGGAGTCGCATTATTGCTGCCGCTACCGAAGGCCCTTGCAACAGAGAATTTCCAACGGCCAAGGCGGTTCGCGCACCGGGAAGAGCGATGACGTCGAACCAGTACCTTTCAGCATCGTTTGCGTCGCTGAAGCCATGGCGCACGTTCAGCGCGGGTGTTGCAGGAATGCCCCTCTGGCGCGTTGCGATGCGTAGAGAGGTAGCGGCGTCCCGTTCGCGAAGGTACGCACGACAATTGTTCATCGCTATACAGGCACGCCGCGCGAGTTCTTCCAGCAAATTAAGGTCTTCCCACCCGAACTGGCCATCCTGACGGTACAGACTTAGCAGCCCCAGAGTTTCACCTGCGCACACCCTCAAAGGGATAAGACCCACCGACTCCAAGCCCAAGGTTTGCACATACCGATAACCCTGGCGGTCTTCTTGAACTGCGTTACTGAAGCCAGCATCTTTGACTTTGAACACACGTGGGCCACTGGAAAGCAAGGCGTGAGCATCAGGAATGGGGAAGCATTGCGGCACGTCGAATCGGGCATCGCGAGCCGGGATGGCAAGTGTTGGTGCCTTTGTCGCACCCATGCGCATCAATCTGTGCGGCGATGACGCGATTATGGCGCTTTCGCCGACCGATGTGTCTGCAATATCGACTGTGGCGGCAACAGCTAGGTGAGGCACCAGAAGGTCAGTCAAAGCTTGCGCTGTTCCTACCAAATCCAAATCGACACTCAGCGTCGCACCAGATTCTGCAAGTATTTCCAGTGCTTTCCAGTGCTTTTGTGCACTGAACGGCGCAAGAGGCGGCGAGTCTTGAATCTCGCCAGACCGATCGCTGGATACGTCAATGTGACGTATCCGTACCCTGCTTGGCAGGTTGTGGTGGCACTCGAACTCCCTGGCTGCCTCTAGGTCACTCCAGGAAAGAAGGACGAGCGTCTCACCCTGGGCGTCCAACCCTTCAAAGAGGTCCCACATCACCAAGCCCTGCGCTGATACGTCAAGGCCGAGCCTCTCGGCACGCTGCCGCGGCCCGACGCAGAGATCGGGCAGCTCTCCCCGCGGCGCACTCAGGACGGTCACTGCCGTCGCTCTATCGACGGGCTGACTGCCATCGCCGCGGCCGGAAGCAGACGACGCGGCATAGTCCGTGCCCGTGAACTCACAGCCTGCTCTGGAGCAGAACTCGAGAAGGCCCGATTCCTTATACGACTGCAGTGCGCTGCGGCTGACTTGTTTAGCACACTGCAGCGCTGAGCATCCAGAATTCGCCCAGGACGACATCCACAGCAGCCACCCCTCCCGAGTAGCGCTGCGGTACTCGCATTGTTCAATCAGGTCGCCGCACTCTCCGAGCGCCGCCTGCAAAGCCATGACTTGGCTACGGTAGACATCGTCCCGGCCTGACGCTGGACGTGCCTCAAACAGGTAGGTGAACATGGCGTGCCTCGTAATCTGCCGTCTGAGGCAGTCGTCGACACTCGGACGGGATAACTCCATCCCAGTGTTTCCATCCAGCGAGGTGCACCCTTTCTGCCGCAGCACGATGGACATAGAGCTAGGACTGCGACCGCCCCCGCCGTGTCCAGGTGAAGCGTGGTGGTCTTCTCTAGGCCGGTGTCGATGCCGCGTCGCTAATGGGAGCGCTGCATGAGCCCTTTACAGACTACTCGTCACGGTGCGAGGCGGCAGCGGGGCCGACGGCATGACCGGGACCGCCGGACGACCGGGGCTCGAGTGTCTTCCGGCAGGATCCCGGGGCGGCCGGTGCCATATCAAGGTCCTTGACGGCAAGATCCGCCGTCCAACGACTGTGCCCCTGTGAGCACCGCGCGCCGCCGGGCCGGAACGCTCCGAGAGGAGCTTCAGCCAGCCCGCCGCTGCGGGAACGACCGCGCGCCCGGCGATGTGTGGCCGCCACACCGCCCATACCGCGGCTCCGCACACCGCCAGAGGCAACGCGCGTGCACAGAGGGCGGGACTGCAGTGCACGACCTGACGCAAAGCAGGCCGATCGGGCCGGCCGCCACCGCAGCCCACAGCACTCAACGTCCCACGCGCACCCGCCCGTGCTTCAAATGAAGGGCTCCTACCTTCACCCTCCGCCCACAAGTAACTCGCCCCGCTTAACACCTGGCGAGCGCACGACGACAGCTACGGCACCTCGCCGCGTTTGTCGGAACGCCCGACGCAACCATGCAGGAATCCGCCCGGCCCGTCTGGGAACCGGCGACAAACACAGCGCATCGAGGCCATCCCATAGGAGCGGGATGTGTAACGATGTCAGTGCGCCTTCTGGTAGGCCTCTCGTATAGTGGCGGGAACGCGGCCTCGGTCACTCACCTGGTGGCCGTTCTCCCGCGCCCAGGCCCGAATTTTCTCTGCGCTGGGCCCGTCGGTCGATGCCTTACGCGATCGTCCTGCACTCACCGACCGGCCGATCTTGCGCCCCTTGTCGATGAAGGGCGCAAGCGCCTCGAACAGCTCGTCATAGTTATCCGACACGAGATCGATCTCGTAGTTGACGCCGTCGAGCGAAAAAGTATGCGTCTGCACCTCTTCGGATTCTGCACCCGTGAGGTCATCTGTGTAGACAGTTACAATCTTCTGAGCCATAGAGGGATGGTACCCGGTTTTTGGAGTGTCCACTTCGATCTTTTCACGGAACCGCGAGAAACGCTTAAGCCCGCATGGCGATGGGCAACTGTCGGCGCGCCTATCTCACCGGAGCAAGTGTCCACACCATAGGGGTACTCCATAGCCGTCCGTACCACCTGCACGGTCGCAAGGCGGAGAAACAACCTCAATCGTGATCATCGCGGACCCGCTTAACACCGGCATCGAAATGTGCGGCATGGTTCGGCCACACGCCAAAGCGCGGTCCCGGCCATCGGACTGGACGGCGGAGAAAGCGCTTTGGCGTTGGCGCGGGCGGGGCGCACGCACGCGTCACTCCACGAAGATATCCACCGACGGGCGCATCTGCGAGCAGAGCTCCAGCACCTGGTGCAGGACGTGACTCTCGAACGCTGCGAACGGCGTGCGGTCTACCGTCTTGTCATCCACCGCAGGATAGGCGGTCTGGGTGAGCAAATAGTCAAAGCGCGGCGCCCACTTGCGCGCGCCAAGCCGCGCGGTGGTCGAGCAGTTGTCGACCATGTAGGCCACACCACGTGCGTGCATGTACGGGTTGAGCGAGTCGACGGCCTCGATGACTGACTCGTTGGCGATTTCGGAGTAGGGGTGGCCCTGCTCCAGAAGGAGGTCGGCCTGGGCCATCATGATTCCGCAGAAGATACCGGCGGTGAACGGGTCGAGGGGAACCTCGTTGTCCGCGTCGCGCCGAGCACGCACCTCTTGGCCGACGCGCCACATGTCCGCCTGGTCGATCTTCCCCATTGGGAAGCGGTCGAGGCGCTTGCCCGCCAAGATGACGCTGCGGATCTCGTTCCCGGAGCTGACCTCATCGTAGATCTCCGCGGTCAGTTCCAGGCCGATCGGGTACGCCGCAGAGTAGGCGTCCGCGAACACGGCCTTCTCCTCCTCTCCGAGGCTCCGGTAGACGCCGATCAGGCCGTCCTTGGAGATGATCCGGGAAACCGGGCCGGTGACGCACTCCACTGAGCGGCGGAACGCGTCGTGGTCGCTCAGGCCGTCATGGTCGCGGTAGCGCCGGTAGAGGCTCTCGACGATGCCGTGCACGCCGGCCAGCAGCATGGCTCGCTCGCCGGAAAGGTCGGACAGGTACTCTGACCGCAGCGTGGTCTGGAAGGTGAAGGGCGCCCCCAGCGCCACCGACCAGCCCAGGGCGCGGTCGACGGCCCGCCCGGTGACGTCTTGCTCGACGGCGAAGCTGGCGTTGATCCCCGCGCCGTTGACGGTGGCGCCTTGAACGTACAGGGCCCGAACGGACGGGCCCATGCCCTTGGGGCACACCGCGACGACGTCGACATCCTGCGGGAACGTCTCACCTGTGTCTTGGAGGTGGCCCAGCAGGAAGCCGTGTGAGAGCCCTAGCGTGGTACCCGGGCGCAGCGCGGTGAAGATCTCCCGGTAGTGCTCGGCGAGCGCGGCATCGGAGATCAGCAGCAGCACCATGTCGGAGGCTGCAATGACTTCGGACATCTCGCCGAGAGTGTTGTCCTCCTCGGTGAAGCCCGCTTCACGGGCACTCTGCAGAGAACTGGAGCCCTCACGGAGTCCGACGACGACCTTGACGGCGTCACCCAGTGAATCCCTCAGGTTCTGTGCCTGGGCCGGGCCTTGGGATCCCCAGCCGATGACGCCGATCTGCCCCACGCCCTCGAATGCGGCGGGCAGCCGGTCGAACAGGTGTCGGCCGCCGCGCACGATGGCCTCGCGCCGTCCGCCGAGGGACACGTACTCCTTGTCGAAGACGGTCGTTGCGAAGTCCAGCGTTTCCTGGGTCATGGATCTACTTCTCTCTCGTGGCGGGGTGCTTCGGGTGATGCCGCTCACGGACGATGGGGTGTTGTGGCCCAATGGTCGGGCGTTGCGGGGCCGGGACGGGGCGGGGCCGGTCACGCGTTAGACCACGCGCGGATGAGTGCGGCTTGTCCGCGGACGGTGTCGCCGGATCCAGGACCGTCGGTATCGGCGTCCATCAGGTTCCAGATGGTGACGTTCTCGATCCAGAAGCGCTGGCCGGTCCCAGCCACCCGCAGTCCGCGGTAGCCCTCGGCGTAGCCGTGGCTCAGGACACCCGCCATTAGGCGGTTGCGCGCCGCCCGGTCGGCGGCCGGTGCGGAGAGCCGGGAGGGGAGGCCGGAGAACTCCTCCCAGGAATAGGCGAAGAGCCGCTGCGCCGCGATGTTGGCGTAGACGAAAGCCGGGTCGTCGGCGGTGTTCTGCGCGAGCACCGCGAACGGTGCGTCGTGATAGAGCCAGTTGGCCTCATCCCCATCGTCCGGAACCTTGGGCAGCAACGCCCGGCCGAGTAGCTGCTCGTAGCTGCCTTTCAACAGTGAGAAGAATGCCGTGTCGAGCGGCGATGATAGGGCTATCACGTCGGTCCTCATAACGCCTAGGCTCATTGCGTGAAGGAAAATAGTACAGCGGGCCATAATCAAAGGAGTGTGTCCAGCATACGGACGCGGCGCGATCTGCGCGCAGCGTGATTACTGAATCACTACGCTCTCTCCCACCCTTCCCACCTGCGACAATCTGGCCATCGTGACGCACTCCGGCCCACCATCGGAAGAGGGAGCAAGCCTCCCGAGATTCGGCCAATGCTCGTTGAGACCCCACCGCGACTAACCAATCAGGTTGAGAAATTCAGGCGCTTCCTGCTCGATTATCACGACTAGGTTGAATGGGGAAAGAATATCGGTGCCATCATTTTCCGGTCACCCGTTCCACTTCCTCCTCGGTGATCTTCCGCGCGTCACCCGACCTGGGCACGCGGCACGTCACAGCGACCACGCGAACCGCTAGCAGAATGTTGCAACTTGCTTCAAAATATTGACGTCTGGTGAGTTGTTAGCCCAAGGGCTGTCCCGTAAAGCCGATCGACGCCGAGTTGGATGCTCTCAGCGCTGCCCGTTCGGCAGTCCTGCCAGGCGGATAGAGTCTGAGGCTCAACCCGACGGCAGAGGACTCTCCTAACGTGACGTATGACCAGCTCGCCTAATGGGCCGGCGGGCATGTCACGCGAGCTGATCCCGCGGTTGTGTCCAACTGGCGGATCCGGGGGCCGGCGGCAGGGACGCCGTCGGCTACCAGCGGGCACACCGCCGCGACGGCGGTCAGCCCAGAGGGTGAGCTGAGGCGAACGACCCGTTGTGGTGGACGAGTGCCGTGGCCTGCCCGGCGGTCGCGCCGGAGTCGATCTCGCCCACGACCAGCAGGTGATCGCCGATGGTCTGACGGAGAGTGATCCGGGCAGAGAGCCAGGCGGCGACGCCATAGAGGACGGGCAGCCCGTCATCCTGCGCCCACCAGGGGACACTGGCGAACCGGTCCACGCCACTGCGGGCGAACCGGCTCGCCAGCCCCGCGTTGGCCGTGCCAAGCATATGGACGGCGAACCGATCCGCGCTGCGGGCGGCGGGGGCACTGGAAGCGTCGACGCCTACGCAGAACGACACCAGGGCGGGACGCAGCGAGACGGACGTGAATGACGTGGCGGTGAAGCCGACAGGGCCGGGGAAGGTGATCACCGTGACCCCGGCCGCGTGCCGGCGCATGGTTTCGCGAAGCAGGTCCGCGCCGTCGGGAGCCACGGACGGCGGTGGTGCGTCGCTATACGGAAGGGCGGTCATATCGCTTCCTTTTGACGGGGCAGGGTGATGAATCCGGTCCGCTCGGCAGGGTGGCCAGGCCGGGCCGCGCAACGCCCTTTCGCGGGACCCTCGACGGCCGCGGCGAGTTCGGCGACGAACCGCGCCTGCGAATGGGGCAGGACGTTGGCGTTGATCCACCGGGTGTCGACGACACGGACGCGGTAGGCGTCGGCGGGCCGCCTGCCGAACCGCGTATAGGCGGCCTGGCACTCACCCCGCCCGGGCACCACGACGATCGTGCCGCGGGTCCGGAGGCTTTCGGGGCCGTGGTGGCCGGTGTACTGGGTCATCTCACACTCCTGCGGGGTCGGGCACGGTGGCGGGCTTCTAGCCCAGGGTGGGCGCCACCTCGGTCGCGATGGGTTCGAGGGCGCGGATTGCGGCGTCGTGGTCGGGGACGGCGGGGTTGAACTGGGTGAATAAGTGCAACTGGGCGCCTAGGTGAGGCCGTTCCTGGCGGAACGTTGAGCAGCATGTCTATGGGTCCGGTGCTCAGACCGCGCATGTCGGTGATCTCAGTGGCCCAGGCACCGGGAGGCTCGGTTCCGTCGGCGTCATGGGCCGGTGCCCACGCCTTCTTCGGGAACTTCTGGATGGCTTGGTGGAGGGTGCGCTCCGGACTGCCGGTCGGGAGTCCACCGCAGCTGGCCGCAATGCTCACGAGCCGAGGCCCACGAACTCGTTACGAGGCTGGGGCGCTGGTGACGGCCGGGTCACAGATCTCTACGGGATCAAGGGAGAATGAGCTTGAATTGCAGGACGAACTCATGAATCGTGAGAACACCGGAGCTCTGCATCCTCAGCCACTCCGGCACCCCGCACATCCTATGTTTCGGATCAATACGTGAATACGGCGTCAGGATTCCTGTAGCGTTGCGAGGTAATAGTCCAATGCATGTTTCCACTGATCCAGCTCTCGAGGCCATCGAGGTACCATGAATAGTCGACAGCGCTGGTGGGAATAAGCATGGAATGAGCGGACTCGGTAATTTCGCGACGTAGTGCCACGAACTGATTGTTGCGATCCGAGATGAGTTTACCCACAGCCTCGATGGCGGCCGGTACTTGCAAGCCCAACCAGTTCGCCGTAACCAGAACAAAATTGTTCACCTCGCCATTCGACACTTCTTTTTCGAGTGACGATATATCATTCACCCAATCCGTGACATCCATGGCGATATTTTGCAATGTCTGAACGGCTGTTCCGTTGAGAACCTCCGCCGGGACCTCTTTGTGGTGAATATATTCGACGAGATCAACGAATACCATCCCGGCCGCTTTCCGGCGCATATCATAGAATGCAGAAAAATCCGGAATCTGATCCATGGCGCGATTTCTGGATTCCCAGATGACGAGGTCGAAATATTCGGCAATGTGGCCGACGAACCGTCGTTGCCAGCTCTCGCTACTACTTGTCGCCGTGCGCTCCCAAAGATCAGCAAGCGCCTGGAGTAGCGCTGTGCGCGGCTGTACATCGCGATAGGGAATGGTGAGATGGTCGAGGGCTTCGCGCAGCAGGGTGCGCGGAGTATCGGGATGACGTCCCGCAGGAGTGTCGTCGAAGTAGTCATCAACGACAAAGAGCCATCCCAGCCAATCAGTGACGAGGGCAAGGTCGTCGAAAGACGCCTGCCAGTGAGTTCTTCCCGTCAGGTCAGCGAAGCCGGCTGAGGTGAAGCGGGTCAGGGCTGTCTCGGAATCGAGAAGGTTGTAGCGTCGGAGCCACGACCTCAGGTGATCCTCGGTCTCCTCAATGTATGGACTTACATGAGTTTCGAATGGGTGGGTCAGGTCGGTCAATGGAAACTGTGTCATGCTGCACAACTCTCTGAGGATTTTGTGTCACGTCTGACGGCACGGTGCACTCATCGTAGGCGATCGAAGACCGTGCCGATCAAGATCAACTCCGCTGCTTAGCTACACTCGCTGGCAATCTTGCGGATGGTCTGGCTACACGCATCGCATGCATCTGGCGCTCTCGTTCTATTCGCGGCACTCACGTGCAAAATTCTTCCGGCAGACGAAGAAGGCCCGTCGGTGCAGTGCGCGGTTCCATTGTCACGTCTCCCACAAGAACAGGAGGTTCTGGTCGGCTTCTAGTCGAGGGAAGCAGGCCTGGTGCGCCAATTGCTGTAGGGCCAAAGCCAGCCGATTCCAAGTTTGGGCTTCCAGGTGGAACGCCGCGGTATAGGGCTCGCCGGTGTGATCCATGCGCAGTCGCGCTGCCTTGTCGCGAGACATAACCCAAACCTTCTGCGGCACGACGACCCGGACCAACACGCCGACAGACGACGAAGATCACATCACTGACGAAGCATCCACTTCTTTCCGCCGCAGACGCAGAAACGGGTCCGGGCCGCCTCCGCTGACGGTGGCAGCATTGACGTGCTCGGGGTTCGCATGGGTCTCGACAACCACATGATCACCAGCACCGCGCCTGCTCCGCTCTCCGGGCGCCGTGCCGTACAACGGATAAGACGCCGCGTCACTCACGAGACCGGCGAACCCGACCAACCCCAATCGTGCAATGATCCTGCCCGTCCAAGTGAGGTCACGCATTCTGAGGCTCTTCTTGCGGATTGTCGTGAGCAGGCGCGAGATGTTGCTTTAGTTTTTTCGCTATATAGACGATGCAGATCGAGCAACTGGAAAGAAACGCTATATACGCGCCATAATATCCAGTGCTGACTATTAGGCCGGCGACCGCAGGGCCAGCGGCTAGAGATATCTGCTTCACCAATGCGAAACTTGAATTATACGTTCCTATTCGATCTTCGGGTGCGAGATCGGCGATGATAGGAGAAAGGGTAGGCGAGAGAAGCGTCTCCCCGAATCCAAAAGTTCCGTACGCTACGACAATTAGAGTCGTAGCTGTTACTTCGCTGGCGTGGAATATACCCGCCAGGCCAGCAGTCAACCAAGCCATGGTCCAGAAGATCCCAGTCCATTGAATTGCTCGGCTTCGGCGCATCCGGCTAACTCTTCGGAGTACGAGGAACTGTGCAATGACAATTACGCCCGTGTTAGCCGCTTCCGCTATGCCAAGGGTCAGCGGCCGCACCTGTGCCGACTCGGTTGCGTAAGCAGGGAGGCCTGAGGAAATCTGCCCATAACCGGCAAAGAATATAACTCCGCCAAGAATGCATAGGTAAAGCATGGCCCTATCTGCAAAAACGAGCTTCAATCCATCCCGACTAGGGTTTTCCCGGCGAAGCGAGGATTCAGAGGTAACTGCTTCAGTGCGGATGGTCGCGGTCAGTAGGCTGAGCGCAAAATAGAGTACAGCTTCTGCAGTGAAGAGGGTCGTGAAAGTCTCCGGGCGGGCCAAATCCACTGAGGCACCTCCGACCAGACCGCCGGCACCTAGACCTAGGTTGATAATGAAAGCTTGTGTCGCGAATGCGCGTGCCCGTGTTTGTGGCGTCGAAGCGAGCATGACCAGCGTCGCGTTGGAGGGCTGGATCGCCGAAACGCCTGCGCCCATCATGGCTGATGCTGCAATTACTCCTATTGCAGTATTCATGTGGCCGAACAACAGCGCACCCAGGGCAGTAGTAAAGGCGCCCGCTGCAAGCACGCGTGCTGGTCCTCGTCGGTCAATGGCCCGACCGATCAGCGGCAGAAGACAAAGGGCTGCCACGGCGAAGCAGGCAGACGTCACGCCAGCTACCGTATCGCCCAATCGCCGAACGTGAGCCACGTAAACAAAGAGGAAAGGACCCGTAAAACCAGTGCCAAATGCAATCAATACGGTCCCTGCTTGAGCACGACGCAACGCACTTTTCATTGATACTGTCATCTGTTCTCTCGCCGGATGAGGCCCCGGATTCACTCTCTCGTGAAGCACGCGACGAAGTGGAGCACGCTGCGAGGTCCGCTCGAGGGAACCTCGAAGCAGTATGCGGTCTTGTATCTTCGACTCCCCTTACTGGAGCCTGCAAAAGTTGTTGCCAATTCTGGGAATGTCGCTTCAGCTCGGAAGGACCGCAGAACCCCACTCTGCCTAAAAGGCGCTGCCACTTTTGTCCTTTTAAGCAGTGTTTCTTATGGCGTGATCGTTCGTTGAACCGTGCATGACGGGTCTGGTTGAGCGGCTGGTGCCGGACGAGTTGTGGATGCTATTCCGGCGGGTCGTCGTCCCGCCGACGGAGGTGATATGCCCGCAGGGTGGGCCCGGCGTCGCGCGGGATCGCGAGGGGATCATCTTCATGGCGGCCTCGGGCTGCGCCTGGCGGCAGCTGCCACCAATGTTCGGCCAGAGCTGGCACACGGTCTACCTACGCTTCGCCCAGTGGAGCCGGGTCCGGACTCGGCTCCACCGCGTCATCCTCGACGAACTTAGCGCCGGAGGTGAGCTGGACTGGGCGCGCTGCGCGATCGATTCGGTCAGCATGCGGGCTGCAAAAGGGGGACGCTGACGGGACCGAATCCGACCGCTTGCGGCAAGTTGGGATCGAAGATCCATCTGCTCGCAGACCGGAACGGCCTTCCTCTGCCGTCGGGCATCTTCGGTGCGAACATGCATGACAGCCAGAGCCTTGCACCGCTTGTGCGGGTCATCCCGCTGATCCGCTCACGCCGTGGCCCACGACGGCAACGACCGGCGGAACTACATGCCGACACGGGCTACGACTACGACCACCTCCGTCCATGGCTCCGCGAGCACGGCATCCGCCACCGCATCGCCCGCAAAGGGATCGAGTCCTCACAGCAACCCGGCTGCCACCGATGGGTTGTTGAGAGGACAGTGTCCTGGCTCGTCGGCTGCCGTCGCCTCCACCGCCGCTCCGAACGCAAGGCAGAACCCTTCCTCACCTTCGCCGGCATAACCGCAGCCCTCATCTGCCACTACGGTCATTGCACGATCGGGGTTGGTCCGGTTCGCCGGTCTCGTGAGTGACGTGGCGTCATGTCGGTTGTGCGGCACGGGGCCCGGCGAGCAGAGCAGTCACGGTGCTGTCGACTGTCTGGGCCATGGTCTGGGCCCAGACGAAGAACGCGGGATCAGTGAGCAGGTGCCACACCGGCGAAGGTCCCGGACAGAGCTTCATGATCTTGGAAGCCTGTGCCCGTCACATCCCACCTGGGCACGCTCACGCTTTGCTGGGCGAAGGCAATTCAGTTTCCCGTGCGGTCCGAAGCCACAGCAGACCAGGCCACAGCCCGACCAGTGCAGATGCTGCCCCCATGAACGACAAGGCGACGACAGGGCTCTGCCACTGTGCGAGAAGTCCGGCGCCTCCTGTACCGAGGCCCTGAGCAGTGAGATTCATTGCCGACGCAGTCCCCATACCTTGAGCTCTGCGGTCTTCTGGGAGCAGCTCTATCAGGGTGGAGACCGATACCACGACCTGGATGCACCACAGTGCGTTACTGACAGCAAAGGCCACCATGGCCACATATATGCCGCCGTCTTGAATCACGACGGCGATGAGTGGAAGACCTGCCGTGAAGCACAACAGCGGCAGGTAGTTCGCATACCGATGGACTGGCACGAACCGATGGAACATCCAAAGGCCGGACACCGCCCCCACACCCGTGCTGGCTAGCAAGGCACCAACCCAGACGGGTCCGCGGCCGAGCGCACTGACGTAGGGCGCGGCCACTGCCTCTGGTGCGATGTAGAAGAATCCGAGAACCGTAGTCAGAAAGATTGCCCGCCGACGCGGTTCAACCCAAAGGACGGTTATACCGCCGGCCACTGATCTGGATCTCTTCGATGTCTCGGGGGCTGGTCGCGACTTGACGAAGGTCCAGTAGAGCCCACAGGACATGAAGAACGTCACAGCGTCGAAAGCGAGACATAGCTGAGGAGAAATAAGGGACGATATTATGCCCCCGAAGGCGAAGCCAAAAATCTGAGCTGCCTGTGTAGTCACTTGACGGACAGACATTCCGATCGGATATTGCTCGGCGGTCAATATTTCGCGCAGTAGGGCGAGCTGTGCCGCTTTGTATGGTCCACCCAGATAGGACATGACCGATACAAGTAGACAGAGAGTCCAGAGTGGAGCGCCTGGAATCGCCATGGAGCCCACGACTGCGGCCCGGGAGGCATCCACGGCGATGATGACACTTCGGCGGGGTCGGCGGTCCGCCGTGTGGGAGAGCGTGAGCGCGCCGAGGACACTCGGAACGTAAGTGAGCGCGTAGGTCAGGCCGGTCAGGGCCGCCGAGTCCGTGCGGGCGAACACCAGGATCGCCAGCGCGACCCGGGCGAGCTGGTCTCCGAAGTACGAGACCAGTTCGGCCAGCCAGGTGGCTCGGAACTCGGTCGAGGAGAAAAGGGATAGCGGTGTGACTCTACTGTGCACGAAGGTTACGTTGCTCTTTCGCTTAGCGCCCGCTCGAGATTTGGCGGGTTCTGAAACGCGCAGATACAACATCCTGGCCGGGCCCCACGTGTTGGCACTGCGCGGCGCAACGGCACCCGAATGTCCACCCGTGCCCCCCTTGAGGTGGGGGCTGCATCGGGTGCCGTTGCTAGTTCACCTACCAGTCGGACTTGGCCATGGCGATTGTCCTTTCTCGATCCGGAACGGTGACGTTCACCATTTGAACGAGAAGAGAGCAAGAGAGCATTGAACTACGGTGCCAGCTTTTTGATTCAGCGGGCACAATTTGCCGGACTTGATGTCCGCCGCCTGAGGCTTGACTCGTGGCTTTTGCAGTGAAGTTCGTTGTGGGACTTGGCAGTTGGGTGTTGTCTCGGCAGGATCTTTTGGGTGTCTGCCGAGCGGACGCCTGATGACCTGTGGGAACGGGTGGCCCCGCTGTTGCCGGCTTGTCCGGCTAGGCGGCATCGGTATCCGGGCTGTCGCCTGTAGAAGACCGAGCTGCGCTGCGAGGCATCGCCCGTTGTTTCGGCGCCCCTCACCTGGCCCGGTGACGGTGCGAGGGAGCAGGTTACGCAGGAGTTCAGCAGTCTGTGCTTCCATGTCGACGCCGCCGCCCAGTTGCTCGTTGATGCGCGCGAGCCGGGCGGCGGCTGCACGCAGGGCGTCGATGTCGCCGGCAGCATGGTGGGCGAGGAAGACCTGCCGGTGCAGCATCTCCCTCTCCTCGGCGCCAAGCAGGCCCTGACGGGCCGACCACCACAGGGCGCCGGTGCAGCCGCCGGCTTCGCAACGGCGGCTGGAGAGTTCGTGCGCGACATCCACGATCGCCGAGACCATCTCCTGGATCGCGGGCTCCGCCCACGCGTAGCGCTGGGGGGTCGATGCCGGTGAACGGGCGGCAGCGAACCAGGGCGAGCGCCCGGCGCAGGGCAAGGTTGCCGTCCGCGTCGTGGCGGGCCAGGCCGGTGAGTGCGAGGCGCTGGAATCGCGTCCAGTCGCACGGGACGGCGGCCCCGAGGCGGTACGGGTTGTCACCGGTGTCCTGGACACGCGTAAGGGGAAGTGAACCTCGAAATGGGCGTACGGCTGAATCCCACGGCAGTCACCGTCCCAGGACCCGCACCGCGGCCGAGGGCGTTCGCTTGACGGAACCAGGGACAACGGCGGCATGCGTCTGATGGAGTGACCTGGGGAAGTCACCTGGTAGGCGCGTGGCCCAGGGCGGATCTGATCTCTCAAGGGAAGGGGCAAGGATGCTGTCGGAGGCAATGGCCGCGATGGCCGCGGCGGGGGGCACCGCGGTGGTGCAGGCAGCAAGCACCGACGCCTGGACAGGGCTCCGCCAGCGGCTGGCCCGTTGGCTCGGCCGAGGAAACCCGCAGCGCGAGAACGCCGAACTGGAGCGCCTCGACCAGACCGTAGGAGACCTGGACGCCGCCGCGCCGGCCGAACTCGGGCGGGTGCGCATCCACCAGGGGGCTGCGTGGCAGGCCCGTATCGAGACCCTGCTGGAAAGCCTCGACGACACCGAGCGATCCCAGGCCGCCGAGCAACTGAGCGCCCTGCTTGACCAGTGCAACCCCCGCGGCGGGATGTCAGCCAGCCAGGGCGGACAGGCCGTCGGCGGGAACGTAGACATCCGTGCCGACCACGGGTCCGCAGCCGCCTGGAACATGGGTGACGTGACCCTGGGAAACCCTACGCAGCCGGGACCGCCCCAGGGCTGAGCGGACCCGGCACCGCCGCAGCCCAGCGCCCCGGTCCGTCCGCCTCCATCCAGGCCACACATGGCGGGGTCGTCGCCTACAGCATCGGGCAGCTCCACCAGCATCTTTCCGAGAAGCGGAACGTTGCCCAGATCGATCGTCCTCGGCCTGTCGCGTCGTGGACGGCGCAGCAGCTCGGCGTCCACCCCGCCATCCATGGCACCACCCGACCGGATGACGACGGCGCTTTCGTACTCCCGGGCTACATCGAACGCGACCACGATCGGAAGCTGCGCGACCAGCTGGTCAAGGCGGCCTCCGCCGATCAGGGGACGCTGGTGCTCGTGCGCGGAGAGTCCTGCACGGGCAAGACCCGCACCGCCTTCGAAGCCATCCGCGTCTGTCTGAAGGACTGGCAGCTGGTCTTCCCGAAGAACGCCAGGAGGCTTCTCGCCCTGCTCGATGCCAACGCCCTCGCCCCGCGCACCGTCCTGTGGCTCAACGAAGCCCAGATTTTCCTCACCGGGACCGACGCAGAGGAGGCCACCGCCGCATTGCACAGCCGGCTGGAGCAAACCGGACCGGTCGTGATCCTGGGCACGCTGTGGCCGGAGTACCACCGCACCCTGACCGCTACCCCGGAGCCCGGCAAGGACGCGCACCCGAACGCCCGCGCCCTGCTCAACCAGGTCAAACCGGTCGACGTCCCGGCGTCCTTCACCACCGCGACCGCTCGCTGGCCACGGCCGTGAGCACGAGCACCGGCGGGAGGATCACCCAGACCCTCGCGGCGGGCCCACAGTTGGTTGACCATTACCAACAGGCCGCCAGTCACAGCCCCTACGGCCACGCCGTCATCTCCACGGCGATGGACGCCCGCCGCCTCGGCCACACCTCTCCCCTGCCGGCCGCACTTCTCAAGGCCGCTGCCCCTGGCTACCTGACTGAGCAACAGCGCGCCGCCGCGGACCCTGACACCTGGTTTGCCCAGGCTCTCGACTATGCACGGGAAAGGGTCAGGGGCGTGGTCGCAGCCCTGGAACCCGTCGCTAACCCGGATGGCATGGGCCCGCTCCCAGACATCTATCGCCTGAGCGACTACCTTGACCACCACGCGCGCACCATCCGCCGCTACGCCTTCCCGCCGGACTCTTTCTGGACCGCGGCCAGGGACCACGCAGCCAGCGCAGCAGACCTGGAGGCCCTGGCAGAAGCGGCCGATCGGCGGGGCCATTACCGCATGGCGGCAGCCTTGTACCAGCGGGCCGCCGACGACGGAGGCACGGGCGCCTTGGTGGAGCTGGCGTGGCGGCGTGGGCGGGCTGGGGATCTCGCCGGCGCGGAGCAGCTGTACCAGCGGGCCATCGAGGTCGGAGACATGGGCGCCTTGGTGGAGCTGGCGCAGCAGCGCCAGCGGGCCGGGGATCTCGACGGCGCGGAACCACTTGCCCAGCGGGCCGCCGACGCCGGAGACACGGGCCCCCTGGTGGAGCTGGCGTGGCGGCGCGGGGAGGCTGGGGATCTTGACGGCGCTGAACGAGTTGCCCAGCGGGCCGCGAATACCGGAAACATCAACGCCCTGGTGCGGCTGGCGTGGCGGCTTGAGGAAGCCGGGGATCTTGACGGCGCGGAACGAGTCGCCCAGCGGGCCGCCGACATCGGAGGCAGGGAGGCCCTGATCCGGCTGGCGCGGCTACGCAAGCGGGGGCACTGATGGTCGCTGGCGAGGGCGACCAACTGCTGGACTTGGTCCGCCGCTACGTCACGCCCGACCGCCGCTACTTGAAGCTCAGCGGTAGCTTGTTGCGCCTGGAAGACCTCGAGTACGGGTGATTTGCGCACAGTTGATCACGCTCGTTGATAGTTCCCACCCCGTGCTCAGAGATGGACAGGCCTGCTCGCCTCGATTCCCCACACTCCGCACGCCACTTTCTCTCGTCCTCCGTTGCTGCCGTGCTGCCGGGTCCAAGGGTGCAGCCGGCCCCCGAGGGCGCGGAGCTTCGGGCCACGATCGAGGACGTGCTCGCCCCGGCGTGAGACGAAGGCGTCCGTCGAAAAGAAAATGGTCCATGTGAGTCTGCCATGTCGATCGGCGACTGCGCCGTTCGACCTGAGATAGAGAGGGTCGAGAGGCGACCTCAAACCAAGGAGACGGAAGATGGCGAAGTACATGCTGATCATGCGAGGCACGGACGAATCCGTCGCGAAGATGATGGAGACTCCCTTTGAGGAGATGCTCGAGACGGTGGGTCGCTTCAACGAGGAGATGATCCGGGCAGGCGTGCTGGTCGCTGCCGAGGGTTTGGACGACCCTTCCCAGGGTGTGGTGGTCGACTTCAGCGCGGAGACCCCGGTGGTCACCGACGGCCCCTACGGTGAGACGAAGGAGCTGTTCGGCGGCTTTTACGTGATCGACGTGGCTTCGAAGGAGGAGGCGGTCGAGTGGGCCAAGCGGCTCCCGGCCTTCCCTGGCTCGAAGTGCGAGGTCCGCCGTGTTCCGGGCATCGACGAGTTCCCGCAGGACAACGAGTGGATCATCAAGGAGCGGGCGTGGCGCGAGCGGACCGGCCAGATCTGACGCCCGCGGCCGATGGCGGCCCGCCGAGCGACGCCTCGGCGCGGCGGGCCGTCGAGGCGGTCTGGCGGATCGAATCGGCACGGATCGTCGGTGCGCTGGCCCGCTACACCGGAGACTTCGCGCTCGCCGAGGATGTCGCGCAGGAGGCGCTGGCGGAGGCACTGGTCACCTGGTCCCGCGACGGTGCGCCGACCAGCCCGGTGGGCTGGTTGCTGGCGACTGCCCGGCGGCGGGCCATCGACGGCTTCCGCCGCAAGTCGGCACTCGACGAGCGGTACGCCACACTTGCGGGCCAGCTGGCTGAAGGTGAGTTCAGCTCGGGCGCGGTGACCGCCGCGCCGGACCGGTCGGACGACCTGCCATGGGATCCAGACCGGGTCGACGACGATGTCCTCGCGCTGATGTTCACGGCCTGCCATCCGGTGCTCTCGCCCGAGGCCCGGGTGGCGCTCACGCTGCGTGTGGTGGGCGGCCTGTCCAGCGAGGAGATCGCCCGGGCGTTCCTCGTGCCCACTGCGACCGTCCAGGCCCGGATCACCCGGGCGAAGAAGACGATCGCCGCGGCGCGAGTGCCGTTCGAGCTGCCGCCGTCCGAGGAGCGGCCAGGGCGGCTCGGCGGGGTCCTGAGCGTCCTGTACGTGATCTTCACAGAGGGCTCGACGGCGACAACCGGCGACCGCCTGCTGCGTCCCGATCTCGCCTATGAGGCTCTTCGGTTGGCCCGGATGCTGGTCGCACTGCTGGCCGGTGAGCCGGAGGTGTGCGGGCTGCTCGCGCTGTTCGAGCTCACCGCCGCGCGCTTTCCGGCACGCACCGGGCCCGATGGGGAGGCGGTGCTCCTGGAGGATCAGGACCGGCGCCGGTGGGATCGGTCGGCGATCCGTCGAGGCCTGGCTGCGCTCGGCCGGGCCTCGGCTGCCGGGCCGGGCCTTGGACCGTACGGTCTGCAGGCTGCGATTGCCGCCTGCCATGCGACGGCGCCCTCGGTGCAGGAGACCGACTGGGAGCGGGTCGTGCTCCTGTATGAGGCCCTCAGCCGCCTGGCTCCCTCCCCTATCGTCGAGCTCAACCGGGCTGTGGCCGTCGCGATGGCGAGCGGACCGCAGCAGGCGCTGTCCATGGTCGACGAACTGGTCGCCTCCGGCCGCCTGTCGGGGTCGTACCTGCTCCCGAGCGTGCGCGGCGAACTGCTGGTCCGGCTCGGCCGGACCACCGAGGCCCGGGCCGAGCTGGAGCTCGCCGCCCGGTTGTGCCGCAACGCCCGCGAGCGGACGGTGCTGCTGCACAAGGCGGCAGCGTTGGAGTGAGGCCCACTTGCCCGGCTGGCCGCCTCGCCCCAGCCGGCCAGCCGGGGCGATCGACAGTGTGGTGGTGGCGGGTCCAAAGCCAGCCATGGGCTCGCTGCCTCAACAGCCCCACGCTGAGCTGCGACGGAGAGTCAGATCTCCGGAGTCGCCCGTCCGCCAGCCCCCTTCGGGCCGCGAGGAGCGGCCGATGCACATGCACTCAACTGGGGAGCGAAGAGCATGCCTGGGAATTTTCGCGGCTTTGACCGCTATTGCGTGATGGCCGATAGTGCGGGTGCAAGGGGGTATGCCAGAGTGAGAAGCATGACCCGCGCCGAGTTTGATGACGAGCTGACCCCATTTGTTCAGGGGTCTACTTCGGCGTCATGGTCCGTTAGAGCGGCCTCAGGCCGGCGTCTGGCAGCCGTCGCGGAGGTTCCCGAAGTGGCTGAGGTCCTGCACCGGCTGTTGTTGGATGGTCGCGACACTTTCGTCACTCAAGAGACGGCGGAGGCTCTGCTCGGACGCTGGGACGTGCTTGGTCTGCGCATGGTGCTGGCCGCGCTCGCCAGCGCGGATGACGACACTGGCGATCACCTTGATGCTGCAATCCTCAATGTCTGCGGTCAGTCCAAGGAGGACGGGGAACGACTCGCGGCACTGTGTTCAGCGCTGGCATCGGATGCGGATAGCGCCGTAAGCAGTGAAGCCCGCAAGATTCTCGAACCACTGCGGTGACCCGACCGCTACTCACCCTGAGTGGGGATACGGCGAAGACCACTTCGTAGTGCAGGCTCACGCAACGGCGCTCTGAGCAATGCGTGCGCTCACGGCGGCCGTGAACGCGACGTAGGCCTCCTCGGCGTGCTGCAGTTGTGACTGAGCGCTTCATCTGGCGGACCCCACCAGATGAAGCGCTCACGCGGAACCGGAGCCTCCTCTGGGATCAGCCCTGATCTTGTGTGTATCGAACTGCGTACCGGCTGGAGTCGATGGCGGGGTTGCGTAGGGTCCCCCAGAAGTGATCGTCCGGTATCGGTGGCAGTGGCGGGTTGCCCAGGTCCGCGTGCAGATCTGCACGCCAGTCGACCGTGAGGTGGCTGCGGATGCCCGCGCTCTCGCACACGGACCTGTAGGGCGAGCCCCAGATCCCGTGCGCCATCTTCTCCGCGGCCCACTTGCGATGGTCGTCGAGGTGGGTGTTCGCCTGGACGAGCACCGTGCGCAGTCGCAGGGCCAGCGGGCTGGCCTGTTCCGGCCGTGGTGGGACTTCGCCCCGTTCCAACGCATCCAGGGCTGACTTGATCTCCGGGTACTTGTTCAGGCCCGTTTCGACGGCCAATCTGCGCAGCTGCTTCCGCGCGGCCTTGGCCACCTGCTCACGCGGCAGGACCGCGATCAGCGCACCGAGTTCCTCAAGGCCGTCCAGGAGGCCCACGGGGAGGAGTTCGGTGGGGCTGCAGGACAGGTTCAGTTCCGGCAGCTGCTCATCCGGCCCGGGAAGGGGCTCGTCGGCACTGCCCCACTCCGGGCGGGGAGACCGGGCCCACTCCCAGAACAGTCGGCCGTTGAACGTGACGGCGCCCGCGTCCTGGCCGCTCTCGAGCTGGTCGGCCAGCTCTGCCAGATACCCGCCCAGTGAGTCGACCCGCCCGAAATCGGTGCCGGTCTCGTCGAAGAACCGTCCGATCGCACCGTAGGAGTCCTGCCCACGGCGGCAGTCGATCGTGAGACCGTCAGCCGTTGCCCCGTAGGAACCGAACTTCAAGTAGGCGTGGTTCCAGTAGTACTGGGCCTCCTCCTCGTCCAGGTCCTCGGCGATGCTGCGCATGAACCGGGTTTCCGCGACGATCTCGCTCACTCCGAGCAGCCGGTCGTGCGTGCTGAACCGGAAAGCTTCCGCTCCGTCCAGCGCTCCGTTGTGCCGGAGCAGTGACGCAACCAGGTCGGGAGGGAAGGTGACGCCCAGTTCCTCCTCCGCTGCCGCTATCTCCTCGTGTCCCGCGGGCGGTCCGAGCGTGGCGAAGGTGCGAGGCGCGTGCTCGCGCAGCCACTCGTCGATGCGGTTCCATGAATGCTGGACCAGGTCATTTGTCATGGCGCTGACCCTAGAGACAGAGACTGACAGCTTGATCGCCGCCCACCGGCCACGGTAGCGGGGCACCCGTCGGCGCCCGCCAGGTCTGACACGCAGCCCCGCCAACTCGAGTGCTCACTCGCCAAGCGAAGCGCTCAGTCTCAGGTTGGCAATCAGTCACACGTCATTGGCCCCTTTCAGAAGTCGAGTTCGACGTAGTCGATGTCGGTGAACTCCACCACGAGTCCGTCGGCACGGCGGCCGCGGTCCTTGAAGTACTGCTCCTGGAGTCCTTCGGCGATCACAGCCTGGAGCTGATGTTCGGAGGCGCCGGCGGTCTGTGCGTCGAAGAGGCGGGCCGCGTACTGGGGCGGGAGGTGCTGGGTGATCAGCCGGATACGTCCGTCGTCCGTGGTGCCCGGTGCGGCGGTGAATCCGAACCGCGCCCTGGTTTCCACGACGATGCCGGTGGAGGTGGCGGCGTTCTTCTTCGCTTTCTCCTTCACCCGTGGCTGCCAGCGGTTGCGGACCTCACCTGTGAGCCGGGCCGCAAGATCCGGGCGCGGTCTCTTGATCTGGTCCTTGACGTAGCGTTCGACCGTGCGCTGGGTGATGCCCAGGAGGTCGGCAACGGCTCTGGTGCCTTTGAACTGCTTGACCAGGAACCGCATCTGTGCGCCTGCGGTCTTGGGGATCGGGCGGGTGGCCGTGCTCGCCGCGGCCCTGTCGAGACTGTCTCCGAGGATGCCCATCAGGTGGTCCTACTCCCCGCTGTCTTCGATGTCGCCCTTGATGTGCCGGGCCGGGTTGTGTCCTTCGTCGAGCATCGCGACGGCCCAGAGCAGGTCCTGGGTGCCCTCGTGCTTGACCATCCCTGGTGAGACACCGAGCCGGAACGTGCCCGGGGCCGGGTTTCCGTCCGCGGTGCGCGGCAGCACGTCCAACGGGCTCGGCCCGTCGGACAGGTAGACAGCGCAGTCGGAGAGCAGTGCGATCGGGATCAGTGCGTCCTCGCCGAAGGTCAGGTTCCCGGCCGAGGGCGGGGCGCTCTGCCTCCGCGAACCGGCTCCGTGCCGCGGGGGCGCGGTCCGGTCGTTCAGCAGGAGGGGGCAGCGGGGACGCAGATGAGCGTCGACCGCATCAAACAAATCGGACATGGCACCTCCCTCGCCAGCATAGCAAGGAACGTACGTTGTACGTACTTTTTCCGCTCATTGTGCGTACACTCGTCGTTGCCGTAGCCCCAGCGGATGTCCGCACTCTTTGAGGCATTGGGCCTGGGAACCGCTGCCCAGGCGGCCGGCGCGTACCGCACGGCGCGTTGGCGGTGGCCACCGCCGCACCCTGGAGGAAGCGGGCTGGTTCACCGGACGGGAGGTGCGGTTGTGAGCGCCACCGCTCCGAACCCCGGCCGAGGGCGGGCCGGGCTGCTGGAGAAGTTGTTGGCAGCGATCCGGCCCGAGTACCGCACCGAGATCTACCGCCCGGCAGCGGACGACCCGGTATTCATCGTCCCGCCCCGCGGTCCTCGACTGCGACCGCGTGGTCAGCCAGCCGGTCTTACCAGCAGCACAAGGCCGGTCGGTCGCGGTGGAGTTCAACGGCTCGTACCGGCACCGACCGCCGCAGCCGCACGCTTCGCGGTCGCTGAGGGCTCTTCCGCTGACCATCATCGGCTCGTAGACAGCACGGTCAAGCTTCGGCAAGATCGGCGAATGTTGAGGCGGGAACGGCCGTTGGAGGTCGCCGTATGCGGACCCCCGGGGGCCGGAAAGACCACCGTTGCCTGCGCAACGGCGCGCCGCCTCGGTGTGCCGTTCCTGACCCGGGATGAGATCAAGCTCGGTCTCCGGCTGTCCTCCGCTTCCGTCGCAAAGGACGGCGGTGTTCAGCTCAACCTGGTGGTTTCGATCACTTCTTGCGACAGCGTTTGTTGACGAGTTCTGACGTCGTCGTCCGGCCGAGGACTCCGCGGTTCGTCACGAGTTTTGCAGGCACCTGCCCATGCAGCCGAGTCGTGTCGGCGGCTCGCAACAGGGCTGCCACAAGGTTTCAAGATCGCTTGACCTTGCCCCAGAGGGAAGGGCGACAGTGTCTCCGTAGATCACACGAGCGAGCGGTGTGCGCTCGCCAGCCGGGCTGGACGAAGAGGGGGAGTTCGAGTGACGGCGACCTGCGTCATTCTCGATATCGGTGGCGTGCTGGAGATCACGCCGGAAACGGGGTGTGTGCAGCGGTGGGAAGAGCGGCTGGGGTTGCCGTTCGGCACTGTGCATGAGCGGATGCGCGACGTGTGGCAAGCCGGGAGCGTCGGGAGTATCAGTGAACGAGAGGTTCACGAGCAGGTGGCAGCACGCTTGGGGCTCGACGCGCCCCAGGTTGAAGCCTTCATGGCTGATCTCTGGGCGGAGTACCTGGGAACGCCTAACGAGGAGCTCATCGCTTACGTGCGTGGGCTGCGAGGAAGCTGCAGGCTGGGCATCCTAAGCAACAGCTTCGTCGGTGCCCGGGAACGGGAGACCGCGCTGTATCACTTCGACGAACTGGTCGAGCAAATCGTGTACTCGCACGAGATCGGCATCGAGAAGCCGGACCCGCGTGCCTTCGAGACCGTATGCGCCAGCTTGGAGGTGCGGCCGGAGAGCTGTCTGTTCATCGACGATCTCGCAGTAAATGTTGAGGCTGCTCAGGCGGCGGGCATGCAGGCGCATCTGTTCCAGGACAATGCCCGGACGATTACGCGCATCGCAGCTCATCTGGACGCTGGTCCCCGGGTTGGAGGGCCTGTCCCGCTCGGATGATGTCGGCCTGGCCGACCTGTTTCTATTGGTCGGCTTCCTCTGGGGATGGCACGATGAGCGCCCATGGATGATCAAGGCACTTTTGCCGCCCAGGCTCTTCGGTTGGTCACTACGCGCTTCCCGCATGCTCTGGGTGCTGTGCTGGGGGGCTCGGTTGCCCAGGGTCGCGCTACTTCGAGCAGTGATCTCGATGTGGCGGTCCTGCTGCCGGACTCGGACACCAGCCGCCGTGAGGTGATACGTCATGAGGGCCGTCTGGCCGAGCTGTTTCTGACCACCCTTGCGGACGTGCCGGAATTCTTCGAGTGGGACAGGGCACGCCGCCGAGGCACGCTCCTTTTCATCTATGACCAGGGCCTGCCCTTGTTGGACCCGCACGGTCATCTGTCTCAAACGTGCGAACAGGCCCGCGCGGTGCTCGCGGACGGTCCTCCTCCCCTCACGCCGACGGAAAGGGAACGAAGTCGCTACGGCCTCACCTGTTACATGGACGACCTGGTCGACACCCCGCCAACCAATCGGTATGAACAGCTTTCCCTCGCCGACTTCACCCTGCGCGAGGCGGCACACCTGCTCACAGCCCACCACGGTGCGTGGACAGGCATTGGCAAGTGGCTGCCCCGCCGACTGCTGAGTGCGGACCCGGTACGTGGCAAGGCTCTACTGGAAGGCCATCAAACCGTCGCCGATCACGCTGACCCCGAACCATTGGCCGCTGCAGCCGTGCAAGTTCTCGACCTGCTCGGCGGACCGCTGCGCGAAGGATACGCACTCCCCTGGCGCACCTGATCCGCGAGCCACATTTCGCGCACTGGGCGGACGCCGAAGAAATGCGCTCTGAGCATTGTCCCGCGACATGCGTGAAGGTCGGCATGCCGAGGTCGGTGGGCCGGGTGACGTCGGACGCATCCGACTGGCCCAGGTGCGGGGGTCCCGGTCCGGCGTAAGGATCGGTGTACGGGTGGTGGCCCGGATGTCTCTTCCGGCTGCGGCTGGACCACCGCCTAACCGACCCAGGGGGGTCCTGGAGGTAGGCATGCCGTCGACGATCTGGAGCGGGGCGATCTCGTTCGGGCTGGTCACTTCTCTGAACTTGGGGCCGGTCCGTCCCAAAGCCTCTGATCTGTAGCTCTCTGAAACCGAATCGGTGATGCCAGAGGCATCACAGCGAGGTGTTCCGGAGAGCGAGAGCCGTTCCGCCTGCCGCCTCAGTACTGTGACTTCGCATGACCGACACCGAGATCGAGATCACTACAGACCTGGTTCGCGACCTGCTGCAGGAGCAACATCCAGACCTTGCAGGGCTGGCCATCCGCGAAGTGGCGGGCGGCTGGGGCAACCAAATGTGGCGCCTCGGGGACGAGCTGGCCGTGCGCATGCAGCGCATGGACCCCACCCCGGAGCTCCAGCTCAAGGAGCGGCGGTGGCTCCCCGTGCTGGCCCCGCGCCTGCCGCTCCCGGTGCCGACTCCGGTGCGGTTCGGCGAACCGTCCGAGCGCTTCCCCAAGCACTGGACCGTGATGACGTGGGTTCCCGGCGAGCCGCTGGACCACGGCTCGATCAGTCGCGGCGCCCACGCGGCCGACACGCTGGCGGGCTTCCTCCGGGCGCTCCATGTGGAGGCGCCCGCCGAGGCGCCGATCGCTACGGACCGCGGTGCGCATCCCAGGGACTGCACGGACGGCTTCGAGAACTTCTTCCAGGCCGTTGCCCCCGACGACATCGCTGCCGACGTCCGGGCCGTCTGGGACGACGCGGTTGTGGCCCAGGCGTGGGAGGGCCCGCCGGTGTGGGTGCATGGCGACCTCCATCCCGCGAACGTCGTCGTTTCGGGTGGAACGCTCTCGGGCATCGTCGACTTCGGTGGCCTGTTCGCCGGCGATCCGGCGTGGGACCTCGCCGCCGCATGGGTGCTGCTACCCGCGGGCACGGCCTCACGGTTCTTCGACATGTACGCGCATGTAGACGAGGCGGCGATCCGGCGCGCCCGCGGGCTGGCCGCTATGAAGAGTCTTTTCCTGATACTCATGGGGCAGAACGGAGATCGGGGCCTTCCCGGCGGCAAGCCGAACTGGGGACCTGCAGGCCGGGCGGCCCTTGATCGTGTTCTGAAGGGCGTTTAGTGCACGCTTCTTTGAACTTGTTCTCGATCTTGTTTGAGGGCCATGCGGCAGCCACCTTCGTGGGTTCATCGATCGCCACGTGTGGTGGGGATGCCGAGGTCGACGGCCGTGTGCTGCGCCGGGTCCGTCGTCTCCACCAGCGCACCGGTCTGCGGGGGAATGACGCCCACCAGGTCTCGGGCAGAATCGCCTGTCTCAAGCATGGCCGGGAAGCTAGCAGATACTGCCGTTGACCTGCGAATATTCTCCTCTTAGTTCAGTCAACCGCACGATCCCGATCCGGGTCTCGTCTGCCACCGAGAACCGCTCGATCTCGTTCCACCAGTACCACCTGGAGGACATGGGGCGAATCCGCACCCGGAAGGTCTGGGAGCTTGATGGCGAGGCGCTCGGGCAAGGAGGACATTGGCAAGGGGTACGAGCTCACCAAGGAGCAGACGGTCCCCGTCACGGATGAAGAGCTCGACCAGATGCCGCTGCCCACGGCGAAGGCCATCGAGATTGTGGCGTTCGTCGACCGTGAATCGATCGACCCCGTCCGTATCGCCGACAGCTACTACCTTTCGGCAGACGGAGCCGTGGCCGCTAAGCCCTACGTGCTTTTGCGCCGCGCCCTGGAGCGGACCTCGAAGGCGGCCATCGCCAAATTCGCGTGGCACAACCGGGAGCGCCTCGGCCTGCTCAGCGTCCGTGACGACGCCCTTGTCCTGCACTCGATGAAGTGGCCGGATGAGGTGCGCTCGCCTGCCGAGTTGGCCCCGGATGCCGTCGATCTGGACGAGGACGAGATCCAGCGGGCCATCGAACTGATGGATTCCATGACCACCGACGACATCAGCGGCTACCGCGACCACTATCGCGAGGCACTGGAAGAGCTCATCGCCGTCAAGTCGCAGGGCCAGGAGCCAGCCCAGCCTGCCGAGGGCCAGGCGCAGCGGCCCGGCCAGGTCATCGATCTGTTGGCAGCCCTGAACGCGTCCGTCCAGAGGGCCAAACACTCCCGCGGCGAGTCGGACGAGCATGCCACCGTCCACGAGATGAAGCCCCGTAAGAAGGCGGCCGCGAAGAAGATGGGGAAGAGGGCGCCTGCCTAGAAGGCTGCCGCCAAGAAGACCACGACGACGAAGACTGCCGGTCGGAAGCCGAGAAGCGCCTAGTACTCAGCTGAGATCGCGATCTTGCTGGTGGGGGTGGCTGAGTTGCCGAATTGCTACGACTGGCTATCGCCCGGGGTCAGATGCCGGCCTTGTACGCCCTGGCCGAGTTCACCTCTACCTGCCTGCGCCCCACCCGCCCCTGATCGCAGGACCCCCGCCGGTCGATAACCGGCGGAGGCGGGTGGCTGTGTTTATACAGGTTTGGCCGGGAGCAGGCGGAGTGCGGTGTGCGAGGTCAGGGGGACGCTACGGAATTCCCTGTTGTCGACGGTCAACACGCATTCGGTGTCGTAGGCGACTGCGAGCGCCATCGCGACGGCGTCCGAGAGGTTGAGCCGCAGTGACCTGTACTGATTCCGCAGGCGGGCGGCGGCAGCGAGAACGTTGGGGGTGATCTCGAGCAGGACGTAGCAGCCGACGGCTCGTTCTGAGCGAAGTGCTGCACGGGGCTCCTCCCCGTTCGGCTGCTGCTTTCGTCTCGGTCCGTGTCGAACCGAATCGCAACGTCCCGGTCCGGTACGGTCATCGCGCCCCTCCGGCATCCCGGCACGGGGCCTGTGGCCCTGGGGTGTCCCTGACGCATCCTGCTGTTATCCCGACCCAGGAGTTGGTCGGCGCCCGCGGGGAAGGCCCGTCCTGCTTCGCCTGCCCCGGGGGCGCGTCACCCCTACATACGGGGCCGGGGCCGGAAGTGTTACGCCGCAGCGCAGGCGGTCCGAGCAGCGGGCATGGCCCAGATCAAATGTCGCTGCCTGCCAGGGAACCGACTCCTGTCCCACCCGCGTGACTGCAGTGATGTCCCATCGACTACCGGAGCGGGGAGCATGGCAGACAACGTTGCGCGCCTCATCGCGACCGCAAGTGCGCTCGCCTCTGCGAGCACCATGACGATCTCGTATGCGACATACAGGCGGTCACGACCCCGATACAGGCGGGCACGACCCCGACTGGGCATCAAAGCCGACGTCTCCATAACCTTCCCCGCCGAGCGGAGCGCGGACATGAACCTGCGCGTCCGGCTGATCAACCAGGGACAAGCCACGATCAAGCTCGGCGACGATCTCTTGGTCAGATTCGGGCCACGCGCCCGGCGCCGGCACAACGGACTGGGCTCCGTCGCCCTCCAGGAGTGAGCTGTCCGGGAGACAAATTGTCTTCCCGGCCCCCGGCACACCTCGGCCCCCACGGTCTCGCCGCCCGTGGGGGCCGACAGCATCTGCGCTCCGCAGCGTAGCCCGCGTCCGGGCGCGGGGACGGGTCCTGTCGCCCGCGTGACGTAGTCGACTACGGGGTGCGCCAGGACCGCAGCCGGTCGGCGATGTCGAAGGTGTCCAGCCGCAACGCCTTGATGTCGAGGATCAACTGCTTCCACGGCTGCGGGTCCGGGTCGACGCTCTCGCCGGAGGCCTCGATGTACGCCAGGGCGACCGCGTACCCGTAGAGCTCGTTGCGGGCCGGGAGCGGGCGCGTGAGCACGATCGTGTCGAGGAGTGCGGCCGCCCGCCAGTAGGCGTCGGGATCGGCCAAGTCCAAGTGCGGAGTGTTCACCCGATGCCGGGCGACGGCCGCCACCATTCCCGAGTAGTCCCGGATTTCCAGGTCCTTACCGAGCAGACGCTCTTGCCGGTCCAGGAGCCACCGGATGTCGATGAACAGGTTCAAGGTCAGGCCGCCCGGCTGCTACGAGCCGGAGCCTCGGGCAGGCCGCCGAACGCCTCGTCGAAGGCCTCGAGCACGCCGGGGCGCTCGATCGCTTCGTTGAACGCGGCGGTCGCGCGCCCGAGCAGCGCCTGCTGCTCCTCCTGCTGGGAGAGCTCTTCGAGGTAGCCGGCCAGGCTCATGCCCCGCGCCTTGGCGAGGGCCGCGAGGCGGTCTCTCGTGTCCGTGTTGATCCGTACGGTCGTGTCAGCCATGCCACCCAGTATGCACCCGCGACTACGTCCGCGCATACGTAATGGGCCCTGTTCTCGTATAGCTACGGCCAGGTGGCGAGTAACGCTGAGTGACATTCCGGGTTGTCGAGGCCGGGGGCTGCGCGGGCGGCTCGGGGTCGTCGTCGCCGAACAGGATCCGTTTGCCTTCAGCAAGTCTCTTGTACTCATTCAAAATTGCGTGCATTCTTCAATGCATGACTCCACATCAGGAACTGCTGGACGACGTCTTCGCCATCCGCTGGCCGCTGCCGCACTACGACGAGGACGACCAGACCCCTCGACACCAGCGCGGCGCCGCGGTGGACGCCGCGCACAGGCCGCGCACGGCCTTCTTCCACACATGGGGTGCCGCGCGGGCAGAGCACGGCCCGGACTACGATCCGCTCCTCGCCTCTCTTGAGGACCTCATCGCGATCAAGAAGGCGGCCGATGAGCAGATGCGGCTGCTCCTGGCCTACGGCCGGGTCTACGTCACCCCGCGCCCGCACACGCTGGAAACTCTCGGCGAGGCTGCCGGCCTCACGCCCTCCGGCGTCAGCCGCGCCTTCGGCGCCAAGGAGGTCCTCGCCGTCGGGGACCTAATCGGCCGGCGCCCCGCCGCAGTCGAGATCAGCGATTACGACCCCGATGACTTCGCCGGTGATGCCAGCCGACGGCGGTGCACCTGGGGAGGCAGCAAGAACAAGCCCTGCCCCGAGGAGCCCAAGTACACCGTCACCGACAAGTCCGGTACCAAGTGGTCCTGTTGTGACGGCCACCTGCCCGGCTACCTCCGCTCCCGCCCCGGCGCCTGAGCCGAACGGGCACTCCACGTAGGCCCGGCTAGGAGAGCGGTTTGTCACCGTTCCGCGCCAGGCAGGTGATGCTCTCCGGACCCCGCGAGCGGCACGGATAACGTCCCGCTCCATGACCAATGTGCATCTGCCTCCCGCCGAGTACTACGCCACCCTCCCCCGGATCCTCGCTGCGGCGGGGGCGGTCATCCGCGACGCCGACGGCCGGGTCCTCCTGGTGCGGCCGTCGTACCGCGACCACTGGGAGATTCCGGGCGGTGCGCTGGACCCGGGCGAGGACGTCAGGCAGACCTGTCAGCGCGAGGTCAAAGAGGAGCTGGGCCTCGACCTCGTCCCGGGGCGCCTGCTGGTCGTCGACTGGATGCCCGAGCGGCCCGGCAGCCGTCCACGTCCCCCGTTGTGCAACTTCCTCTTCGACGGCGGCACGCTCACCGAGGAGGAGGCCCGGCTGCAGGTGCGCCTGGCCGCCGGTGAACTCACCGACTGGAAGCTGGCGGCGCTCGGGGAGTGGGACACCCTCCTGCCGCCGCATATGGTCCGCCGCCTTCACGCGTGCTCCCGCGCCCTGACCCAGGGCACGACCGCCTACCTGCACCACGGATTCGACCCCTCCGTCTGAGGAGACGGACTCACGCTCCCGAGCGTCGCCCAGTACGGGTGCGCCGCCACCTTGGATCGACAGCTCACACTGCCCGGCCGATCACCGCCGGCCAAACTTCTTCTCTCCCGCGTGCCAAGTGGCCTGCGGCATCCCTTGCGACTCACGCGTGTCGTACGTAATCCCCGACAGGAAACCGTTCGAATCGAACCGCCCGTTGTACCGCCCCGGGCCCATCAGGAACGTGAATTCCTCATCACTGACGTGAGCGTCCGTGACGTCGGTATACCCCGCCTTGTTCCGGATGTTCACCCTGCCGGCGAAGTTGCCCGACAGGTCGTCCTGGCGCAGCTCCATGTACAGCACGAACCCATCACTCTGCCACAGCGTCCAGTTGCCCCCGACGTCCTTAGGCATTGCCGAACTCCCTTCTTTAGGAGCCCCTTCCACCAAGCTACCTCTCATACCAATTGGGTACATTTGGGTGTTTTATCCATTGCGCAACTAGGTGTCTGACAGCCTCTTGGCGCACGACCAGAGAGGGCAGGCCCGCCGGGACGAGCCCGTGCTCCCGGCCGCCCAGCGTGCGGGGCGTGCACGCTGGCGGTCGCCTGGCCCGCCAACTGGCACCCGTAATGCCCCCGCGCTCAGGCCGACTTCTGCGCGACCTGGAACGGCCGCAGCCCGGCCAGCAGCAGGTACACCAGCAGCCGGTCGCGAGGCGCGGCGATGAACGGGATCCAGCCGAGGGCCGGAGGCGTCTCGTCGAACACCTCCCCGGGCGCCGTGGCGTCCCGGCGGGCCTTCCACTCGGTCAGCTTGGCCAGGTCCACCGAGCGGCCGCGCTCGTCCAGGCGGCCGAGGTCGCGGCCGTAGCCCTCGTGCGTCTCGTGGGCGTAGCCGCGCGGGCCCTGGTGCATCCAGTGGTCGCGCACCATGTACGGGTCGGCGTGGATCATGCGGCGGCCCGTTCCCTTATGGCCTCGAGCACCACGCAGTAGCACTCCAGCTCGCGGCGGCCGGCCGGCGGCGGGACGTCGTAGTGGAGCAGGCAGGGCCGCGGGTTCATGCGGTCGTGGGCGTGCCAGGCTTCGTCGTCGCTCTCGTACGGGCCCACCACGTAGTCCGGGCCGCCGTCGAAGGCGACGCCGTCGGACACGATCAGGTACCAGGCCCCTGCGGGTTCGGTCTGCGGATGCACGGCACTCCCGGCTCACGCACCTCGGCGAGGACGGCGTGTCGACGCCGCTCACTCGCCCCCAAACGAGTGGGACTGCCTACGCATCACGGGGGCCGGACACTGGAGGTCCGTTTCGGCCACGGGCCGCTTCGCATGTGCCGGCACTGGCGAGCTGGCCTATCGACGACTACCGCCTGTCACGACTGGACGTTTTTGCAGGTCAGCGAGTTGGTGTGGGCGTGGGAGTCGCGACACGAGAGCTGGAGAACAAAATCGCGTGTTCGATTTCTGTTCGAGTAAGGTGGAGACCTAGCCAGGGTGGTTAGGGCGTATTTGGGGGTATGTGGCCGGAGGTCCCGATGGGTGGTGGTGTGCACCTGCATGTCGCCAGCGGCTACTCCGCCCGCTACGGCGCTTCCCACCCGCACGACCTGGTCGCCCGTGCCGCCGAGCGCGGCATCACCACGCTCGCGCTGACCGATCGCGACACCGTCACAGGCATCGTCCGCTTCGCGAAAGCCGCCATGGCAGCGGGCGTGCGGCCGGTTCTCGGCGTGGACGTCGCGGTCGCCCCGCACACCCCGGCCGGCCGCGCCGCCAGACCGCGGACGCCGGTGCGCGGCGGCGCCCACGTTGCCGAGGCACCGCTGAGAGTCACGCTCCTCGCGCAGGACCTGTCCGGGTGGGGTCGGCTGTGCCGGGTCGTGTCGGCCGCCCACGCGACCGCTTCCGGCGGCCCGCCGATCGTGGCCTGGCCAGTGCTCCACCAGTACGCAGACCGGAGCCTCACGATCCTGCTCGGGCCCGTGTCGGAACCGATCCGGGCCTTGTCGGCCGGGCGTCCGGACATCGCTGAGCAGCTCCTGGTGCCGTGGCGGGAGCTCGCCGGGCCGAACTTGCGCCTGGAGGTCCTCCACTGGGGGCTCGAAGGCCTCGGCCCCGGATCGTTGCGGCTCGCCGCCCACACCCTCGGCCTGGCCGACCGGCTCTCCATCCCCGCGGTGCTGACGAACGCGGTGCGCTACGCCGACCCCACTCAACACCGGATCGCGGACGTCCTGGACTCGGCCCGGCTGCTGCGGCCGATCGACCGGCGGCGCCTGGACTGCGGCGAGCGCTGGCTCCGGGACCCAGTCGAGATGGCGGCTACGGCGGATCGGATCTGTGCGGCCGCCGGTGCCGGCCCGGGTCGCGCGGCGGAGCTGCTCGCCGTGACCGCACAGACCGCTGAGCAGTGTGCGATCGATCCGGTCGCCGATCTTGGGCTCGGTACCCCGCACTTTCCCGAGCCGACCGTGGTCGGCGCTGCGCCGGGTGCGGGTGGGGCGATGCGGCTGCTGAGGCAGCGGTGCGAGGCCGGGATGGTTGCCCGCGGCCTGGACCGTGACCGGCGGGCGGTCGAGCAACTCGACTACGAGCTCGGCATCATCGGCCGGCTCGGTTTCGAGGCCTACTTCCTCGCTGTTGCTCAGGTGGTTGCCGACGTCCGTGACATGGGGATCCGGGTCGCCGCCCGCGGTTCCGGCGCCGGTTCCATGGTCAATCACTCCTTGTTCGTGGCTACAGCGAACCCGTTGGAGCACCGGTTGTTGTTCGAGCGGTTCCTGTCGGAGCGTCGGGCCTCGTTGCCGGACATCGACGTCGATGTGGAGTCCGCCCGTCGCCTGGAGGTGTACGACAGGATCTTCGAGCGGTTCGGCTCGGAGCGGGTCGCGGTGACGGGGATGCCGGAGACCTGGCGGGCGCGTCATGCGCTTCGTGACACCGGCCTTGCCCTGGGGCTGCCGCCGCGGACGGTCGACCGGATCGCGAAGTCCTTCCCTCACATCCGGGCCTGCGACATCCGCGGAGCGCTCAAGGAGCTGCCCGAGCTGCGACAGCTGGCAGCGGAGGCTGATTCGTACGGTCCGTTGTGGGAGCTCGCCGAAGGGCTCGATGCGCTGCCGCGTGGGATCGCGATGCACCCGTGCGGTGTGATCCTTTCGAACGCGACGTTGCTGGACCGCCTGCCGGTGCAGCCGACGCCGGGTGGGCAGTACCCGATGGTCCAGGCCGACAAGGAAGATGTCGAAGACCTCGGTCTGCTCAAGCTCGACGTGCTCGGGGTGCGGATGCAGTCGGCAATGGCGCACGCCGTCACCGAGATCCGCCGCACGACCGGGCGGCAGATCGACCTCGACAATCCTGACCACGTGCCGCTGGACGACCAGTTCGCCTTCGCCCTGATTCAGGACTCAGACACCGTGGGGATGTTCCAGCTCGAGTCGCCCGGTCAGCAGGACCTGGTCGGTCGGCTCCAGCCCCGCGACCCACAGGACGTCATCGCCGACATCTCCCTGTTCCGGCCGGGTCCGGTGCAGGGCGGGATGCCCGCGCTCTACATCGCCGCCCGGCACGGCGCCGCCCCCGTCTACCCGCACCCCGATCTCGAACCGGTCCTCCAGGACACGTACGGGGTGACGATCTGGCACGAACAGATCATCGACATCCTGGCCGTGATGACCGGCTGCGACCGTGCCCTGGCCGAGGTCGCCCGACGCGCACTCGCCGACGAGAAGCGCCTCCCCAAGCTCGAAGTGTGGTTCCGGGAGAAGGCCGGCGCCCGCGGCTACAGCACGGAGGTCGTGGACGAGGTGTGGGAGATCGTCGCCTCGTTCGGCGCGTACGGGTTCTGCCGCGCGCACGCCGTCGCTTTCGCGGTACCCGCCCTCCAGTCGGCATGGCTCAAGGCCCATCACCCTGCCGCGCTGTATGCGGGGCTGCTGGAGCACGACCCCGGCATGTGGCCGCTGCGTGTGATCGTCGCCGACGCTCGCCGCCACAACGTGCCCGTGCTGCCCGTCGACGTGAACAGATCCGCGCCCGCGCATCAGGTCGAGCAGACCGACACAGGCTTCGGCGTCCGACTCTCGCTGTCCTCTGTGAAAGGCATCAGCGAGGATCAGGTTGCCCGGATCGCTGCTGGCCAGCCCTACAACTCCCTGCAGGACTTCTGGCAGCGGGCCCACCCGGCGCTAGCGATCGCCGAACGACTGATCCAGATCGGCGCGCTCGACCAGCTCAAGGGCGACCAGACGCGGCGTGACCTGCTGCTCCAGGCCGCCGAGCTCCACCGCCACACCCGTACCCGTCCCGGCGCCGGACAGCTCCCGATCGACGACACTCTTATGACCGCCGGGCCGTCCGGGCTGCGGGAGATGAGCAGCCGCGAGACTCTCGACGCCGAACTCAGCGTGTTGAAGATCGATGTCTCCCAGCACCTGATGGAGCACCACCACCGGTTGCTGCGGGAGATCGGTGCCACCGATGCCAAGCACCTCAACGCGATGCACCCCGGTCAGCAGGTCCTGGTCGCCGGGGTTCGTGCTTCCACTCAGACGCCGCCCATCCCGTCCGGCAAGCGCGTCATCTTCGTCACCCTCGAAGACGGCTTCGGGCTGGTCGACATCGCGTTCTTCGAGGACTCCCACGAGGCGTGCGCGCACACCATCTTCCACAACGGACTGCTGCTCGTCCGCGGCACCGTCGAAGCCCGAGGCCCTCGCCGGACGGTTGTTGGGCAGATGGCCTGGGACCTCGAAGCCCTCGCTGCGGCCCGACGTGATCACGGCCCCCAGGCCGTCCTCGACCTCCTCGGCCGCCGCGAACCCGCACCCACTCCCGCCCAGCCGGCCGACGTACCGGCCCGGACGCTCACGAACGGGACTGCCGGGGCCAAGCTCCATCCGTACGCCGACCTCCAGCCCGCCGGCACCCGCTCCGCCGACCTCGGTCGGCTCGGCCACCGCAGCCCCGGCAGCGCCGGATGACCACTAGCCCGCGCACCGTGATGCGTATCTACTTCCACCTCCCGGAGCCGGACGAGGAGATGTACGAGCAACTCCTGGCCCTCCTCGAGGGCATCACCCCGCGGGTCCAGGCCCACCCTGCGGACTGGTCCGCCGATGTCGACCTCACCGGCGCCCTGCGGTACTGGAAGCACGATGCCGAAGGGCTCGCTGCGGTGATTCGGCTGCGCGCGCTCGCCCTGTATGGGATCCAGTCGAGTGCGGGTATCGGGTCTTCTCGGATGGTCGCAGCAATGGCGGCCGTTCTCTCCCCGCCCGGCTCAACGACCGTCGTCGGAAACTCCCCCTACGACATCGCCGCGTTCCTGCGACCCCAGCATGCAGCCGCCCTGCCAGGAGTTGGCCCCGCGACGGCGCGATCCCTGTCCCGGTACGGGATCTACAGCGTCGGCGACATCGCGGACACACCGCTCGCCACCCTCCAACGGCTCCTCGGCACCGCCGTCGGCCGACAGGCCCACGACCGTTCCCACGGCCGAGACGACCGCCTCGGCGTCCCACAGGCGGTTCCTCGTTCCGCGTCCGCCGAGCACCGCTTCGACGTCGACGAGCTCAACCCCGATCAGCACCGCCAGGCAGTCTTGGGCCTCGTAGACGAACTGGGCGCCCGGATGAGGTCCGAGAACAGCGTCTGCTGCGCCATCACCCTGGCCGTCCGCTACGCAGATCGCACACACACCACTCGCACCCGAACCTTGACGGAGCCCACCGACCACACCCCCGCTCTCACAAAAACCGGCCTCGCCCTCCTCGCATCCCTCGGCTTGCAACGGGCTCGTGTCCGGGCGATCTCCGTCCGAGTCGAGCGACTACAGCCCGCCGAGACCGCCACCCACCAGCTCACCCTCGACCCCACCGACGAGCGGATACGCGACCTCGAAGCCGTCATCGACCGCGCCCGAGCCCGCTATGGATACCGCGCCGCCAGACCCGCGAGCACCCACGGACGGGCCAACTGACGCCGTGTCCCCCTTGCCTCCGCCAGGGCGAGGGAAAGGGGAACTCAATCAGGCGCCCCCAGGTGCAGCACAGCGTCGGGCCGGTTCGCCCGGGCGGCCCCCGATGCGGCCTTGCCGTCGACGACTTTGCGGGGCTGACGGAATGGGCGACTGGCCTGGACTGACTCCTCAGCCAGGCGACAACCGCTTGCGACGTCGTGCTGCATGCCCGTTACGGGACCGGCCTTAGTTGAACTCTGGATCTTATTCCTCAAGTCTTCCTCAGGAAATCGGATAAGTGACCGATCAAGGTGCGGAAGTTACGTAGGTTACTCACAGACCCGCCCAGACGTCTGGGCGTCATTTGTAGGGGGAATCACGTGCGAAAGACAGCACTGCGGTACTTATTCGCTCCAGTCACGACTCTGGCTTTCACTCTGGTACTGGCCACCACGGCCGGCGCCGTCGAGGAGTCGTCTGACGTCGCGCCTGAAGATGTCACTTCCGACCAGATCGCCTCGCGGGAATCAGCTGACAGCATGGTGGAAGGCCCGTCCAAGTCGGCCGCCGAGGTCGCCGTCGACCACACCCTTTCCGCGCTCCCTGAGGTGAGCGCCGACGGTGATGTCGGGACCATGCGTTGCGACAATCCGGTCAAGCAGTGGGTGCAAGTGAGTAATAAGAAGGACCACTACCACGTTCCGTCATGGTGGAACGGCACCAGCTACAAAGACGGTCCAGGCGGATCGATGAGGGTGAGCGTGGAAAAGGCGGGCAAGATCGGGGTCGAGGTGAGTGGCACCGCCGGAGTCACCGCCAGTGTCATTCTCGCTGAGGTCAAGGCGGAGTACAGCGTCAAGGTCGTGGCCGAAGTGGGAGTCACCGTGGGGCACACATACACCCACGACATACCTGCAAAGAAGTACGGTCACCTGCAATACGGCTCTTGGGGCCACAAGGTGAACTGGACAAAGTACAAAACCAGTGCAAACCGCTGCGGTAAGGTGAAAATTGGGTCAGGCACCGCGAAGCTTCCCACCAGAGAAGTCGGGTGGCGCTACTGGTCGACGAGCTCATGACGAAACAACCGCGCCCTTTGGGTCGAAGCCTCATCCTCTGCGCTTCCGCATTGTCCGTTGCCCTGGTCACCGGATGCACGAGCGACTCCGGTGGGCCGAGCACATCGGCGAGCAGCCCGAGCCAGCAACAGAAGAGCCCCTCAAACGGGTCTGACCTCACCGACGAGAAGCTGGGTAAGCAAGTCGAGAAGACCCTCGACACGGCCGAGGTCAGCGATAGTGATCCGCTGTTCGTTGAGGCTGGCCTTGAGCGTGTCAGCGACGGCTTCCACTCGGTGCCGGATCTGACGCGAGGGCATTCGTACAAGTTGTCGGTAGTCTGCGTCGGAAAGGGCAGAATCAGCCTCTCCATAGCTGTGAAAAACCCCGTTCGCCAGACCCTTGATTGCGACGGTGTCACATTCCGGCAGCACCTCGCGGCGTCAGCGGCAGCAATCAAGATCGACGGCGACGGGATGCCGGGGGCCACGGGAATGGTCGGGTGGCGCCTGGACAAGGCTGACAAGTAAGCCGCAGCTTCACCGAGACGCGGCACTGTGCCCCGCAACCACCTGGGCGGATACGGGGCACAGTGCCGTGCTGTGGTCTCGGGCACCCAACAGCTGCAGGACGGGGCGGCGCTCATCACGGAGCTCGGCGCGTACGGGCCCAGCGGCCCCATGGAGTGCCCGTCGTCCTGGGCGAGGAGCTCGGCGCAGCGTCGCCACTGCCGCCGTCGCGGCATGCGCGATCCCGAGCTGGTCGTCGGCGACGGCGCGATGGGCCTGTGGAAGGCGCCCGCCGAGGTCTTTCCCGCTGACCCGGCATCAAAGGTGCTGGGTCCACAAGGCCCGTGATGTTACGGACGCCCTGCCGAAGTCCGCGCAGCCGGGCGCGGCGAAGGCGATGCAGGAGATCTACAACGCCGAGGACCGCGCGCACGCCGAGAAGGTCGAGGCGTTCGCGAAGACCTACGGTGATAGCGGCATCGAGCATCGATCTCATGCTTGGGGATAAACCTGTCAGGCTCCCACCACGCCTGGCTCAATTGGTGCTTGAGCTTGCCGACTCGCCTTGCGATCGATCGGCTGTGGGCCGAGCCGTTGGCACCACTCAGTTCCTCTTCCCCGGCAGGGTACCTGGCCGACCTGCCCATGCAACTTCCTTCGCTAACAAGCTCAACCGGCACGACATCAAGATCACGGCAGTCCGCAACACCGCTCGCATCACGCTGGCTCCCGATCTCCCCGCAGCCGTCCTCGCTGACCTCTCCGACATGCACATCAACACGGCCGTCCGCTGGTTGCAGCGGTCGAAGAGGGACTGGAGCAGCTACATCACAACGCGAGCCGAGGACCTCAACCACAAGGGTTCGCCGCAGCGTTGGAGTAGGTGATCTCTGCCCAGGAAGGTAGATTGTGAGAATTGGCGCGACGCCCGGTCCCGGCGTATTCGACAATCGTCCGGTGACTGATGAGAAGCGTTGACTCACCCTTCGCGTTGCCGCTCCCGATCCCGCGCAGAGGGGTGCAAACGTGGAGGTTCGGGCGCTGATTGATGGTAGGGACATCCTGGCTGACGCATTTACAGAGGGTCCGGGCGAAGATCCCCAGTACCTCTTGGTGCCCGGCGGCCCTCTCTATGCTGCATCGGTACCACACGAGGTACGGCTGGCCGAGGCATCGTGCACCGAAGGCTGCTGCGGCGCTCTCTACGTGACCATTCAGCGCGAAGGCGATTACGTGCTCTGGGACGAGTGGCGCAATCCCGACGAGGAGGAGGTTGACCTGCCTGCCTTCCGCTTCGAGGCTCAGGAGTACCAAAGAGAAGTCGAGCGGGCGACCGCGGACCGCAGCTGGGAATGGCCGGCGCGGACTGTTGCGCGGCTGCTGGAGCAAGGCCTCCGAGAGCGCACTGAGTGGCTCGCAAGGTGGGAATGCGAACTCGGCGCCGTGTCCGCCTGGCCCTGGGAACCAGACCAGGTCAACGTCTTCCTCTTCCATCCAGGCCGCTCGGCTATCAGGGAAGATCATCCTTGGCTGCAGTTCCGGATGATCCTCGCCGTCTCCAGTGACGACCCGGCAGACCAAGCTGAACGGCTCGCTGAGCAACTCGTCGCAGCTGACCCGCGCCAAGCCGCCGAGGTCTGCGGTGGCTCACCAGAGTTCGCCAGGCATCTCGGATACCCCTGGCCGCAGCGTCGCAGAGCTTGAGCGCAGGGAATACCGCACGCCAGGAATAAGTGATCTCCGCCGGTGCTGAGCAGACCGAGGCGCTCCCGGTTGTGCCATGCGAATTTGGCGATGGCCGCCTTCAAGTTCCGCTTCAGGGCGCGGTGCAGGAGCACGTAGGGCTTGGCGGCCACGGCTCCGTCTGCGAAAGGTAGTAGCTGTCTGCGATACGGACGGGGTCGATCGATTCACGGTCGACGAATGCCACGATCTCGATGGCCTTTGCCGTGGGCAGCGGCGTCTGGTCGAACTCTTCATCCGTGACCGGGACCGTCTGGTCCTTGGTGAGCTCGTACCCCTTGCCAATGTCCTCCTGGCCGAGCGTTTCGCCGTCGAGCTGGCAGATCTTCCGGGTGCGGATTCGCCCCATGTCTTCCAGGTGGTACTGGTGGAACGAGATCGAGCGGTTCTCGGTGGCAGACGAGACCCGGATCGGGATCGTGCCGTTGACTGAACTAAGAGAAGAATATTCGCAGGTCAGAGACGGTATCTGCTAGCTTCCGGCCATGCTTGAGACAGGCGATTCTGCCCGAGACCTGGTGGGCTTCATTCCCCCGCAAACCGGTGCGCTGGTGGAGACGACGGACCCGGCGCGGCCTTACATGCTGCTGGACTCGGAGGGGGCAGTCGTCACACCCGTGACGGCGTTCTTCGCGGAGCTCCAGGCGTGCGCGCGTCCGAGGACGACCCCGGCCCCGTCCTACTGGAGTACCTGCCTACCGCTCCGGGCCAACGCACCCGCGATGGCCGCGGCCCGGAGCGCGGCATGTGAGCAGCACACCAAACGAGAGGACCTTCACCGTGACCTGGGCCGAAGCGTCGTGTAGGCGGCCGGGACGTTGTCCGGCACCATCCCAGTGTCAGACCGTCGCCCTATGTTGTCTCAGTGATTCGTGATGTGTTTGACCAACGGGTGATACAGGCCGCAGCCGCCGATGTCCAGCTGGCGAGAATGGAGTTCGACGGCGCTGGCCAGTGGCTGACCTCCGTCGGCGAGGGGCCTTCGGAGCCTCTTGCCGCAGAGGTGTGGGTGTTCGACAAGGTGCTCGCTCGAGTGCTGCTGGTCCATCACCGGTGGCGCGGTTGGGTCCCGCCAGGCGGGCGCGTTGAGCCGGGGGAGACACCTCGGGAGGGCGGGCGGCGCGAGCTTTTCGAGGAGACCGGCATCGAGGCGGGGCTGCTGCCGGAACCTGCCGCGGCCACTGTGCGGTCCTATCGCTCGGAGTGGCCGGCCACCCTTGGATTGTCGTTTGTCGCAATCGTGGATGTTGCGAAGCCTTTGGTCCCAGAGAGCGGACAGCCAGCGGCCTGGACGCCCCTGGACGAGGACTGGGCCAGCTACTTCCCCGAGGACGCATCGCGCGTCCGTCGACATGCGCGATGGCTTCGTGAAGACTCAGCCCGCTGAATCGAAATTCTTGAGCGTTCGCCCAGAGCGCGAAATGTGGCTCGCGGATCAGGGTGCGCCAGGGGAGTGCGTATTCTTCGCGCAGCGGTCCGCCGAGCAGATCGAGAACTTGCTCGGCTGCAGTCGCCAACGGCGCGGGGTCGGCGCGATCGGCCACGGTTTGATGGCCTTCCAGTAGAGCCTTGCCACGTACCGGGTCCGCACTCAGCAGTCGGCGGGGCAGCCACTTGCCAATGCCTGTCCACGCACCGTGGTGGGCTGTGAGCAGGTGTGCCGCCTCGCGCAGGGTGAAGTCGGCGAGGGAAAGCTGTTCATACCGATTGGTTGGCGGGGTGTCGACCAGGTCGTCCATGTAGCAGGTGAGGCCGTAGCGACTTCGTTCCCTTTCCGTCGGCGTGAGGGGAGGAGGACCGCCCGCGAGCACCGCGCGGGCCTGCCTGCGTGAGCTCGACGCCGACAACCCGGTCCTTCCTCTCCTCCGAGTCCTGTCGACGACGGGCAACCTGAAGGGCCGCGGCAACGCCACGGTGCGGGGGCTGCACCTGTCCGTCAGGGCGACGGTCTCGTTCGACGCCGCGCTCGGCCGTCCGGGCTTCGTCGACGCCTTCGACAAGGCGTTCGGCGGCCTCCCCGAGGCGCCCGCCAGTAGCCGGGCGGCCTGATCTTGGAACTGCACATCGACGTCCGCTGGCTCCTCGACCGGCAAGAGCGCGTGCTCGGCAAGCACCTGCAGGTCCGCGACTACTCGGGGCTTGTCGCGGCCGTCGCCCGGCATCGCGTTAACACGCCCCACCTGGACATGGCCGACCCCGATGTCTACTGGCGGGCCGCAGCCCTGCTCGACACGATTGTGCTGACGCGGCCGCTGCCCGCCCGGAACGAGCTGTACGGGTACGCGGTCGCAGTGGCGTACATCGAGGCCTCCGGCGAGACCGTCGACGCGAGTCAAGCCCAGTGGATTCAACTGATCGAGGAGATCAAGGCCCTTCGGCTGGACACCTTCGACATCGCCGATCGTTTGAGGTCCTGGCCAGCCCGCCGAGCTGAGCCATAAGCGGTCTCGTTACCCGGCTTCGGCAACGGGGAGTGAGGGTGCCAACTGCCCGGTCGGCGCCCAGTTCTGTAGCGCCAGAACGGCCTCTCTTCGGACGTCGAGCCGGGCACGTACCCAGAGTTCCGTGCCCGGCAAGGCGCCGCGCGTCTGGCCGGTGGCCATCATGATGATCCAGGTTGATCCCGTCACGGTGCACGTCGCTACGGATTCTCGGGCGGTGCCTTCTTCGGAGCCGGGGCACCGCTGGGGGGCACGTCCTTCGCCGACGCAGCGCCGCCAGGGCCAATCCCAGAACGCTTCTGGTGTTGGTTGCTGTCAGGAACAGAGCTCTGGCTGTTCGTGTCACTCCCCGTATTGCGTCCCCGCTGGATGCCCCGGCGCAGGTTGCTCAGCCTGCCCCTGACATCGTCGGGGGCTCGGGAGACCTGTGGGCCACCATGACGGGGTCCCGCGACCTGATCGGCCCTGGGTACCCGCCGCGGCAGGCCGGAGGTGGTCACCCCCGGATGTTCGTCCCTGTGAGCGCCAAGCAGTCTGCTAGCTGTGACAGCAGGATGTGCGACGAGCCTCGCAGCCCACTGCCGGGTGCCTCGGGCCTCTGTGCCGGACAGTTCGACGCGGATGGCTGGGGCCTGCGCGGTCTGTTCATCGAGGTGTGCCCGGACGGTGATCTTACTGCCGGGTGCGGAGTACAGGTAGACGCTGTCGGCTGACTCATCGGGCACGATCTGCCGGCCGCCCGCAAACAGTTCCACCTTCACGTCATCAAGCGGCACACCAGTGGTCTGGATGACCTCAACTGTCAGGCGCCCTCCGCCCCCAGGGAGCAGCATGGCCGTGGTGTGGGCGACTTCAAAACGGGGCCTGATGCTGTCGTCTCGCAGGGAGCGCTCCAGCGCGAGCTGGTCGCGCATCACATTGACCTGTTCTTCGGACGCCTTGACGGTGCGTCTTGCGCTATGCGCCTGCCACCAGCCCACTACCGCCGCGGCGGCAGCAACGATCGCGCTGGCAGCGGAGATGGAGTCGCCGGCGTCCATCGTCACGCCCCTGTCTCTTGTTGTGTGCACCCTTGTTTTCCCTCGCAGACGATGAGGGGTACCAGCCAGGTTCTCAGCTGAGATAGGCGTCCGGCGCCGTCTTGGGCGATCCGGTCGACTTCACGCGCTGCTCTAGGAGCCTCGCGAGTGTCGAGACCTGCTCGATGGGACCCATCGGGCGGCTCCTTCCATCGGCAGGAGTCCGTGGTCCAGAATCAGGGCATGGACGTCCCCAAGCTGCTGGAAGCCGCTTCCCTGCTGGTTCCTGAGGAGATCGCCACCGAGAACGACATCACGGTGAACGATGTCTGGGAGTACCTCACTCGGGACGAGTGGGAAGTAGCCCTCGGGCTGCTGGAAGAACTCGGTGACGTGGGCCCGCTTCCGCTCAGCTTCTGGGAGACCCTGGCGGCCGCAGCCGAACAGATGCGGCTGGATGAGAGCGCGGCCTGGTGCCATTGGCGTTGCTACGAGACTTGCAATGGCACCATCCGAGCTGACCTCACCCTCCGCCCGGCCACCGAAGCGCGACGGCAGACACCCATTTGCGGTGCCGGCGTCCTTCGACCGATGTGGAACGTCGGGAACCGAACCCGGACCGGCGAACCGGCCCTCAACATTGCCAAGCTCTGGGTGGAGTTCGCGCCCGTCCTGGAGCCCGGTGGGCAAGCCTCGGTGCGACTTGCTCCTCTTAACCCCTCGCAGTGGCAGCACCTTCAGCCCGGCCAAGTGATCACCATGCACGAGGACCAATCCGTGGCAGGCACGGCGGTTGTCCTGGAGGTTCATCGACCCACGGCCACGTCCACCGTATAGAAAACAGGCGCCGCCGGCTCGTGCCGTTGGTTCAGAGAAAGCCCAGGACCGCGCCGCGAGCGGCCGGGAGGCCGCAGGGGTCGGCCATCACCATCAGGCTCTGGAACTCCGCGGCGAAACCGATGGGCTCCTGCCCGTCGCGCCGCACCCCTGCACGGCGCCGCCGCTTCGCGTTGCCCCCCACGCGGCGCAGGCTTCGTGGCCTCCCGCGCCGCGTGCAGCGCGACCCAGTCCAGCTCGCCGGCCATCAGACCACCCCGGCCGGACGTCGCCTGCCACGCAGCGGGAGGTCCTGCAGGATCGGGCCCCCGCCACCAGCCCGCAGCCGCTAGCGGGTACGCATGCGCCGAGAACCGGCATGGACCCGCGGGACGCTGGGCCTTCATCCAGGTGTCAGAGCCGGAGAGCGAGGGTCTCTGCGAGGCAGAGGGAAAAGGCAGCCTTTCCCAGCCTGGGGGCCGGGCGCGTTGCACGCCCGGCCCCCAGAGTTGGACCAATCGTCTAGGACTTGTCCGGGCAATCAAGGTGCTGGCGGCTGAGGCATGGGGTTGCGGACGGTCGCTTCAGCTTGAGGACATGGCTGGCACACGACGTCGTGTGCCAGGGTTGCGGGTATGGATTGGCAGTCTGAGAGCCCGGAACTCTGGGCGTTCCTGGAGTCCCTGCACCGCGGCAACATCCTGTCCGGCACCGTCGCGGCGATCGAACGGTTCGGGGTCTTCGTGGCCCTGGACGACGGGCCTGGCCACCCCACCCTGCCCGGTGTCGGGTTCCTCGGGCTCCCCGAACTGTCCTGGCGGCGCTTCGATGATCCCACCGATGTTGTTCAGGTAGGGCAGCGTGTCGCCTGCGAGTTCATTGGGTCCGACACCTACAACGCTGAGGCCAGACTGTCTTTGAAGGCACTGGAGCCCGACCCCCTCCAGGTTTTCGCCGACCGCACAGTGGTTGGCCAGGAATTCCGCGGGACGGTTGAGAAGGTGCTTCCCATCGGCATCCTCGTCGACCTTCGGGATGGGATCTTCGGGCTGGTCCCCTTCAGAGAGATCGACGGCCGCCCTGCGGCGAGTCCGGCAGAAGACTTCGAGGTCGGAGAGGAGATTGCCGTCGTCGTCGCGGAAATCGAGCTGCCAAAGCGCCGGGTGCTCCTCTCCAGGCCAGAGAGCGGCCAGTACGCAGGTGTCGTGCTGTCCACGTGACGGACGCCGTGCCTGAATCGTTGAGGTGAGCATGGGGCGGGGCGGTCTCACGGATGCCGAGTGGGCACGGCTGCGGCCGTTCCTGCCGGTCAGCAACGGGCGTTGTGGCAGGTGGCGGGATCACCGGCAGGTGATCGACGGGATTCTGCACCGGGTGCGGACCGGGGTGCAGTGGCGTGATCTGCCCGAGAGGTTCGGACCGTGGAAGACCGTCTATGAACGCCACCGTCTGTGGTCGGCCGATGGGACTTGGGAGCGTCTGCTTCAGCAGGTCCAGGCCGAGGCCGACGCGGTCGGGGAGATCGACTGGGACATCTCTGTCGACTCCACCGTCGTGGGTGCGCATCAGCATGCGGCCGGCGCCCGCACCGACCCGCCGCCAGCCCCCGCTTCAAAGGGGGCCGCGAAGGCAGAACACCAGGACGAGACGCCGTGGCAGAGCCTTCACGGCCGCCTGGTGGAGGTGGTGCTGGAGACGAGGGCTTGGGCCGCTCGCGGGGCGGTTTCACCAGCAGAATCCACCTGAGCGCGGATGGCCGCTGCCGTCCGCTGTCCCTGGTCGTCACGCCAGGGCAGCGGGCGGACTTTACCCAGTTCAAATCGGTGCTGGAGAAGATCCGGGTCCCCCGTCTCGGGCCGGGCAGGCCCCGCAGGAAGCCGGACAGTCTCGCTGCGGACAAGGCCTACAGCAACGGCCCCGTCCGCGACTACCTGCGGCGCCGCGGCGTCCGCCGTTCGGGAGCCAGCGCCTCCCCGCTCGGGTCACGGCGTTGCCGACCTGAGCGGCCAGGGCGGCGACAAGATCGGCTGAGGGTGGCGCGCTGGTGCCGCCAGTCCAAGCCGCAGTCGACTTCGCCCTCACCCCGTCGAGCTGAACCATCCCGAGCCGTTCGGCCTTGCCGTCGTCCTGATGGAAGAGGACGGCTACACCGTGCACCTGGCCGAAGCCTTCGACCACTGCCCCGCCAAGGCGCAGAGTTTGACGTTGCTGCTCACCACGCGAAATGCACGCTGCACCAGGTCACCTGCGGGTGGGCCAGACCTAAGGCTATTGCCCCCATGACGCGGCGCGCGGCATGGTGAGACCCAGCGGGTGCGAAGGCTTGGGAGACCATGTGGAAGAGTCACAGTGGATTCAGCGGCGGGTCTCGACCAGCAACAAGACACTGCGATTACCTCGGGCGTTGCTCTCCTTCGCCCTCGTCGATCTGACCTGGGAGATCGTCAAGGCCAATCTGAGTAGCCATGTCCGCGGAGACTGGCCGTGGCGACTCACGGTGCTGGACGCGTCCACATGCGCAGCCGTGGTCGCTCTGCTGACGGGCATCATTGTGACCCGATCCCAACTGTCCCAGACCATGCAGCCCGTATTGAGTTGGTCCGGGTTCGCGGGACGCAGCCACGAACTGACGGACTCACTACGAACAGTCTCCCTCGCCAATGCTGGCGGGGGACGATCCGTGGTGTGCTCCGTCGCCTACCGGATCCGGGCATCCGGGCCATACGCGGGCAGCGCTGCCATCCCCTCCGGCTGGATGTCCTGGCGCAACGCCATCGACTCGCTGGTAGCACTGGGGCTCGACTGGGACCAAGACTTCTTCCTCCTTCACCTCGGTTCCGGCGCGGCTATCCCGATGACGAACGCTGGTCGAGAAGGTATGGAATTGCTCGCTCTCGGGTCGAAGGCTCTTGAGCGTCTGGCCGTGCTCGACATCAGAATCCAGGTCATCGACGTCCTGGGCGACGTCTATGAACGAGATCTGCAGTGCATTCGCCCACTGCCGCGGACGCGCCACAGCGCCAGCACGTGACACCACCTCACGCCGGCGGTCGACCGCAACCCAGCGGGCGCGCGTCACGGAACTTGAGCCAGAACCAGTTTTTCCAACCTGTGTCGTGGCCCGTGTTCAGGGAGTGTGGAAGAGCGCAGCCCCTCCCGGGCACCGGCACGGTGACGGTGGCGCAACTGGAGAAGGCACGGGCAGAGCTGCAGGGCTGACCCGCCCTTGCCGCACGGAAGAACTGAGAGACGTCTGCATGATGAACTTCTCCACCTGGCCCGCACTGCTCGTCGTGGACGTTGAGGGCAACGGCACCCATCCGCCGGACCTGGTGGAAGTCGCCGCGCTGCCTGTTCGTGACGGGAATCTGGACACCAGCACAGCCGGGGCGTGGCTGATCTGCCCGCCCCGCCCTGTCACGCCCTATGCAGCCCGGGTGCACGGCCTGACCAACGAGGTTCTGGCGAAAGCCCCGGCATGGCGGGAGATCGCCGATCAGGTCCACGGTGTCCTGGGCGCAGCGTGGATCTGCGCCCACAACGCGCACGTCGACTACCGCGCGCTGACGGCGCACTTGCCGAAGTGGGCGCCGGCCGGGGTCATTGACACCCTCCGCCTCGCCAAGGCCACGTACGCGAACCTGCCGTCATACGGACTCGACGCCCTGATCGAGCATGTTCAGCCGGACCTCTCAGCAGCCCCCGCTCGCAGGCATCGTGCTACCTACGACGCGTACGCCACCGCGCAGCTCCTCGTCGCGATGGCGAGCTGCTACAAGACCTGGGATCAGCTCGTAGCGGCGGCCGTTCCGCCCAGCATGCCCGGCGCACCAGAAGAGGCACTCACGCTCTGGTGACGGGTGAGCGGCGGAGGGCGCCGGCTCACGCACACCCCTGATCAAGGTTGAGCGCTCCCGCCCGCGGCACTGCAGGGCGGGAGCTGCCATGGCCGAGGAGTCGTAGGCCTTGTCTGATGGGTCGGCATGGTGCGCCTTGTCCGGCTCCTAAGCTGTGGCGCTATGGATAGCAAGCTCACTCACGAGGCCAGCGCCTTCATCAATTTCCGGGACTACAAGTTCCAGGATTCAAAGTCGCACGGCTTCAGGTGGGTCGACGTCAAGCGTCTGCGGCTCCCCGCGGAGTCCGTCGACGATGGGGAACTGCTCGCGGCACTCATCGGGCATGAACAGTTCCGGGACGACTATGCAGGCGGTGGAGTTCTGCTGGAGGGATCCAGGCACGGCCCCTATTGGCTGAGGCTGGTCACCCCCGAGGTCTACGAAGCCGTCAGCTGTGAGAAGACCGCGCACATCCTCTGGGAGTGGGTGAACCAGTTCGGCGACGTGCCAGCCGAGCTGGAGGCAGATTTGCAGCAGGAGGTGTTCGACCGCTTGTCCGCAGCCGACCACATCTACTACCTGAGCGGGCTCGGGGACGAGGCCATCCACGACTGGGGGCGTGTGCACGACTGCTTCCATGAATTCGTGCTCATCGACCGCTCAGCTGGGCGGATCACGCTCCTCGTCGCGGCCGACGACTGAGTCGATCGGCATAGCCGCCGCGGAAGGACGCCTGAGAGATCAGGGACGAAGCCACAGCCGAAGGGCGGCCAGAGACACCGTGCCATGGAAAACATAGGCCCTTTTGTCATATCGAGTCGCCACGGCTCTGGATCCTTTGAGCGCGTTGATGCACCGCTCGACCTCCTTCCTTCGGGCATACCGTGCACGGTCGAAACCCGTGGGGTGACCGCCTCGGCTCCCGCGCCGGCGGCGGTTGGCTCGCTGGTCCCGACGCTCGGGGATCGTGTGCTGAATCTGCCGTCGCCGGGAGCATAGAGAACTCCATGATCGGGCTCGCACACACCTTGGGGAAGTTGGCGCGCCGTCGCTTGTGGCCCAACACGGGTTCAGAGTGCTTGGCAGCAGTGGGCCCCGGTTCATCCCCGCCGTCAACGGTTGAGGAAGGAGTAGCTGCGGCCGAGCTCGGTGAAGCCGCGGCAGGAGTACCACTCGCGCGGCCAGTCGGTCGCGTCCGCGATAAGGAAGAGCTGCGGGATCCCGGCAGCGGCGGCCAACGCCAGACCTGTGGCGAGCAGGGTGTCTCCATGGCCCTGCTTACGGTGCGGCACGGCGGTGACGAGATCCTCCAGCTGAGCCAGCCCGGTGTTTCGGTCGAGGTAGAGGTCCGCCCAGGCCGCGATCTCCCCATCCGGTGTCCGGGTGGCCAGGAAGTGCACCTGCTCGGCGCCGCGCAAACGGGCGGTGCGGCGTTCGGTGAGCTGTCGAGCGAGATCCTCGTCCAAGCCCCAGTCCAGCTGTTGGCGGAACACCGCCGCTCGCAGCTCGGCCAGCTCGACCAGGTGCGCGGCAGGCTCGGGCAGCGCGCAGCCAGCCGTCTCCCGGGCCAGTATCAGCTCGGCGTCCCGGTCGTAGCCGACCGCCGCCAGCACCGGGGCGACCCGCTCCCCAAGCGCCTCGTCCAGTACCGCGATCCGGTACTGCTGACGCGATCCGAGGCCCTGTGCAGCCAGTTCGGGCAGTGCCCCCGGGTTGGCATCTGAAGCATCGACGATCAGTCGGTTGTGCTCCTGGGAGTGGGGAAAGTCCGGGTCGCGGACGACGAAGGCGCCGGGCAGCTCGACGGTCTCAGAAGCCTGGCGGCGGGCAAAGGCAGCGCGGAAGGCGGTCACGCGCTCAAGCAGGTCCGACATCCTCGTCATGATCGTCCCGCCGGCTCCCTCGGGCAACAACTTTTCCCTACCGGCGGGCGCTCACAGTGTCAAAAACGACGATAGCGCCCCTGAACTGGGGAAAGCCGCTAGTTGACGCTTTCCTGCTGACCCTTGCTGCCCGGTATTGGCCGTGGCTTACCGCCCGTTCTGGTGCACATCTCGCGGGTTGGTCGGCGCCGCGTCCTGCACTCGCCCTCTTGCTGTACTTGGCTGCTGTACAGCTAGTGCTCTGACCGGGAAGGTTCGCCGGGTTGGCGGTTTCGGCGGTTGGATGTGCGGTGACGTCCGTCCGACTGCTGGAAGGTGTGGTGGCTGAGCCTGTCCGTGTGCGCAGGTTGACCGACCAGGAGGGGCAGAAGCTGCAGCAGATCGTGCACCGGGGCGGTACCAGTTCGGTTCGGTACCGGCGGGCGATAATGCTGCTCGCTTCGGCCGGCGGGAACCGGGTGCCGGTGGTCGCGAAGTTGGTGCAGGCCGATGAGGACACCGTCCGGGATGTGATCCACCGGTTCAACAAGATCGGCCTGGCCTGTCTGGACCCTCGGTGGGCGGGAGGCCGTCCCCGCCTGCTCAGTCCTGACGACGAGGACTTCGTCGTTGCGACGGCCACCACCCGCCCGACCAAGCTCGGCCAGCCCTTCACTCGCTGGTCCATCCGCAAACTCGCCGCCTACCCGCGGAAAGTGCACGGCCGTGTCATTCGGATCGGCCGCGAGGCGTTACGGTGCCTGCTCACCCGCCGCGGCATCACCTTCCAGCGCACCAAGACGTGGAAGGAGTCACCCGACCCCGACCGCGACGCCAAGCTGGACCGCATCGAGGAGGTCCTGGAGCAATTCCCGGACCGGGTGTTCGCGTTCGACGAGTTCGGGCCGCTTGGGATCCGGCCCGCCGCCGGGTCGTGCTGGGCCGAGCAGGGCCGGCCCGAGCGGCATCCCGCGACCTACCACCGCACCCACGGCGTGCGCTACTTCCACGGCTGCTACTCGGTCGGCGACGACAGGCTGTGGGGCTTCAACCGCCGCAAGAAGGGCGCCGTGAACACCCTGGCCGCGCTGAGGTCGATCCGCGCGGCCCGCCCGGACGGCGCCCCGATCTACGTGATCCGAGACAACCTGTCCGCCCACAAGGGCGGAAAGATCCGCCATTGGGCGAAGAAGAACGGGTCGAACTGTGCTTCACCCCGACCTACGCGTCATGGGCCAACCCGATCGAAGCCCATTTCGGACCGCTGTGGCAGTTCACCATCGCCAACTCCCACCACCGCAACCACACCGTCCAGACCCGCGCCCTGCACGCCTATCTGCGCTGGCGCAACGCCAACGCCCGCCACCCCGACGTGCTGGCCGCTCAACGCCGCGAGCGGGCCCGCGTCCGCAGTGAGAAGGGCATCCGCTGGGGCGGACGCCCCGTCCCTGAAGCCGCGTGACCTTCGGCCCCAGGCCTCAACGATCAAGGCCCAGCGCATTGGGAATGCCCCGGATCCAGGCGGCCCGGCCCGGCTCTTCCGCGGCGACGTGCTCCAGGACCTCGATGAACCGCCGGCGCTCACCCGAATCCATCCTGCCGAGCTCATGGGCGATGTCTTCCAGGGTGCTCAACGCCGAATGCGAGTCATGCCCCACCGCGACGAGATCCTCCAAGGTCGCCATCGCCGTCAGAAGGGCCCTGACCACTTCGTTCCCCTGAACCACAGCTTCGCCCTCTTCAACACGAGTGATCACGAGACGATGCTGCCACCCGCACAGGTGTCCAGACACCATCAGTGCCAAAGCCTCACGACCGCTCACGCCGTTCGGTCGAACCCCATCCGACACCGTGAACGTTTGCGGTCCTAGCGCTGCAGAGGGCGTTGGAGAGCCAGCAAATTGAGGCTGGGGTGTCTATGGCAGCGGGTGCGCTGGCGCTGCCCGGCCACGTATGGATGGATTCGTAGCAAGTGGCTTGTTTCGTGGCCTACTTGGTTCGGTGGAGATAGCCGATTGAATCGCAGCCTTCATCTGGGTCTGCGGTGGGGCACATCGAAGGGTCGTCTTCGTCGCCGAAGAGGTAAGTGTCCACCCTGCAGTCGTCGGCCGAGAAGGTCAGGGACAGCACGGTGCCGCGTGAGGCGGTCTCGTCAGCGCTGGTCTCGGAGTAGAACACCCAACTGCCGGACGACAGGTCCGAAGGGTGGGTGCAGTCAGACGCGACGGGCAACTTGTCGAAGTTTTCGCTGGTGAAGGTGTGATCCGCGTGGAAGGTCAAGGATGTCCCCGCCTCGTTGGTCCATCGCCCCGCAAGCTGATCCGCTGATATCTCGGTTGCGTAGATCGCCGCCGCCAAGCCGCACGACACTGTCAGTGCGATCGCCACCGCCGTGAAGGCAGCCGACCGCCAGATCTGTCGGACCACGCAGATCCCTCCCCCACACGCACGGGCAGCCGCCCGCGACCAGGCCCCGTTGGCTCGCCCCACACTATATTGAACGCGCTCAAAATTGAGCATGCTCAAATCATGTGATGGCCTGCAGCCTGACGATGTCGGCGAACCTATGCGGTCACAGCACTAGCCATCATCAAGAGCCGGGCACCCAGGACAGCACCTCAACGGTTGACGCGGGCACGCCGCTCGCCCGGCGCCAGCGGCTGGACCGTATCTGGCGAGCCGGGATGGACGGTCAGCTGGCTGCGTACCAGTATGGCCTCCACCGGCGAGTTGGCCGCCCACCGGGCGGAGAACGGCCACGCCGGACACAGCCAAGTCTCCGACGCGGTGGTAGTCGCAAGAGCGCAGCCTCCTCTATCCCCGAGCTACCCCGGCAACTGGCGGCAGAGAGCCGTCTGCCTGCTCAGACTGGCTGGGTTACCGACGGTGGCCGCTGCCGCGAAGCCGACGGAAGAGGATGTCTTTCCTCAACTGGTGAACTCCCACAGTCAGTGCACATTCCTGATCAGGTCTGGCGTGACACACGGGGCACGGGACGTTGAGCAGCCGGAAGCCGGGCACCATGCTCGCGGTCCCGCGGAGCGTTCGCTGGTCTTCCGCCCGCTGCGCCGCTTTGGCTTTCGCGGCCGCCTCGCGTTCCTTCACGATGGACATGATTCGCTCATCGTGGCCGTGCTTCCGCTGGACACCCTTGCCGCCGTCCTCGCCTTGTTCGACGCATACTTGGCCGGGCCGGGCGTTACAGACAGGGCAGGCCCGGCGGATCCAGAACCGCCGGGCAACCTTCTCGTGCAGAGGAACCGTCCGCGTCGGCCGGGGGCGTTCGACCGTGGCCTCCGCCTCGTTTGTGACCTCCGCGTTGCTCTTCCGGGCTGTCGCCCGGTTCCTTCTGTTTTGAATGCGCTCGGCAAGGTAGTCAGCGGCTGCATCCGCGATGTTGTTTTCTTTCTCGGTCCGGCCGCTGCCTGCGGCCACCTTGGCGCGGTTCAGTAGCCGACGGACTTGCTTGGTGTCCCGTGCGGTCACCGCCTTGTCAAGGTGGAAGAACAGAAGGCGGCGGCGCGCCTCGGTACTGGGCACACGCTTCTTGGTCTCCACGGCGGTCCACCGGGACGGGGGCGGCGTGCTGCGCGAACGGACGATCTGCTCCACCATCGGTGTCGACAGCCCCCGCTCCGTCATCTCGCACTCGTCCAGACCGAACCACTCGGTCGGCCGCGCGAACGCCTCGGTGCCGATGCTGACCCTGCGGGCAGTGCCCTCGCTGTTTAGCCGGATGCGGTGGACATACCAGCGGCGGATCAGCGTTTCCTGGTCCACCGGCACCGAGACCCCGAGCACCGGCTCCAGGCCATCCTCGTCCCACATGGGCTCCACCGCCCGGTCCAGGTGCACGCGCAGCCCACGTGCCTTGAACCGGATGTCGACCACGGAGCCGATCGCCGCGCCGTCCGGCCGGGCGAAGTCGAAGTCGGCCTGATCGCCGCGGCCCCGGAACCAGGCCGCGGCCGCAGACTTCACGTACAAGTGGTCGGCGCTGGCAACGCCCCGGGCACGCCGTCCACAGACGTGAGGCAGTCCGTCCGGGCCCGGGTGGTGAGCGAAGTGGCACACGCGGTCGGTGTAGAGCTTCGTCGTCAGCTGACCGCCGCAGCCGCCGAGCAGCAGTCCGCACCAGAACGTGTCGTCACCGTGCCGCCGGCGGAAGGCGTCCAGCTCGATCGCCTCCAGCGGCAGCATCAGCGGCTCCTCTGAGTTCGCACTTCCCATCACCGCCGTCTGAATTTGCCGCCTGTCACCCTGCACGAACCCCCACCTTTCCGTCCCAACTCATCGTGTCAGTTCGGGCGTTGGTCCAACAGGTCATCGCTGGGATCAAGCCGTCGTGCGCACCGGGACAGGGTGCGCGACAACGGCCGCGGTTCCAGCCTGCTGGGCAGCGCGCTCGGCTCGCGCCCGCCGAAGGGTGGCCGCCTCGGTGGCGGCGGCTTCACGGCGGCGCTGGACGCGGGCCGCGGCGAAGGGGGCTGGCGCATCCTTCGGCACGGTCTCCGGCTCCGGGAACGCCCACTGGCTCAACTCCTCGCGAACCAGGGTCCGCCCTACGGCCGTCGGCCGCTGTGCACCTGGACGAAGAGATTCCCCGGCGCTCCGCCGTTCTTCCGGACAGGCCCATGCTCCTCAGTCCGGTAGCCAGCACCTGGCGCCCTCTTTACGGTGCGTGATGCTTACCGCAATATCGGTTATCGCAGTGGATTCCGGGGTGGGGGGAGAAGCCATGGCAACGGGTACGGACAAGGACTATTGGGCCTCGCAGGCGCTGCCGAGTGTTCTCAAGCACAAGTTGCTGGGCCAGTACATTCCCCGCTTCGGCGGGATGACCGGCTCGCGTGGTCGGCACCAGGTCGTGTACCTCGACGGCTATGCGGGCGAGGGGCGGTACGAGAGCGGCGACCGCGGCTCTGCGGAGATCGCGATGCAGGTGGCCGCTCATCACCTGGAGAAGAACGCGCTGTTATGGAACTGCTTCTTCGTGGAACAGAAACCCGATTCCGTTGCCCGTCTGGACCAGGTCGCTGCCCACTACCGCGCCTTGGGCGTGGACGCGCGGGTGCACTGCGGTGACGTGGACGGAGTTCTGGGCGAGGTGCTGCGGGTTGCCGACGGGCTCCCGCTGTTCCTGTTCCTTGATCCGTGCGGCCTGGGGCTGCCATTCGACCGGATCGTTCAGACGCTGAACCAGCGGCGCAGTATTCCGCGGCTCTGGCAGCCGACCGAGTTCTTGATGAACTTCAGCATGGACGCGGTACGGCGCCTGGGAGGCAATGCCCGGTCCGCCCGCGGTCTGGAACGCTCCTCCGAGCGCTTTGATGAGGCGTGCGGCGGCCGGTGGTGGCGTGAGTATTTCCGGCCGGACGAGCCAGCCGAAGCGGACGTGGACGAGGTCGTGGCCGCCCAGTACGCCCAGCGGCTGAGGGAGAAGACCGGCATGTTCGTGCAGTCGGTGCCAGTCGCCAGAAAGCCGGGGCAGAAGGCGGTGTACCACCTGGTCTTCGGCACCCGCAGCGAGCACGGCCTGTGGTTCTTCGGCGACGCCGTCGCTCGGGCTCGGGACGCGTGGTGGGAGGGACTTGAGATCAAGGAGGAACGGGAAGACCCGGACGCTCTTTTCTCCGCTACCTCGGTGGTCCGCCCGGACCCGCAGGAGGTCACTGACGCTGCCGTGCCCGCCATGGCCGACAACATGGAACAGATCCTGCACCGGCAGCAACGGCCCTTCAAACTGCTCAACCACACGCTGGACGTTTTCGGCGACTACTACGGACAGGTCACCGAACCCGCTGCGCGCAAAGCCGTCAAGCTGCTGCACAGCAGCGGCCGGACGGCCAGCACGGGCATTGGAGGGAGAACCCACGAACTCATCGTGGAACCCCCTCGGTGAAAACCGTCAGGCGTCGGTAAACGCAGGCATCTGATCCCAGGTACGGCCTTGCAGGGTGCGGCCGCCGGCCTTAGGCGTGTGGCCGCCCCACTGCTTGAAGAAGAAGGCGACCTGCTCGTCCAGGCACAGATCACGGATCTGGGTCGCCCAGGCTTCTTCCATCGGCCGGTGCCGCGGGCCGGACTCGCCGCCGGCGATCACCCAGTGGATGCCGTCCAGGTTCAGCCCGTCCAGCGGACCCAGCAGCGGCTCACAGGACAGGAACCGGACTGCGGCGGGCACCTGCCGCAGATCATCAACCCGGAGAAGTTCCTTCGCCGTTTCCACCGAGACACCCATCCAGAGGTTCCCCGGCCACACCAGTTGGTCGGCAACCTGCCGCAGGCGGCGGGCCCGCTTGGTCAGCACTTGGTACGTATGCTGCGGCGTGTCCGCCATGACCTCGAAGACCTGCCGTACGAAGTCCAGTGGCACCCGGGCATGGAACAGATCCGACATGGAGTTCACGAACACCGTCCGCGGGCTCTTCCACCCGTACGGAACATCCAGCGCATCGGGATGCACGGTCAGATCAAATCCCGGCCCCGACGTACGCGGGTCCCCGTCATTCTGATACTTCGCCGCCCCCATCGCCTTTAACCGCTTGGCCAACGTCAGCGCGTAGCAGTTGTCGCACCCGGAAGAAACCCGGTCACATCCTGTCGTCGGATTCCACGTCGCCTCGGTCCACTCAATTGCGCTTCGATCGCTCATCAGTTACCTCCCCGCCGTCCAACCGCTCCCACCAGACGCGGGACGGCATGTTCAACGAACCGGAACGGGCGTTGACACCCGGCCATCCAACCACCCCAACACCGCCTACCCATTGGCTATCTCCGACCTGCGAACCTCGCCCAGGAAGACGCCCTTGGTAACTCCGACAGCCTCATGCCGTACGACCCAGCGGCTCCGCTTCGGCCTGCTGAGCGCGCTCGCCACGGGCGCGGCGAAGCGCGGCCGCATAGGTGGCGGCGACTTTGCGGCAGCGGTGGGCGCGGGCGCCCTCGATCAGGGACGGCTGGTCGTCCGGGGTGGCCTCCGGCTCGGGAAACGCGCGTCGGCTCAGCTCGCGCATCGCCCAATTCTGCCGCTCCACCGCCTCCGCGATCCCCGGGTCCACCCGGCGAGGCGCGGCGACCGCCTGGTGCGCGGCGAGCGCGCGGCGGTAGCCCTCGCGCGCCGTCTCCATGGTCTTCCCCGGACCGGTGGGCGCGGCCGGGGCCGGGTCTGCCGGAGCGACGTCTGCCGGACCCGGTGCGGGTACGGCGCCGGGCGGCAGGATTCGCAGGGCGCGCACAACGGTGCGGCCCGCTGTCTTGTTGGCGGCCGCGATGACGCGGGTCTGCTCCAGGCGGGCCTTCGTCGCCCACGCCGACGACTCCGGGCACACGGTGAGCCGGCCGGAGTCCGGATCGAAGCCGACGGCGGCCACGTGCCCGGCGAGGTCGGGGGCGATAGCCGCCCACCGCTGGCGCAGGGAAGCGCCGGCGGCCGGGAGCGCCCAGGCCCGCTCGGTGACCAGCGCGTCGATCGCCGCGCCCAGGCCCATCGGCTCGCGCCCGTCGCGCCGCACCGTACGGACCGGCCGCGGCTTCTTCTTTGTCTTCTGGCCGGCGCCGTTCTTCCGGGCCTGCTCCATCGCGGACCGCAGCGCGACCCGGGCCAGGTCGACCCCGGACACCTCGCCGTCGCTCATGCCTGCCCCCAGGTGGTGTGCCCGAGGACCAGGTGTTGCGTGCCCGCCAGGCGCTGAGCTTGGTCGACCAGCTGGTGGCTGAACAGCCTCCTGGCCGACGGCTCGCCGTACTGGTCGATGTGGTCGAACACCACCTGGTGATCCTTCAATCCCCGCACTCGCCAGGCGCGGACGTGCTCGTGGGTCAGGTCCTCGAGGACGAGCTCCTGCTCCAGGTCGACGTCGTCGACGACCGGGTCGGGCGCGGCGACGGGACGCGGCGCGGGCAGCACGACCGGCACCATCGGCGCGGCCGGGACGTCGTCGGCCAACTGCGCGGCCGCGGCTTCAGCACGGACCTGAGCTGCGGCGGCCTGCCGGGAACGGTGCTGCTCCCACTCGTGCGCCTTCGCCCACGCCCTGGCGGTCACGTCCTGGTGCAGCTGCTGCTCGGTGACCGCGCGGCGCTCGGTCTCGGAGGCGCCGGGCATCGCTGCGTCGACGGCGACCGCGACCGCACGGCGCTGGTCGCGGCGGTCGTCCTGCCTCTCCGCGCAGCGCGGGCAGTCCTGCCCGGAGTCGAGCAGCACCCGGTCGTCGCACCGCACGTCGCCGCACTGCTGACGCTGGGGCAGCGCTAGGCCGATCAGCCAGCCCACCGGACTCTTGATCGGCGCGGCCAGCCGCATCTGTTCCTCCAGGCGCCGGGCGACCCGGTTGGCGAGGACCCGCGGCGCATCCGTACGACCGGCGAACCCGACCACCCTGTCCAGCTCGCTACGGGCGGCGTCTTCCACCAACTTCCGGGCTGGACGCTCCAGGCGCGCCCACACCAGGTCGACCGGAGCCAGGACGACCCGCAGCTCCTCCGGCGGCAGGAGCACCCTCCCCCGCTGCTGTCTGCCCTGGCCCGCACCGTCCCCGACCCACACCGGGGTACCAGCCACCGGCCCGCGGCTGCCCTTCACGCCTTCGACGACCGGGGACTTCTTCCGCTGTTCCCCGCGGAGCGGGCCGCCATCCTGGCGCACGCACGCGCGGTCCGGCAGTTCACCGGACCCACCACGGCCTTCGCCGGAAAAGCCACCAGAGAGCGCGAGAGACCCACCAGGAGTAACCACAGAAGCGTGGAGAGCGTGGTGCTGTGCAGTTGCGGCGAGGTCTGCCGATCCGGCCTTCTTGTTCTGCCTGGTGTCCTCCACCCCAGTCGTCCCACGGGTCTCGCCCCTCTTGACCGACTCAAGATCTCCGGATGCAGTACCGGCGAGGTCTGAAAACACGGCGTTCGCCACCCGGCGGGCCTCCCGTACGGCCAGCCCATGGGCATCAGCCACCGGCACCAGGCGCACCCGCGACCGCGCGTGCAGACCCGCGCCGGTCTCCTGCCGGACCAACTCCGCGACGCCGTGCTTCTGGAGCCGCTTGAGTACCTTCGCCCCGGCCGCCGCCGTGCAGCCCAGCAGCCGCGCGACGGTCGCGGCCGGACGCCCGCGGTCGGTGTCCACGGACCCGGGGCAGAGCTGCAGCCAGCCCGCCGACCCCGTCGTCAGCACCATCAGCAGCAGCCCGAGCCGATCCGTCGCAGCCCCCCGCCCCGTACGCCCGGCGAGCAGCCCGGCCGGGACCGGCGCTTTGTCCTTCGGCGTCCATCCCGGACCGAACAGCACCTCGATCAGGCTGAGCAGCACCGCCAGCTCCGAGCGGGACAGCGCCAGAGCGTGCCGCCGGTCGCCGGCCTTCTGCGCCCGGTACATCGGGATCACCCAGCACTCCAGGCCCGTCGCGTGCCCGAAGGCATTCGTCGCGACGTTCGAGCCGAGGAGCCCCGCGCCGCGCAGCTCGGGCAGCACCGTGTGCGCGACCGTCGACTGCGACACCCCCAGCCACCGACCGAGCTCCGCCGCCCAGATGGACGCCTGATAGTCGTCGCGGACCTTCGACTTCGCCGTCAGCACCACCGAGGCCAGCCGGGCGCCGTCCGACGCACCGGCCAGCGCCGGGGACGTCACCAGCGCACGCACCGCGGCGAGCAGCCGCGCGCGCATCGTCTTCGACAGCTGGAGCGGGTTGCCCAGCTCCAGCCGAGCCACCGGACCGGCCTGCGCCGGAACCGACTGCAGCCGACGCCGCGGACGCCCGGCCGAGGCCCCGTCGACGGAGTCCCAGAGAGAGTGCTCCTGAGCAGCGGCCGGTGCCGCCATGGCGCTCACCGGACACCCCAAGGGAACGTCAGAACATGATCCATCCGGCGACCATGGACCAGATCACCTGTGGACAGAGCCCGCTCAGCCGGTGCTCCCACACGGCGGGCAACAATCTTGAGACCCGTCCCGCCGCACGAGACGACGCCCTCGCGAACCCCACCGTCCGATGCACCGACCCGCGCGTGCACGAGCGGGTCGGCCGACACCGCGACCGCGCTCATCGACACCCCGAAAGCGCTGCTCTTGTAACTTCCTACCGGAAATGAAACTTCCGCTGCGAACTGCGCAAAGATGCATGAATCGGGCGACAGTCCCGTCGTGCGGGAAATCCGCAGCCCCCGAACCGGGGTGAAACGGACAGAGTTGAGCTGACAGGGGACACCACTCTCGTGCACTATGAGAAACGACCTGCTCTCCATATAGCTGGACCGACCAGAGCCCCTCGGGGCCGGGCCGAGCCGGATGTGCGGACGGGTTGGGTAGCCCCCTTCGTGAGAAGCGGGCGACACCGATCGGGTGGGGGAGATTTCTCCTCTCTTCTCGGTCCTGCTGAATTGCGAAGCCCCTGTGGTGGGAGCCCGCGAGGAAAGCAGGTCGGTGCTGCTGTGGCTGTGGTGGCCGTGGTTAGCGACCGGTGGTGCTGATGGCCCTGGTTAGGGGCCGATGGTGAAAATGAGCGGCTCGGTGAGCCGCAGCTCAGGACCGGGAGCGAACCGGGACTGAGTGGCCGACCTGGATGGTTAGTCCGGTCGGAGCGAAGGGCCGCGCGAGGCCGAGCGGGTGGTTAATCCGCTGAGTGGCGCGCGCGGCCGGTGGCGGCTACGTCACCCCGACCCCCTCGATCGCGAAGGTGGAGTCGGCGTACCCGAATACGGCCGGGACCGCGAGGTCATCCCTCATCCGGCGCCTCCTCGATGACGGCGTCCGGATGTTTCGCGGCCAGTCGTCGGAGGAGATGCGCGTACGCGCGACGGTTTCCTCGATGAGGCTGGGCGAGCCCGGCCTCCCACCGTGCGACCGCGAGGCGCTTGACGCCGATAGCGTCTGCGACTTCGGTCTGGGTGAGGCCGGCGGCGAGCCGGAGTTGCTGCCGGACCTGGGGTGTGGGGAGGGTGTCCTCCTCCACCAGGGCATCAATTCGCCTCAGCGGATCGGACATTGGAGCCTCCACAGTAGGGAAACATCCCCCAAAACATACACGGCCCCAGCGATCTCCGGTATCGAGGACGAGCGTGTTGCTGTGCGAGATACCGACCGGCTCCACCTGACTTCCCTCCCTCTGCCGATGACCGTCCCGTTCCAGACGTGAGAACGTGCAGGTAGAACCCTTGTTGGTCCAGCTGATCTTCGCGAGTGGAGAGTTGGGAGAGCCGATCAGATAGACGCGTTCTGTCCTGATCACTGGCCCTCCGCGCGGAAATAGTCCGGCACTGTCCAGTCGCGGTCGTGCCGCCCGGGATGCCCGGAGAAGAGGGTGCAGACCGCGGAGTTGACCTGACCAGGCGGGTTTCTGACGGACACCTCGCAAACGCCACGACATCGAGCCGCTCGCGGTCGGCCCATCTCACAGCCGTCCCGTCGGCATGCGGTCCTGCCTCGACGGGACGTGAGTAGACACCGATCGCGTGGTGCGGACCAGGATGCCTCGGCTCGAGTTCGCACTCCAGCTGCCTGTCGGCGGCCTCGGCTCGCTGCGGGACCTCGGAGAGCATCCCTAGCTCCCGCTTGACGCGGCATCAGAGTTGTTCCTCCGCACGGCACGGGCGGCGTTGCTCTCAAGATCCGAAGGCCAGCAGTGGGACGTTGTAGAGATCCGGGTTCGTCGGGCGGGTCATTACGGGTGCGGTGACCTCGACTACGAGCATTTCGACCAGGAACTGGACGCGGGCGCTGAGTAGATGGCTCGTGTATCCGTTGGCCGACCGCGCCTTTTCGCCCAGAGTTGTGTGGACATGCGGCATGACCGAGTCCGTCTCAGCGTCGTAGGCGAGCGTTCCGCACCCCATGGCCTCCACGCCCGTGACGTGCACCTTGCTCCAGACCGGAGCCTCGGGATCTTCGAGCTTCTCGCATGCACCAACGATGTCGGCCTCCGCGAAACCAGCGATGAACATCGGGATGTAGCCGTGCCGGACGCCGGCCTCGCGGCAAAACTCGGCGAGGGTCGGAAAGAAGTCGTCGCCGTGGTCAAAATTCACGCCGAAAGTCCGGCCGGTGGTCAGTTCAAAGCTGCGCAAGATGATTCTCCGGAGGCTGCTGGGGCGGTTACGGGATGACGCTGAAGAACTCGGTGATCTGGTCCTTGTCCAAGGCGATCATCAGGAGTAGCTGCAGCAAGATGCGCGCCTTGATCGGATCCAACGTGCTGGCGGAGATCAACCCGCGAGCGAGCAGGTCGGATTCGGATCCGGGGAAGCCGTAGGTCTGCCTGAGTACGGGGCCGGACCCGGTCCGCGTAGCCAGGACGACTGGCATGCGCTTGGCGAGATCGGTAAGCGCGTCTACGCAGGCCATAGGTACATGCCCTGCGCCGAACGCTGCGATCACCAAGCCGTCAGCCTGGTCACCGATGGCTTGAAGGATTGCCCCGTCGTCTCCGAGACCGACCGTAGCGATTGCAGTGCGCGCGGGCGTGGTGGCACCTCGAGGATCGACCTTCGGGGAGTCGCTGGGACGCGTCATGATCCGCACTCGATCTTCCGCGACATACCCGAGCGGCCCAGGGTACGAGGTGAAGGCCGTAGGGCTCGTGGCGTGGGTCTTTCGGACCCAGCGGGCAGCGTGGATCTCCTCTCCGAAGACTACGACGGTGCCCGTGCCCCGCGCTTCGGTGCTGGCCGCGACGCGGATGGCGGCCAGCACATTTGCTGGACCATCTGCTCCGGCCAGGCTGGCGTTGCGCATCGCGCCTGTGACCACGATCGGCATGTCGCTGGTGGTGACGAGGTCCAGCAGATACGAGGTCTCCTCGATCGTGTCCGTCCCCTGAGTGATGACTACGCCGTCGACTGGGAGTGTCTCGATCGCCACGGCGAGATCGAGCAAGTCGGAGAAGGACAGCGATGCACCGGGGAGTCGGCGGAAGTCGTGAACCTTAACCGCGATTCCAGTTTCGGCAAGGCCCGGGACCGCTGCGACGAGGTCGTCGGCCGAGAGGGTCGGCGTCGCTCCGCCTCCCGTCTGCGCGGTCATCGCGATGGTGCCGCCGAGCGAGAACACGGCGACGCACCGGACGTTGTCGGTCATGTTTCCTATCTCCTTCGGGACAGCGAGTCAGTGATCGGCAGGGAGGGATCCCACGTACTTGCAGGCGGTATCGATGCCGGCTGCTGAGACGAGTCGGCTTCGGGATTGGATCAGACCGGATGATCCAGCCCTGGCGAGTTGGGCGCACCGCTGGACCAGCCAGGCCCACGGCAGATCGAGGTAATGGGCGAGAGCACGGAGTCGTCCAGCTGCCGTCGGCGCTGCGGTGACTGAATGCGCGTTGACGTCCTGCGCTGAGTTCGTGCAGTCGCGGACGATCGAGGATCGGGCTGTCACGTCGACATGCCACATGCCTTCGGCCCTGACCCAGTTGGCGATTACTGCTTCCTTGTCGGGGGCGACCACGAAGCCTTCGACGGCCTCATATGAGGGGTCGGTCGTGACTTGGGTGTGGATGCCCATCGCCTCCATCAGGGCCATGGAGAGGAACAACAGGATGCGCTCATGACGCGGGGAGGAGCAGACCACGCCCTCCGGGATGCAGAAGGCTCGGGTGCTCGTACCGCCGAGGGCCTTGGTGGTCTCTCGCAGGTACGGGTACTTGTGATCGAAGATCAGCCATGCGCTGGCCTCCTCCCCACGCTGCTCGCGGGTCCAGAACGCGGGCACCTCTGGCAGTTCCGGCAAAGCGCGGAGGATATGGCGAGCACAGAAGTCCGAGCCCAGCCACATGTGGGCGACAGCATTCAACCCGGGTGCAGCTTCCCGACTGACCGCAGACGCGGACAACCGCTCATATGCCTTGAGATCGCTGCGCGTCTCAGCGAGAACCTGGTCATCCGCCTGGAGCGCGTCGTCGTAGTTTGCGACAGCCCACAGGATGCCGTACGTCAGGTCATCCAGCTTGTAGGCGCTGGGAGCGGTGACTTCGTACACACCGCCGTTCTTCATCAGCCTGCCACATGCCTTGCGGCCGTCGAGGACGTAGAACTGCGAGGCATCCTCGGTGGCAATTGCAGCGACCAGCAGACTGCGATTCGGCCGGGTCAAGAACTCCTCGACCCGTCGCTGGTCAGGGACGGATACGACCACCCGTCCTTCATCGATGCGGGCGGGGTGGACCTGGAGCGAGAGCTGAGAGCCGAGCATGGAGCGACCGCCAGGAAGGAGAGCTTGCCAGTCGACACCGTAGTCAGGGTTAGGCCGGGATAGACGAAGGCCGGACCAGTTCTTGGTGACGCTCCTTGCGAAGCCGAATGGATCTTCTGACGCGTTGATTGCAACGGCTGCTGGCATGGTCAAACCAGCGGCCGTCGCTGCACCGATCCCCATCCCAGCGCGCAACACTGCGCGTCGATCAACCGCCACAAGTACCACCGTTCCATCGTCTAGACGTGCAGGGATGAAGATCCCTTCACCGCCCGACGGTGCCGCCTGGGATACGGCTGTGGCTAGGGCCAGCGATGCATCGGATACATGGAACGCCGAATCAGATACATGGTTGGGATCAGAGATCTCCCGGCCGATCTCCTGCCATAACTCGATCAGGAACCCGCCAGCGCCAAGTACCTTGTCGATCAGCTCCGCCTCGCTCCGGTCCTTCGGGGGGCGTGCACCGTTCTCCCATCGCTGCACCTTGGAGTGCGAAACGAACGTCTTGGCCGCGAAGTCCCTCATGGAGAGACCGCGCGCCTCGCGCAGCTCCCGGATCAAGTAGCCAAGGCGGTGCCGGGGCGACTGATCAGGCCTCAGCAGGTTCGGCCGCTGACCCACTTTGAGTCACCTCCATGTATCCAACTCGGTGTATCCGACGGATGGATACACGCCGGATCTAGAACCAACTCCCCCACCAGCCTTACCAATTGGGTGACGAAGTCGAAGCGGACCAGGGAGCACGGAACATGCGCAACGAGACGAAGGGAAGGGCGTCAGCCATTGCGCTTCTCGATCTTTTCGAGGCGCGCGGCGAGGGCGGCGACCTGCTCCTCAAGCGTTCTGATGGCTCGGGTAGTTGCGTCCTGCTCAGCGTCGCCAGCGGTGTCGCTGACGAACGAACCACGACCTTGATGGGAGTAGATCAGTCCGGCGTTACGAAGTTCGGTAAGAGCTCGCTGAACTGTGCCCGGCGCGATGCCGTATGTGTCGGCCAGTTCTCGTGTGCTCGGCAGCTTCGTGCCGGCCGTGAGCCGCCCCAAGCGGATCTTCTCGCTGTAGTCCTGGACGATCCGTTGATATGGCTGCACGGCCTCGTTGCTCATGAGCCACATCGTAGGACGACCCCCTTGGCTTAGCTAGCTTCCATAGCTTCCTCAACTAACCGCTTGACACGACCCTGACTGTATCAGCTAAGTTAGCTATGCCGATAACGTGGGCGCTAAAGCCTCCACTGCCACCGGCGCGGGATCCCGCAGAGTCCGCCAATCCGAAGGGAGCACCACCTCATGAACGTCACCCGTCGCCCCGCCGCCAGTCTCGCCACCGAGCACTCCGACGCTCAGACACTCGCGCTCCTGGAGGCGGTCGAGGTGCCGCTCCCCGACTTCACCGGCATCGACCTGGACGTCGCGTTCGGCACGCCGATGGAGATGTACGCCGCCGATCCCCTCCCTCACGAACAGCTGGACGGCCTGGACATCACCGCCGCCATCGCCGCGATCGAGGCCCGTGAGAACCGCATGCTTGCCGCCCGCGACATCGCCGCCACCGAGCCGACCGCCACCGAGCTGGTGCGCGAGCGCCTGGTCGACATGCTCCTCCCCTACGTCAGGCAGCTGCGCATCGCGCCGCAGGTCGCGGGCGCGCCGGTGCCGCTCGCGGCCTGAGGCCCCTCGCCCGCCGGGTCTTCAGACCCGGCTTCTTCACCCGGAACCGCCCCCGGCGGCGCCGGATGTGGGAGCCGGACCTCACAACCCAGCTCCTCCTTCAACTTCATACGTCTGGTTGTTCGGCTTACATGCCGGCTCGGGGTGACGAGTACGACGCGGTCCTCCGAGAGCAGCAGCCAGTTGTGCCACCCGTGGCCGTTGCGCTGCCCGTCGGTCAGGAGCAGGACCCCGTCCAGCTCCTGACCGGCGGAGAACGTAACAGCAAGGGAGAACTTGATGCGTCACAACGGACGTACCCCGCTTTTAGCCAGCACGATGCGGCCCGAACACCTCAACCTCCGCGAAGGCGATCCCCGCATGGCGGTCTGCCCCGACTGCCAGACGTGGCACCGCCTCACCCGTTCAATGATCACCCCGCACCGCTCCGGCGCCGGCGTCATCGCCTCCAACGACAGGCCCCACCGCTACTTCGGCGACAAACCGGCCGGCGGTCGCCGCTGCCCCGGCAGCGCACAGCGCATCACCATCGACATCACCGTCGAGCAGTGGGGCGAGAAGCTGCTCACGGCTGACAGCACGGCGACCGGCCGCCGCTCCGCCCGACAGCACTACAAGCCGCTCCCCGCGCTGGCCAAGCCCGTCGCAAGGATGACTCCGGCACCGGTGAACGCGGCCGACGTGCTCACTGCCTACCGCGAGCACCTCAAGAAGTGCCGGGCCAGGAACACGGCCGATTGCTGCGGTGGTACCCACCGCTGCATCGATGGCGCCCGGCTCGCCGCACTGTACGAGCAGCTGGAGCGGACCCAGCCGCGCCGAGACCGCGAGCACCAAGAAGATGCCCGCGTCGATGCACTGCTTACTCGCTACCGGGTGGCCACGGCCACGAAGAACACCGCAGCCGAGTGGGCGAAGCACCGCGAGGACACGGTCGACGCGAAGAAGGCCACGGCCAAGCGCAGCGGCACGACCGTCGAAGAGGCTAACAACGCATGCCGGATCCGACCGGCCGAGACGGTTTCCGAGTTCCGCGGCCCCGGCCTTCCACTGCTGACCGCTTGAGCTGAACACCGACGAACGACCACGGCCGCCGCCACCCCGACGAACGGGTGGCGGCGGCCGTGGCTGCTCGTACAGCAGCTACGGGGCCAACAGGGCCTCGAACGCGACGAACCCCCAGGGCTTGCACCCCCGGGGGTTCGTCTTCGCACGTCACCCTCTAGAGAAGGGCAACACGCGCATGCACAGGATGACATCCACTCAGGCCCGGCATACACGCCGGGCCGTACTCCAGTCCACGATCGACGCCGGCGCCCGCTGCGCCACCAGCGACCCGGACCTGTGGTTCCGCACCGACGGCGAGCCCCAGATCACCTGGCAGGCCCGCCGCGGCGAAGCGATCCGGGTCTGCAACGGCTGCCCGGTCCGCGCCGCGTGCGAGGAACTCGCCCTCCGTAACGGCGACGGCAACCACCGTGTCGACGACATGGTGCGCGGTGGACTCTCCGGTACCCAGCTCGCCGCCGCCCACGCCGCTCAGGCCGAGCGTCTGGCGGCCGCGGTCGACGCGGACCGCGACACCGAGGGCCGCCTGCTCGACGACCTGTCCATCGAGCTCCGCACCCAGGCCGGTCTCAACCCGGACGGCCGCCGCAACGGAGGCCGTCTCCACCAGGACGCGAACCGGACCGAGCAGAACCTCCGGATCCGAGCCCTCGCCGCCAGCATCCGCCAGATCCGTACCGCCCGCCGGGCGCGCACCGGCTGGGGGGTGGCGGCATGACCAGCATCCTCACCCCCTGTGCCGGGACGATCGACGACATCCGGCGCGAGGACGACCGCGGCGGGGACGACAGCCGCGGATACGAGCGGGACGAGACGGACCAGTTCCACCGGGTCGTGCGTCAGCTGGTCGCCGACGGCGACGACCGTGCCCGGGCCGCCGGCCGCCGGGTACGGCGCACCCTCGCCGAGATGTCGCCTGGCTACGCCCGCCAGCCGATCCTGCGGCTCATCCGACCGCTCAACTTCCAGGCGGCTGACGACGCCTGCGTGTTGTGCGGCTACTGGACGTGCCGCTGCGGCAGTGCGGAGGTGGCCCGATGACCACCTGCACCTCCTGCGGCGGCTCCGGCCAGCAGATGGTCACCGTCAACCACATCGGCGCTGACGGCACCCCCTACCAGGGCGTCGAGATGCAGACCTGCACCGACTGCAACGGCTCCGGTCAGACGAGCTGATCGAGCCCTGAACCTCCATATAAGCGGTGCCCGCACCGCCCAGCACAGGGCGGTGCGGGCCATTACCGCACGCGGTTTGGCCCACCCACTCGCCCTCGCCCTGCTCGCTGCAGCTGCCACGACGGCCGCCAAGGCGTGGGACGCCGGCCACCGCGTTACCGACACCCACCCCGCACCAAAGCGCCCCCGAGAGGCACCGCCCCTCATGACGAACCATCCGGCAGGCCGTCGTGCCTGACGACCTGCACACCCGCTACATGCACGCCACCGCCACCTGGAGTGCCCACCTCGACAACTGTCACCCCTGTCAGGGCAGCCAGCGCTGCCCGACCGGAGCCCAGTTGTACGAGCGGTTCAGCCGCCTTCAGGACGCCTACAACCAGCGCCTGCGCAGGCGCTGACCCCGAACCCCCGTGAGGAGCACAGACATGACGCTCACGCTCGACGAGTTCCGCGACCGGCACGGCGATCCAGCCACCTGGTGCACCGCTGAGATCGACAGCTACCTGACGACCGGGGACATGAACCCGCCTCCCCCGCCACTGCACAGCCACGCGGAGATGCAGGCCATCGCCGCCGACCACGCACAGTCGGCCGCCCGTCAGCAGGCGGTCGCCGACCGGCTCGCTGCAGACGGACACGCAACAGCGGCGGGGATCTGGGAGCGCGGCGCCGAGGAGTTTTGGCAGCACGCGGCGGCCGCGCACCTGGGCTGGCCGCATTACGAAGCCGTCCTCAACGGCTGGTGACGGTACAGGTTGCCTGATCCGCTCGCATCGACCCTCGCGGTTCGGGACGGGCGGTGAAGGGGAGCCGGAAAGTTCGGACCCGCGGCTCCCGCCCCCCGGGAGCCGCAGGCAATTTCTTGCCCGTCCCGCAGCACGTTTCGGGCCCAGCCGCCCGCACCCCGGGCTGCCCGCCCCTTCGTGCCGTCCGGTTCGGGAAGAGCCCCCGCCACGAGGTGTCCGCTTCGCGGGCGACCGTCCGCACCGAAGGCCCAACCCACGGGCCTTCGGGTCCGGCGACCGTCGTTTCGGGAACGCCCCGACGCGTTTCGGGAGCACCGGCCGCCGTTTCGCGCACACCCTGAACCGCCCATTCCGGAGGTACCCATGACGATCACTGAAGTGCCGCAGAGCGCGGCCACCGACACCCCCGTTTCGCGCCCGCCGACCCTCGTTTCGGACGCACCCGACTTCGTTTCGGAAACGGCCGGAGGCGTTTCGCGGACGCCGAAGCGGAACCCGGACCAGCCCGGTCGCGACCGGCTGATGACCGGCCTGTCGCTCGCCGCCGCGATCGGCGGAACACTCGTCGGCGTCATCGGCTTTGCGATGTCCTACGACACCCTCGCTCAAGTTGCCCTGAGCTGGGGATTCAGCGACAGGCTGGCACCGTGGTTCCCGGTCGGCGTGGACGCGTCGATCATCGCGTTCCTCGCGCTGGACCTGTACCTGATCCGCAAGAACACCCCCTGGCCGCTGCTGCGGATGGCCGCCCACGCCATGACGGGGGCCACGATCTGGTTCAACGCGTCCTCGCAGGGCGCCATCCAGGCCGACCCGGTCAAGGCCGCCTCCCACGGCGTCATGCCGGTCCTCTTCGTGATCGGCGTGGAGGCTGCCCGCCGCCTGATCATCCAAAAGGCCAGGTTGGAGGCGGGGACGGCGGCCGACCGGATCCCGCTGCACCGTTGGATCCTGAGCCCATTTGCGACGCCCCGGTTCTACCGACGGATGCGGCTGCACGGCGTCACCAGCTACCTGGAGATGATCCGGCGTCAGCAGGAGCTCATCGGCTACGAGCAGTGGCTCAAGCGCAAGTACAAGGGTGACCTGAGCAAGGCGAGTGAGGATGAGCGGCTGCCGATGAAGATGGCAGCCTACGGCTACACCGTCTCCGAGGCCCTCGCGATGCCTGAGCAGCAGGAACGCGAGGCGGAGAAACGGGCGGAGGAGGCCGAACGCCGGCGTCTGGATGCACAGACGCGCCGGGAGCTCGCGCAGAAGAAGGCCGAGGCCGACCGGCTGGAGGCCGACGGCCAGCTCGAGACCGTCCGCGCCCGAGTCGAGGGCCAGACCGGCCAGGCCCGCGCCCACGCCCGCGCCCAGGTCAGCGCCGCCGAGCGGGCCGCTGAGCTGGAGGAGCAGGCACTGGAGACGGCCGTCATCGCCGAAGCCCGCGCCCGTCAAGCCGAGGCCGAGCGCATGCAGGCACACGAGCGCGAGGCGAAGGCTGCCGCCGACCTCCAGGCGGCCGAGCTGGAGCGCCAGGCAGCACAGAAGCGGAAGGAGGCGGCGGAGGCCGACCGGGTCGCCGCGGCGGAGGCACAGGCCCTCGAGACGGCAGAGATCGCCGAGGCCCGCAAGCGTGCTGCCGAAGCGAATCAGGCCGCTGCCGAAATAGAGCGGGCTGCCTCCGAAACGCGACGCGCTGCTGCCGAACTCGACGCCAACAGGGCGGAGGAGGAAGCGCGCCGGGAGACCGCTGTTGCCAACACGCTGCTTGCCCAGAAGGCCGCTGCCGAAGCGGAGATGGCCGCTGCCGAAACGCGGCTCGCCGTCGCCGAAATCGAGCGGAGCGCGGTCGAAACCGAGGACGCCGCGAAGCTCACCCCGCGCGAGCGCGCAGTCCGCAAGGTCGCCCGGATGATCCTGACGGCCGCCAGTGGCGAAGCCGACCAACTGCCGCTCGCCGACATCCAGCGCGAGCTGCAGGTCTCCTCCACAGACACCGCGTCCAAGTACCGCCAGGAGGCGGCCGAGCTGCTCGCCGACGGCTACCGGCCCTGATCCGCCCCTTGGGCACCACCAGTGGGGGCCACCCGCATCGAGCGGGACGGCGACGAGATCGCCGTGGCGGCCTAAAAAGGGCCGCTGAGCTGCACGAATGACTCGCTTCGACGGTTCCACCGGTCCCCGAGATGCTGATACCACCTCGGGGACGCGGCGAAGGCGCCGAAGCGCCGGCACCACCTTCTCATTCCAACCCACTCGTCATGGAGGAGAACCGGCAGTTGACCAGCACAAACGGAGATCGACCGACCTGGGAACGCAAGCGGGCCCAGAAGCGTCAGGACGTCAGGGCGCAGCGAACCGCGAACCACCATCAGGAGCTACGCCGGCAGGGCGCGGCGCGCGGCTTTAAGGGCGTCGCCGAGGCGGAGTGGAACATCGTGCGCTCGGCAATCGGCAGGCTGCCCCAGGAACAGAGAGACGACCTGTGGAGACAGACGGCAGCGACCCTTCGCCAGATCGCGGAGAACGCCGCAGTTCAGAAGCCCTGACGTTGGCCACCTCGAATGGTCATCCAAGCCCTTGAACTGCCCGCCCCCACAGCCTCCTCGACGCTTCGGCGGCTGGAGAAAACGGAAGCCGTCGTCCACCTGCGCTTCGGCTTCTGGGACGGGAAGCGAACCCCCAGGCCGTGATATTCGCACCCCACGGACAAACCGTCATATACGCACCATTCGCATCGGGGTCGGGAGCGTATCCGGACCCCTAACGCGTAGGCGCGCCCACGAGCGCGCGCGACAGTACAGGCCGCCTTGCGTAATCGGCAAGCCGTGGCCGCACCGGCTTTGGATCACCAAACCCGGCAGAAACGGAACCCTTGGAGGGGACACAAATGGCAACTGTGGACGCTGCGGTTGGCGCCGGCGTCGGTGCCACATGCATCGCCCTGTCGGTCGCGTTCCAGATGATCGCCCGTAAGGGCGGCGGAAGCGGCAGCAAGACCGGCAAACACTACGGAAATGGCGGCCGGGGCGGCGGCAAGCTCCTGTCAAAGCTGGAGATGCCACGCCTGCACATCGCGCTATGGATCGCGGGCGGCCTCGGCTTCGCCGGCACCCGGCTGGGCGGCTGGATCAACACCGTCCTGTCATGGTGCAACGAAAAGGTCGCCGGACTGATGACCCAGTGGGTCGGCATCGGCCTGGGCTGGCTCGTCAGCCTCGCCCTGGTCGTGCTACTCATCTGCGACATCCGCGACGACAAGGCCGCCCCCCGAACCCTCGGCATCGCCGCCGCCGCGCCATTCGCGGTCGTCGCGATCCCCGGCACGGTCGGCGCTGCCGCCGCGGCCGTCATCGCCTTCATCTCCACCGGGATCGGCGGCATCGTCGCCGGCCTCTTCGGACTCGGCTGAGAAGGGCCCAACTCGTGGAACCACTCACCCTCTTCGTCATCGCCTACCTGGTCGGCAAGGGCCTGGCCAACGGCAGCAACAACGTGAAGAAGGCCCACGACACCAACAAGGAGAAGCTGTCCCCGAAGAAGAACGGCGACAAGGCCGGCAAGGGCACCAACATCGCGGCCGGGATGCTCACAGCCGGGACCGCTGTCTACACCTTCGGCTCCGGCTTCAAGCACGGGTGGAAGGAAGCCTGGCCCGAAGCCCGCCAGGTCGTCACCGCCCAGCGCGCGAAGAACCGAGCCCTCAAGGAAGCAAAAGCGAAGGGCGACGCCGTCCCCACCGGAGACGGCCGGCCTCCGCTGACCGAAGCCGACGGCGCGGGCCTCGTCCCGCCACCCCGACCCGGCGACCCCCCATCGTCCACCGCCCCGGACGGCATGGTCCCCGCACCACCGTCCTTCCCACCCACCGTCTCCGGCCCGGCATCCGCCGGGCCGTTCTCATCTACCCCTGGGAGCAGCACTGTGACGACCCCCGGCAACATCGAGGTCCGCTCCGTCGACACCCTCGTCATCTGGCTCGAGGACACCCTCGAGTTCGCCAACCGCGAGCGCGACGACGCCGTCGCGGCCGTGCGCCGCATCCGGGACCTGGAGGGCAAGGTCGAGAACGCGTACAACGCGGCCGCCTCCGCGAAGTACGACCGCCAGGTCCTCACCAAACTCGCCTCGCTGCGCGAGCAACTGGCCAAGCTCCGTACCGCCCGCGAGAACGACGCCGGCAACAGCGCGGACGCGGCCGGAAACTCCGAGATCACCGGCCAGAACGTGCTGGCCCGGCACGGCGGCATCAACGAGGCCGCCGCCGCCGCCCCGGCCGACATGGCCGAGTCCACCACCTACATCGACTGACCTGCCCCTCCCCCGTTCCTCCTCACCTGACCAGAGAGGCACCACCCATGGCAGAGATCTCCTACCGGGAACTGCTCGCCACCATCGCCCGGCTGATCGCAGCGACCAGCGCCGAAGCGCAGGCGGCTGACCAGCGCCGGGCCCGGATCGAAGCGAAAGCCACCGAGTCCCACGCCGTCATCGGACGGCTCACCGAACTCGACTTCGACGAAGACACCCGGCGCGACATCACCACCATCGCGGCGAACTTCACGGGGCAGGCCCGCGGCGCGGTCGAGGCGGCGAACGCGGCCCGCGACCTGAACACGGGCGCTCAGGACGCCGCTGACACCGTGCAGAAGAACCACGGCGGCATCCACTCCGCCGTCCAGTCCGCGCCCGTCGCACCGGCCAAGAACACCGCCTACACGCGCCTGTGATGTGACCGCACGGCCGCAGCCCAACCCACTGCACCACCGGGTTGGGCTGCGGCCGTGTGCCTCACACGCACAAGCCCGACCCCGCACCGCCCCTCTCTTCCCGCGACACCGCCCCATTTCGGCGGGACCGGTCCCCGCGGGGCCGGCCTGCCGCGCCCTTTCCCGGAGGTCCCGAGTTGTCCGCCACACGCACGCCCGCACCCGACCGGGTCGTCCTGGCCAAGGAGCCGGAGACGGCCGACACCGCCACCGATGCTTCCACCGCTGTACGGGCGTTCCGCGCCGTGCGCCGCTGGCGGTGGCGCAACCGCCGCCACCTCACCCCCCTCTACGGGTCGGTCGCCCTCGCCGCCTACGGACAGGCCCTGACCTCCGCCCCACACGGCACGGCCGGTGCCGTGGCGACCGACGCGGCCGCGACGGCCGCGTTCTACGCCTGGACGAAGTGGCGTGCCAAGGACGGCTGGGACAACCGCCCCGCCCAGTTCCTGGCCCGCCACCGCACCCTGCCGAGTCCGCCCGGCAAGCCGCTGCGCCGGGACGAACTGCTGCGCTCGGCCGGCGCGGTCGGCTCCGCGGCCGTGCTCACCACACTCATGCCCGCCCTGGACGCCGGGCCGTTCGAGCCGGGGATGGCCGGGGTGTGGTGGCTCGGCTGGCTGCCCTCGGTCGCGATCCCGTGGTGGTACCGGCGACGGATCCGGCCCACCCAAGAGGAGATCCCCGAGGGTCTGGAGGCGCGCGTGGAGCGCTGGCTGGCCACGGTCGGCTCCGCCAAGGGCGCCCTGCCCGGCGCGGAACTCGTCGACCCCGTCGACATGGACGTCGAAGGCGCGTGGCAGGGCACCATCGCCCTGGACGCGGTCCGGCACACCACCGACGACGCCATCGCCGCCACCAAACGGATCGCCGCCGCGTTCGGTGTCTCCGTCACCTCCATCTCCGTCGAAGGCGACCACACCGGCAACGCAGCCCTGGCCCGCCTGCAGGTCTACCAGCGCAACCCGCTCAAGGCAGTGCCCGTCTTTCCCGGCCCGCAGGTCCTGGACAAGAAGACCGGGATCGCCACGATCGGCTGGTACATCGACGGCACCCCGGCGATGTACCAGATGTGGCGCCCAGGCTGGGGCGCCGTCCACTCCCACATCTCCGGCTCCACCGGCGCCGGAAAGTCCGCGATCTTCCGATCCCTCTTCGCAATCGAGAAGCAATCCGGCCTCGTCGTCTCCTGGGGCGGCGACCCCCAGTACGGCAAAAGCTTCGGCTTCTGGCAGGACTACCTGGACTACTTCGCCTGCGGCCCCGACGAGTGCATGGGCATGCTGATCGCCGCCAACACCGAGCTCGACCGCCGCTCCAAAAACAGCGCCGTATCCACCTGGGTCGACGCCGACGGCGACACCATGTACGGCGAGACCGACTGGGAACCCGGAGAAGACCCGCTGCTCGCCGTCACCATCGACGAGTGGCAAGACGTCTGGGGCGCCTACGGCGACGAAGCCATCGAACTCGCCGTCCGCATCGCGATCCTGGGCCGCAAGTGCGGCATCAAACTCCGCCTCGGCACCCACCTGCCGACCCTGGAATCCCTCGGCAGCTCCAAGCTCCGCCAGCCACTCACCGCGGGCAACAACATCGCCCTGCGCACCACGGAACGGTCAGCCGGCTACGTCATCAATCTCCCCGCCGACCCCAACGACATCCCCGCCGTGTGGCCGGACGAGATCGGCGTGCCCACCTCCGGTCTCGGCTACATGAAGGGCGTCCAGGAACGAGCCGCAGTCTTCCGCGGATGGTCCCCCGAAGCGAAGGAAGTCGCCACCCGCTGGGCGAAGAAAGCCGACACGATCGCCGAACTCACCCCGGGCGCGGGCGAGAACATCGGCCCGCTCTACACCCAGTGGCGTGACCGCCTGGCAGCCCGCCGGGCCGGTGAAGAGCCGCCGGTACCGGGCGTCAACGACGACGGCGAGGAAGCCACCGCCAAGGCCGGCACCGCGACGGTGCCGCCTGTGGTCAAGCAGCGCCAGACACCGGTCAGCGAACTCACGGCCCTGATCCAGGCCGAGGCCAAGCCCGCCTCCGGCACGAAGAAGACACAGATCCTCGCCTTCGTCGCCACCCAGCGGATCACCACCACCGGCCTCATCGCCGACCGGCTAGGCATCCCGCTGTCCACCGTCTCCTCGACCCTCACCCGTGCCGCGAAGAAGGGAGAAGTCGAAGCACTCGCCCACGGTACGTGGGCGCCGGTAGTCGCTGACGCGGCCTGACCCTGAGCAGCGGTTCGGCGGCTCCACTGAGCCCCCGCCACCCGGCGCACAACGGGTCGCGGGGGCTTGGCAAATCCGCCGAAGCCCCCCGACCCCGAACCGACCGCGCCGCTATCTGGAGTCCCTGATGAGCTACGAGAAAGACCTCCAGGCCGACCAGACAGTCGGCTCCTACATCCCTGTCCGCCACACCACGGCCACCGTCCTGCAGCCCGTACCGCAGGGCCCGCTCTCCGCGCCGCTGCCTGCCGCGCCGGACCTGACGCTCTACCCGGTCCCGGTGCCCGGAGCCGTTCCTGTCGTCCTGCCGGACGGGCGGACCGCCTGGGGCAAGCCCGTAGAGCCCCGGCTGGAGGTCATTCCCCCTGCCGGGGCGCCGCGCGAGGCGATACCCGGCTGGGCCAAGGCCATCTGCGCGGTGGCCGGCAGCCTCACGCTCATGGCACTGGGAAGCGCGATCGCCCTGCGTATCGCCGCACCCGCTCTGGGAGGACTCGTGGACCTGCTCGAGATGGTCTGGAAGGTCACGCTCACGCTGGCCGTCATCTTCTTCGGCTTCGGCCTCGTCGGCCGCTACTTGCTGTCCACGGCCGGACCCAGCGCGGCCGAGTCCCCCGGCCAGAACGCGCAGCCGATGGTGTTCGCCCCGCGGATCAATACCGGCGGCAACCGCCTCATCGGCCGCAGCGGCGACGTCAACATCCAAGTCGGCGACCGCAACAAGCAGTAACTCCCCAACGCCCGCCGATCTGCCCGGGCCCCGGATCCCCGCGCACCGCGGCGGCTCCGGGGCCCGGACAGGCCGACCGGCCTCACACAATCCCCCTTCCGCAGCCATCCCTGCGGATGCGGACAACCCACAAGGAGAGCAGCCGTTTTGGCGAAAGCGCCCGCCGTCATAGGTGTCCTCACCGAGCCCGCCCCACCGACCTGGTGGAGGGCCAACCGCCACAAAGCCCTCCTGGTCCTCGGCCTCATCGGCGGCATCTACCTCGGCACCCACAGCAGCGACGCCGCGCCCCGCACCGACACGCCTCGGCCAGCACACACCGCGCCCGTCAACCCTGGCACCGACAGCACGGTCAACCCCGCACCCCGCCCGACGCCCTCGCACTGACCGACCCAAGGAGGCAGCAGCCCATGAACAACACCGTCCCCTTCCCCGAGCAGAAGCGCCGCGACGACAACGAACAGCCCACCGCACCACCGCCGCCCACCGGGTGGCAGCGATTTGCCGACCCGGCGGTCGACTGGGCCAGTGACCGCATCGAGGACATCCTCGACGCCCCCACCTACGGCTGGAGGGGCATGGCCACCTGGCTCAAGGCCCTCATCATCGTGACCGGCACAGCCTTGATCCTCTGGGCCACCTGGTGGGGCATCACCGCACTCATCGGCGCCGTACGCGCCGCCGAATGGCATTCGCAAGGAACCGGGCTGATCGCCACGATGCACCAGCCCGTCCGGGACTACCTCCAGACACACACCGCCAAGCTCCCCGTCTCCGCGACCACCGCCTACACCGCCTGGCAACTCTTCGGCACGGCCTCATTCATCGCCAGCTGGTGGCTGCGCGCCACCGGCGCCCGCCTCACCTGGGCCATGTGGGGGGCTTGCACCACCGGAATGATCTGGACCGCCTCCCCAGCCACCGGCCGCGCCCTCGCAACCGGCCTCGCCGCCCTCACCTGGGCCGCCGTCTCTACCCTCGCCCTGCGTGGCCTGACCCTGCGCCCCTCCTCCTTTGTCCACGTCCACAACGACATCCAGACCCCGCCCGTCCACGTCCGCCCCAACATCCACCTCCCCCAGCCCGTCGTCGAACGCGTAGAGATCAACGGACGCGAGCTCCGCTCCGCCAACTGACCAGCCTGACCGCTGCCCGTCCGGCCCGCGCATCCCGCGCGAGCCGGACGGAGAAGGCCAACCCGCAGGACAAGGAAATCGTCCCCCCAGCCGAAACGATGGAGGGTCGAGCAGACCGACGGGATCCTGATACTGAACCGGCGCCTAGTCCGCGACTACCAACACCAGCCGGCCTCCTCCGTCTCCCGCGTCTACTGGGCCATGACCCACACCATGCCCCCCGGCTCACCGGTACGACCACCCTCACCTGGCACGACCCGCAGGCGGTGCCCGCAAGAACCCTGCTTGTGTGCCCTGCATGGCCCTCCCTCCCTGGACCCACGGCGCCCGTGTCGGAGTCCGAGAACGGGCCCGCGTTAATCGTTGGTGTGTGACCCCGTGGCCCTTGTACGTTGGCATCGCGACCGCGCCTCCGATGCGCTCGGCTGCGGCTACTTCCTTCTGACAACCAAGTGACGCCGCCGCCCTCTTTGATCTCGGCAGGCGCGGGCGTCTTCGCCCCATCGAACCTTTTGCCGGGGCCGTCCAATCCTTTGAATCCGGGGGAATTCGCTGCCTCGTTACACCCCACGCGTCTCCAAGATCTGGCCCGAGATGCTCGTGGCCCCGCACGTCTCAGCGGCCGCCCGCTCCCTGCCCCCACCACTGCTCCATCATGGGCCCGCCAGGCCGGACTTCCGCACCTATGAGGGCGGCCCGGCCTTCGCCCGGGAGCCCCGCGAGGAGCTCTTCCTCCTTGCGGTCGGCAACTTCGTCTCCCAGCGAACCTTTTACGAAAGTGGTGAGGAGCGGGACGACCGGTACGCCCGTCTCGTCGGTGAACTCGCTGTCCAGGACCCCGTGTGGACGGCCGGCCTGCTGCGCTGGCTTCGCAGCGAGGGCAACATGCGCACGGCGTCCCTGGTGGGTGCCGCCGCGTACGTGCGGGCCCGGCTCGAGGCTGGCGCGTCCGGAGGCCCGTCCAACCGGTCCGTGATCGACTCGGTGCTCCAGCGCGCCGACGAGCCCGGCGAGCTGCTCGCCCACTGGATCTCGGAGTACGGGCGGAACGTGCCCCAGCCCGTGAAGCGGGGCATTGCCGACGGCGTACGCCGGCTGTACACGTCCCGTTCCCTGCTCAAGTACGACACCGTGTCCAAGGACTTCCGCTTCGGTGACGTGCTCAACCTGGTGCACGCCTTCCCCGACCCGGACAAGCCCTGGCAGGGCGCGCTCTTCCGGTACGTCCTGGACCGCCGCCACCACCCAGAGCAGGCGGTTCCGCCAGCCTCCGACCACGTGTTGACCGCCCACCGGGCACTGATGGAGTTGGCTGCAGACGAGCGGTCGGCGGTGGTGTCCGGGCCGGGCGGCTCCGAGCGGCTGGCCGCGGCGGGCATGACGTGGGAGGCCCTGGCGGGCTGGCTCCACGGACCGATGGACGCCGCCGTCTGGGAAGCGGTGATTCCCACGATGGCGCCGATGGCGCTCCTGCGGAACCTGCGGAACTTCGACGAGGCGGGGGTCTCGGACGAAGTCGCGGCCCGGGTCGCCGCACGGCTCTGGGACGCCTTCGAGGTCGCCCGGTCCCGGCAGTTCCCCTTCCGCTACCTGGCTGCCCACCAGCACGCGCCGTCGCAGCGCTGGGCGGTCGCGCTGGAACGGGCACTGGGCCACTCCCTGGCCAACGTACCGTCCTTGCCCGGCCGGACTCTGATCCTGGTGGACCGGTCCGACTCCATGTTCTGGGACACCGTCTCCGAGCGGTCCAAGCTGACTCGGGCGGACGCGGCGGCTGTGTTCGGGACCATGCTGGCCATGCGTGCCGAGCAGGCGGATCTGGTGGAGTTCGGCTGGCGCAGCGCAGAGGTGCCGTTCGAGCCGGGCGATTCGGTGCTCGAGGTGCTGAAACGGTTCCACACTCTCGGAGGCACCCACACGACGAAGGCGGTGCGGTCTCATTACCGGGAGCACGACCGGGTCCTGATCGTCACCGACGAGCAGGCCGCCCCCCACGGCCCCGGCGGGGGCGGGCCGGCCGAACCGGTTCCAGCCGATATTCCGGTCTACACGTGGAACCTGGCGGGGTACCGGCCCGCCCACGGCCCCACGGGCCCCCACCGGCACACCTTCGGCGGCCTCACGGACGCCGCGTTCCGGATGGTCGGCCTCATCGAGGCCGGCCGCGAGGCCGCTTGGCCGGGGGCCGCTGAGCTGGCCGGATCCGAAAGACACTAGAAGACTCATGAAGATCTTGGTGAGGGGTTGTCCGGCCGTAAGCCGGGCGGCCCCTCGGTCCATGCGGTGGCTGGGTTGATCGTCCAGGCTCCGTCTGTGCGGGTGAGTCCGAGGTTGATCAGTCGGCGGAGCGCAGCGGCACGGGTGTGGAGCCAGATGTTGTTGGCGATGGTGCCGCGGTAGCGGAGTTTGCGGTTGCCGTGGTGGACGAGCCAGGAGACTGTGCGTGCGACCGGTGGTCGCCAGCGGCGGTAGCTCCAACTCGTCCAGCCGGGGCAGCATCGTCGGATTGACCGAAAGCTTGGGCCATCTGATGCAGGTCGTCGTGGAGAGTGGCGAGGGTGTCCGCGGTGGCTGGGCGGTCTCGATGTCGAGCAGCTCGGGGACTGTGCCGAAGACCTGAACACCAAGCACCCCGGCGGGGCCCGGCTCGTGTCTGATGGCTAGCCCAAACGCCGCCGCAACGACGACCATGCCTGGACAAGAGGATGCCTGGGGTGGCCGTTCCGTATCCGGCGCCATACACCAGCCGACCACCCCGGGCACCGCTCACTCTTCCACATCCTCACCCGGTGGTCGGACCAGATATCCCTCTATCGACGCTCCGGCGGTCGCGCCTATACGCCCCCTTGATCCCACCGGTACCCCTGGGCAGCATCACCTCGTCCAGAAGCCGAATGCTGGGAGTCCACAACCAGCCCGAAAGAAGGCGTCTGCCCCAGGCGCGCGCCCGAACCTCCCCGCAGGTACGGGGAGGAATTCTTCTCCGCCCGGGCTTCGATCCGGTAGGTGGGATCACGACGTCTACGCGAAGGGACTGTCGGCGAGCAGCGCGAAATCCTCAACCACGGTCAGCCCAATGCGTCGATCGCCCTCACGATCAGGGCGCGCGCATCCGCGCCGTACACAGCCATGCTCCGCAGCTGCTCGAACGCCTTTAGGTAGAGCTCGATTTCGCTCGGCTGCGTGATGTTCACCTGCGCGGACAGGAGCTCCACTGAGACAAGAGTGTCGTCGTAGACGTGGAAGGTCTCTTGCGGCCAGAGCGCCCGCTCCCGCGTCGCCATCGGGATGATGCCCAGTGACACCGCGGGTAGCGCCCCGACGGACAGCAGGTGCCCGAGCTGGGCCGCCGCCGACTCGGCGGTGCCGAGCTGGAAGTACAGCACCGACTCCTCGACGAGGAGCAAACACCGGTGTCCCGGCTCCCGGATGACCTGGGAGCGTTCGATCCGGGCCGCGGCCGCCTCCGCTCCGTCGTCGGGAATATCGAGGAGCCGTGCGTTCGTGCTGAGGACGGCGTTGGCGTAGCCCTCGGTCTGTACGAGGCCAGGCACGAGCGAGGGCGAGTACACCCGGAACACCCCCGTCGACCTGTACAGCTGCACGTAGCTGTCCTGGAGTTGCCGCAGCCCGGTGCGGACCCGGCGTCGCCACTCGGTGTAGAGCGTCTCGGCGTGCCGGGATGCTGCGATCAGGTCGTCTGCTCTGGCTGGCGCCTGGCAGGTAGCGCACCAGTCGCGAATATCCCGGATGGAGGGCGGTGTTTTCGCGTTCTCGATCCGGGACGTTTTCGCGTGGTGCCAGCCGCACTTGGCGGCCAGCTGGGTCACGGTCAGGCCGGCGTCCTGCCGGAGCTCGCGGAGCTGCCTAGCCACGCCTTCGCGGGCGGCCTGGGCCGAGGACGACGGTGAGATGGACATGCTGGTGCGGTGCTTCCTGTCAGAGGAGGTTGTACTGATCGTGCGGTACGGCCCGGTCCCACACGGCGTCGAAGGCGTCGGCGCACTGTTTCACAATGTGGGACTCGGTGCGGAGTTCAAGGCCCGGCTCGGCCCAGTTGCCCTCGCCGGTGAAGTGGTTGAAGAGGACCGACTGCCCATCGAAGATCCACAGGTCGTTGCCGGGCAGCATGAGGTCGGAAGTGTGACGGCGGGGTAGCCACCGAACTTGTTCCCCGGCATGGATGTTGACCGGGGTGCCCGCGTGCTCGTACCGGATGTAGTCGGTGACCGGCTCCGAGACGACGCGAGCCCGGCGCACGGTGACGCCGCGGGCGGTAGCGGCCCGGATGAGGTCGACCCACGGAGCCCAGTACGCGGATGCCGGGTCGGCGTCACGGTCGCCCGTGCGCCGCCAGAGCTCGAAGTCGTCAGCCTCGTCCCCGACCCCGTAGACATCTCGCATTTCGAGGTGCACCGCGGAGTGCTGGGCCGCTTCGAGGAGTTCGTCAAAGGCGACGTTCGGCGGCATCGCAGGCCTTCCTCAATGCGGGCACCATGCGGGCTGGGATGCGCACGACGGTCTCGTGGTCCGGGATGCCGTGCGCGTGGCCAGGGGCGGTGCTGTGGGAGCACTCTTCGAGCGTCGCCTCGTCAGCCTTGTAGCTCTGCATGACGATGTCTCGCGTCTCAGCGTCGACCCACACAGTGGGCGAGCCACTCTGCCCCGTGTCTGGGTCGATCCCGATGAACTCTAATTTCATTGCTGCCTCCGGCGTGAGTTCGGTGCACTGATGTGCATCAACCTGACGGGCTAGGCGGGTTCGGTCAAGGGCGTGTCCCGGCCATCTCTACCCGTCGAGGGAATATATGCACATCTACGCACATCGTTGGCGCGCACGCACGAACGCTCCCTACGGTCAGCGGTATTCACCGACCGACGGCGGGGGCATACCCATGACCATGACGATCAAGGTGTACCAGGTGACCAGGGACGGGCTCACGCGCGTATTACGGCCGGAGGCTGCGGTCACGCCGGCCAGCACAGTGGATCCGCGGAGCGCATTCCCGGACTGTCAGTGCCCCCGGTGCCGGAGCACGGGCACGAGTGACACCTCATACCGAGTGCTTCTCAGCCACACCACCACCTGTCCCGCGTGCCTGGACGGGGCTCCGTGTGTGACCGCGGGCGCACTCGGCCGGGCCTGGCGGCTGGGGCGGGCATGAGGTGCGACTCCGCTTGCGCGGAGAGTACTCACTGAAGAAGGAGTGACCACTCCCCCACCCCGGCTCCTTCGCTCGCGCGGAGAGCACGCGGCCCGGACTGGCATCCGGACCACTCTCGTGGACACACCTCCGCTCGCGCGGAGACGAACCCTCAACTGAAGCTGGAGTCTGACCCATCGGTTCACCTCCGCGCGAGCGGGGAAGTCACCGACGGCCCCACTAGCGCGACTGTTCGGGGCCTGCCTCGGGTGCAATCAGCGGCACGTTCAGCCCAGTGCAGCATCGAGGAGTGCAAAATGCTGTGCTCACGTCTGCTTGGACCGGTGAAGCGACGTGCGTTGGCATCAGCGCATCCGGCTCTTGGAAACGTCGGCGTCGTTCGGCTACGGGGAGAGATGCAACATCCGGGGTCAGGGAGTGACGGTTGGTCTCGGTGCTGACGGGGTGGCGGAGGTTGGGTATGGTTGCCGCGATTTCGTGGCACCGGTCGGCTGCGTGGGAGTCGACGCGCCCGGGCCGTGACGGAGGTGGTTTGGGTGGAGCTGGCCACGGCCTTCAACGACGCGTGGCACCAGGAGCCGGATCCGGCGGCCCGACCCGATGACCGTCGGCCGTCGAACTCACAGTGGGTACTCGTCTCGGCCCTGTGGTTGCTCGCCGCGTGGTCACTGGAATCCACACCCGGGTGGGCGTCGACGCTCGTGCTCCACAAGACCGGTGAACGCCGCGACGAGCCATGGCCGGCTTCGCCCGAGCACCTTGCCGCGGTCGCGGACCTGCCGGGGGTCACGGGCGCTGTCCCGTACGCCAGCATGTTGTCGAAGGAGGACCACTCCACGCCGCTCGAGGGACTGGTCTCGCTCATCGCCGGGGCGGCTCACGTCCACGACGCGCGTCGGACGTCGTTGGTGCGGTACTTCGCGGACGAGACAACCGGCCGGAAGGGCGACCTTCTCCGCCTCGCCACGACCGATGATGACCCAGCCCTGCACCTGTTGCACCGGGATTACTTCGGCACGGTGCGGATCACCCTCGCGCCGGCGCCTTCGGTGCGGCAGCCGCCGGTGATCGCGGACGACGGTGCTGACGGTGCCATCCGTACCCGGATTGCCTGCCTCGCCACGCTTCTGAGCAACCTCCTTATGGTGAACAACAACAACTCCGTCGACTTCCGGTTCCGGATCGGCACGCTTCCCGAAAGCGACACACGGGACGACGACCGCCTCGCCACCGCCACCCGCTGGTGGTCGGCCACCGCGAGGATGCCGAGGAGTACGCCGACGAAGAGCCGACGTTTCGCCCGATCACGTTCACCGAACTGCGGAAGTCGCTCCACAACGACGCCCGGCTCTCCCTCGTCGACATCTGGGACGGCTCGTGGAGCGGCATCGACGAGATGCCCGAGGTTCCGGCCAGCCACGTCGTGACTCATCTCGTCGATGACCTGGTCGACGTCATCGAGGGTCGGATGGGCGGCGCGCTCGTCGCAGTGAACGGGTACTTGCCTACCGAGTGGCCGCCGGCGGACCCAACCGACGAGGACGAGGACGGCGAGTACACGTACGTGCTGTTCGTCTGCGGCAACGACGTGGGCGTCCTTGACATCGACCGGTCCTGCTGAACGCGTAACCAAGCGTCGGCGCAAGGTGTTCCGTGATCGCGCGCAGTGTCGCTGTCGCATAGCGGGTGTTGGTTCGTCAGTGGTTGCGTAGCCGTCTCGTGGGGTTCGTGATCGGTTCCGCGGCCGCGAGGGCCGCGAGACGGAACCGAGCGCGGGGCTCACTCGACGCGCAGGCGGTACGGTCCGCTGCGACGGCGCCAGCTGCCTCACGCGGCTATGAAGAATGTGCTGACGGCCGCTCCGTCGAACACCTCCTCGCGTTGGCCTATGCAGCAGGACGGCCCGGCGTTCGCTGCGTGGAGGTCAGGCCACATGAGGGGAGAAGTGAGGTCCACCCGCACAGGCGAGAACGTGTGGGCCACGAGAATCCGCGGCACTCAAAGCCGCCGAGGACTGCACCCGTGCTGTCTGCCCAAGAATGCCCTCGGGTCCCCTCCGCACGAGCGGCGGTGAGTCGTGGTCTCTGAACGGCCTCTACTCCCCCGTTCCATATCCGGTGCTGTGCAAAGCGCTCGGGCGGGCTGGACGGTGGCCGCTCCCGGTGGAAGCCTGTTCCAACGTCGAGCGAGGTTCCACTCCCCCGCTGGTCTGGCGATCAGTTGGTCAAGGTCACCCGCGACCGGTCCATCCGTTGAAACAGACAGCAGTGGCTGTGTGCAACCGGGAAAAGCTCACTTCCCGTCAGAAAAGCGACTTGCAGAATGGTGCCGTACGCGGCCTATCTCAGCGTGGTTGGTATGGCGCGACACCGAAGCCGCTCCCAGGCCGCCAGGCGGGCACACAGGCGGTTTAGCCCCTCCGGGCGAGACGCCGAACGCGGCATATGAGTGAAGCGACTCCCCCGGTGGGCGGGTACCCCGACCCTGCAACTGGCCACGAGCGTGGTCTCTTCGATTGAAGGTCGACACATTCCCCTATGTGACGTGCTAGCCGCATCACTATGTATTGCCCCATATGTGGCACTCGGCGTCGCGCACGCAATGGCGTCGGACGCAATGGCAGCCTCTGCCTCCAACCAGGTGGACACCGACACTGCAGCACTTCACGACGTGCGTGTCCCACCAGAGAGCACTCACGACACCCGTACCGTCGATGATCACATGATGTCCATTTTATGACTGAAGGTGATCCCTGTGCCCGTCGCTGTCCACTCGCTCCCGGCCATTGATCTGATCGAGGTGAAACGTGCAGTGCAGCGGCGCCTTCAGCTCATGTCGGAGGGTGTACACCAGGCCAAGGTATTCGTGGTCGTCAATGGCAAGGGCGGCGTCGGCAAGAGCTCCCTGTCCGCAGCCCTGGGTGCGGCCTGGTCCGGAATCGGGCTACGAGTCCTGCTCATGGAGATGGACGAGCAAGGCAACAACGGCGAGGACCTCGGAACTACCGGAACCGTGCTCGCCGACGACGGCGAGGCCCAGGCCGCCGCAATCCTCGACGGCAAGCCACTCACCCCAACCGGCGAGGCACGCCCAGGCCTGTTTGTCGTGCCGGGCGGAGGTGTTCTCGAGGACGTCGTCGAAGAGCTGTACTGCCAGCGCCGTCTCGCCTCGCGCTACGACAATGCTGAAGACCAGAACGCCTGGATGGGTATGTACGCCGCAGCGATCGACGTCGTCCGCGACGACTACGACGTGATCATCTTGGACGTAGCCCCCGGGTCGGAACCCCTACAGCTCCAAGCACTCGCAGCGGGGGACCTGGTTCTCATCCCCTCCAAGTCCGACCCCTCCTCGCGCAAGGGGCTGCGCACGGTCGCCAGACGGTTCGGCCAGGCTCGCGTCCTCAACCCGATGCTGCGGCTGCTCGGCGTTGTCATTTTCGCCACCAACGCGAGGGCCACCAATGTTCAAGCCAAGATCAAGGAGCAACTGGAAGAGGATCTCAATGGCGCGGCCCCCGTCTTTAGCCAGACGATCCGCCACGTCGAGGCGGCAGCAGTGGCCTGCCGGATGGCCGGCCGTGTCGCCCACGAGATGAGGGCCAGCAAAGCAATTGAACCCAGCCTTCGACGTTCGGTGAAGGCACTCGCGGGGGACTACCAGTCGCTGGCCATCGAGATCATGCAGGCGAAAATCACGCTCGACCGCGATACCGGAACGGAGAATGAGGCGGCATGACCGAGACCACCAAAACGCCCAGGAAGCGGGGTGGGCTTCCCGACGACGACGGGCTCAAGGCCTTCGCCTCCGCGGCCAGCAACGCCTTCCAAGCCCCTCCCGTCCGGCGACGGGCTCCCACCACGGATACACCCGGTCCTGAAGCAGCCCCCACTCCGGCCCCGACTAGTGCAAACGCTGTTGAGCACGCGCCCGAGCCCGCGCTGCCCGCCGTTGCCAACCCGGGTGGACGCTCTGCGGAACCGGCAGTCGTCGTCGAGGTGCAGGTGCCGCAGCTGGGGGAGAGGGGGCAAGAGGCCGGCCAGTGCACGATCATGGTGAGTTCCGATGTGCGGAAGCGGTTCGCGCACTACCAGCTCACGCAGAAGATGACGACGGGGCATGAACCGACGAACGCTGTGGTGGTGCGTCGCGCTGTGCTCCACGCCAAGAAGCACGACTTGTTCGTGTCCCTGCGCGACGCCCTGCGGCACCGGAGGCAGCCGGCGCAGGAGGAGGACAGCGATCCGGACGGCCTGTTCGGTGAGGTGCCGACCCGGCGTACGGCCCGGGGGTCGGTCAAGGACAGCCGTCAGCAGAGCTTCCGTCCATCCAGTCGCGAGCTGGCAGTCATCGACGCCCTTGCCTCGGCGTACGCGTTCCCGAACCGTTCTGATTTCCTCAACAGCGCTCTGGATGCCTTCCTGCCGCCCTTGCCGGAGGCCGCACGCAGGAGAAGTACCGGCCAGGCGTAAATAGAAGGGGCGGCCTCAAAATGGGCCGCCCCTTCCTCGGTACGAGATGTCATCCGGCTGGCTTGCGCACGGCAATTGCCCGCCCGATCTTCCCGAGCGTCGTCTCGATCTCCTTCATGACCAGCATGGCGGCTTCGGGGTGTTCATCGATGGCGCGGCGGACCACTGGGCGGTTGATCGCCTTCGCTGCATCCGCGACAAGGGCGAGGCTCTGCATGAGCCGGCGCACGTCTTCTGACTCGGTCGGGTCAGGCTTCTCGCTTCGACCGTGCTCCTCGGATGCATTTGCCGAGGAGGCAGCCGCGTCGTGGCCCGGCTGCTTCGCACCGTTGCCGGTCCCGCCTGCTGCGAGAGGCTCCGAGAGCTCAAGGATCCCGCGGACCACACGCACGACCTCTGCAGGAGAAGCGCCTGAGGCAATGGCCGGCAGTTGCTTCACCACATCCTTCAACGCGCTGCTCGTCACCCGTCTTCCCTCGCGGGCCAGGGTGTCGTAGACGGCCACCGCTGCGTCTTCGCCGTTGCTCTTAGCGACGGACGTCAGCTCACGCACCTGGGACTCCCGGGGCCGCCAGCCGAGACTGGCGAGAGCCTCTCCAATGCGCCACTCGGCCATCAGCCGCTGGGAGTGCGACTCGGAGATCTCCCAGTTGATCCAGATGAAGTCTGCGAAGTTCGGCACACCGGAGTTCCGGTGCAGGTTGCCGGTCTTCATCGTTTCCAGAGCCTTGCCGGCGATCCAGAAAGCCTTGTGGAGATTGTCGACCCCTGCCTTGCACGCCTCGAAGGTCTCCTCCTCATCGGAGCTGAGTGCTCCTTCGCCTGCTGGGGGGCGGGGGAGTGGAATCGACTCCAGAGTCGTGCCGACCGGTGCCTTGATGACCACGCTTGCGTCTTGGACGACGCCCGGGTAGCCGCGCCCCATCAGGCCGGTGCCCGTGGTCTGGGGCGCTCCCGGCTCGTCATCGCTGAACAGGTCGCTGCCCATCAGCCTGTTGCCTTCCTGCAGTGCTCGAAGATCTCGGTGGTCAAGGACCGCATGTCATCGGCCAGGCCCACGATGGCGTCGGGTACGACGTCCGCGACCTTCGCGCGGCCTGCAGCCACGTCGTACCCCTTGGCGCTCATCGGCAGAAGCTCCGCGTACTCGGAGAACAACAGGCCCTTCTTGCGGGAGTTGCGGGCGGGCTTCTCCCGGTAGCCGACCACGGTCGAGAGGATCGGGGTCGTACTTCCGAGTACTGCGCGGATGTCCTCCTTCACTTCAGCGTGCATCGACGTGGCGGTCGGGTTGGACGCATAGAGGAAGGCGCCTCCGACGCGCAGGTGCGGGTTCACCTGGCGGCGCACCATCTTGAAGTTGCGGGAGATGCGTTCCATGCCGTGGATAGAGGAGTCATCCGACCGGGTGGGCACCACCAGGACACGGGCCGCTGCGACGGCCAGTTGCTCAAGCGAGTCGTTCTCGGGAGCACTGTCGATGACGATCTGGTCGTACCAGCCGGCGATGGGTGCCAGTGAGCGAGCCAGGGAGAGTGCCACACCGGCGCCTTCGGACATCATCCGGTGCATCAGCAGCTGGATCAGTTCGCCCACTGTCTCGCCGCCCGGCACGACGTCCAGGTTGGGGCGCACTTCACGGACAGGCAGAAGCGGAGAGCGGTCGTAGACAGCGCGATACAGGCCCTGTCCGTTTATGACGGACGGTCCCACGGGCTGAATGCCTCTGCCATATCGCTTGATGCCGAGGTCGTCATCATCCTGGCTTGTCAGGCAGATCAGCAGGGTGCGCCGGCCCTCTGCTGCCGAAGCACCGGCCAGATGTGCGGCGATAGTGCTTTTGCCGACGCCGCCCTTGCCTGTGCCGATCACGACGCTGTTCACTGCCGGGTCGATCAGTTCCAAGGGATCGTTGAGCACCGCAACCGGCCTCCTTGCGTACCCCACATCCGCGTCCGAACAGGCGCGGCACCCGCATCGTGGCACACCGGAATCCGTCCATGAAGGGTTATCGAGGGTGGACTCCCCAATTGGGGAGTCTGAAGCACATCCCCATTGCCCCAAGGGGCCAACCAACGCTTCGCCTGCACTGGGCCATCGGCATGCGGGTAGTTGGCAGCGTGAGGTGGGGCCAGCCGACGCAACAGACGGACTCAGGCGGGGTCCAACAACTGCGCGTTGCCTTGTGACACCGCCTGCTGAGGCCCAGCGCACGTCCTGACACTACGAGGTCGCGCTCACGAGGCGGGTGAGTATTACGGCGTAATACTTGATGGCCTAGTCCCAGATAAGGGTGAGCTGTTCACAAGTGGACCCGACCAGCGATGCGGCGAGCCGTTGAAGATCGCTTGGCGTTCGTCAGCTGATTCGCTCGCAGCGGTGGAGTTGGGGGAGCGGCTGTCAGTGGACCGGGGCCTGATCAAGCGCGTGACACATGGATCCTACGAAGACCTACGCCCCTCTCTCACCAGTACTTGCCGTTCGATGTCGCAGAGCTATGGGTCGGCCTGCTCCGTCCGAATGTCCGCCTCGAGGTGGCCACGACGGCAGACATAGCCGTGGGCCACATCGGCGGATTGCCGCAACTGTCGGCGGATGTGGAGTGGCCGTCGTGGGAAGGCCACGGGCCGCTTTCGTTCATTGCCTCAGTGGACTGCGCCATGCTGCCTGCGGGCGCTGTGGACATCATGCTCCCGATCGGGGGGACCTTGTCCTTCATTCCGGTGGTGCAGGCTCGACCCAGCCGACAGGCCCACGCAGCAACTCAGCTGGGGCAACTCGTGGACCAGGGCGATGCAATACGCCCCCGCGAGATCAGGGCATCGTTCTCTGAGTCACCGTAGCTGGCAGCAGTCGCAGTCCTGGCCGCGATCCCCACGCATACCTCTTGCTGGCATCGGCCGGCGCCGAGCGGCGGCCGATAGAGCCGTCTCGTTGGATGCCGGGGGAGTGGTGCTGTACCGCCGCGCCCCGAGAAGGCCGAAGTACTACATCACTTGCCCGGGCATGACCGGCACGCCTTCATGGCTGCCTAGGGAAAGCCGCGATGCACAGACTTCACGGGTGGGGAGCACGCGTCATTACGAGACGAGGCACGAGCACGGAACGAGTCGGTATTACGGCGTAATACTTGGCGAAGCTAGCGTGTTGATGCTGCGTCTGATCGCGTACGTTAGTAAGGTATCTTCCATGAGTTCGTCATCCCCAGGCGGCGACCGCGAGAAGGTCGTCTCAAAGATCCCCGTCGCACTACAGCTGGACCTGAAGATCCGGGCCGCCCAGCACGGCATCGACATTCAGCACGCCGTCGAAGCCGGCATCGAGGCCTGGCGCGGGCTCGGGTCCAACCTCGCCCCCATCGACACTTCCGGCGCCAAGTCCTTCGCCACCTTCCTCCCCGCAGGCCAATGGGACAACTTCCGTGCCGACTGCGCCTCCCGCGGAGTCTCCATCATCCAAGGCCTCGCTCAATCAGTGCAGATGTGGCTCGAGACCAACCCGGCTCCCACCGTGGTACGCCCCGAGCACCCCAAGCGGATCGTCGTCTGCAACCAGAAGGGCGGCGTCGGCAAGACCGCCATCACCGCCGGCACAGGTGAGGCCCTGGCTGAAGACGCCAATCAGCTCCACCCCGTGCGGATCTCCAAGCACTTCGCAGCCGCCCTGTCCGAGGATGACGATGACTCTCCCCTCGACTACGAGGACCTGCCGGGCCTTGGCATGAGGGTTCTCTTGGTCGACTTCGACCCCCAGTGCCACCTCACCAAACAGCTTGGCCAGGAACCTCTGCCGCTCGAGGGCGACAGCCTCACCAAGCACATGTCGGGCGAGGCCAAGGGTCAACTGCGTGACCTCATCGTGCCGATAGAGGACGCCCGGTTCGGTGACCGCCTGCACCTCCTGCCCGCGTGCACCGACGCATTCCTCCTGGACGTCAAGCTCTCCGGCGTCCGCGCCCGAGAGGCAGCACTGGAAAGGGCACTCACCGCTGTCGAGGACGATTACGACGCAGTCCTCATCGACTGCCCGCCCAGCCTCGGCCTGAGCATGGACGCCGCCGCGTACTACGGGCGCCGCCGCCCCGGAGAGGCCCCCGGAAACTCCGGTGTACTTGTCGTCGTCCAGGCTGAAGACAGCTCCGCCGACGCCTACGGACTTCTCACCTCGCAGATCGAAGACCTGCGCAACGACATGCACCTCGAACTCGACTACCTCGGCATTGTCGTGAACCACTACGACGCCCGACGTGGATACATCGCCACGTCATCCCTCGAGTCGTGGATGGACATAAAGGATCCCCGAGTAGTCGGAGTCATCGGAGACCTCAAGGAGCAGAAGGAGGCCGTGCGCGTGAAGCAACCCCTGCTGGCGTACTCGCCCCGCTGTGACCAGTCCGTCGGAATGCGGGCCCTGGCCCGGGAGATCTCATGAGCAAGGCAGACAGGCTCGGCGCCGGTGCGTCGTTCGGACAGACACAGACCATTAGCGCACGCCGCGCCGCGATCAACGCCAACACCAGCGCCCCGACGGAGGGAGCACCGCCCCCCGTCAAGCTGCCTGTTGACCTCATCAGTCTGAACCCGGACAACCCACGGTCGGAACTCGGCGACCTGACCGACCTCAGCGCCAGTCTTCGCGACCACGGTCAGAAGACCGCGATCAGCATCATGGGCCGGTTCGCCTACCTCGAGGGCAACCCCGAGCGAGAGCACGACCTTGAGCCGGACACCAAGTACGTCGTCATCGACGGCAACTCCCGTCTCGCCGCGTCTCGGGAAGCCGGCCTCACCGACATCAAGGTCATGCTCGACGACGACCTCGGCAGCAACCCCGACGAAATACTGGAATCGGCCCTCGTCGCCAACATCCACCGCCAGGACCTCGACCACCTCGACGAAGCCAAAGCCCTCGACCAACTACTGAAGGTCCACGGCACACAGGAGGCGCTCGCGGCCCGACTCCACCGCTCCCAGGGATGGGTGTCCCAGAGGCTCGCACTCCTCACCCTGACCCCCGAGCTGAAGCAGAGGCTGCAGTCCGGTGAGGAATCCGCAGCGCTTCTAAGGCGAGTCGGCAAGAAGAAGGCCGAAGAGCAGGAGGTGCACCTGCGGCTGCTCAAGGAAAGGGAAGCGCAGGAAGCCGCAGACAAGAAGGCTCGCGCAAAGCAGCGTGTCGCAAGCAGTCACAGGCAGCCCTCCCAGACTCCGCCCGCCGAGAACCTCTTGAGCGGGCCGTCCAAGCCGGTAGGGGAAGACGCGCCGTCTCCCGATCATTACGCCGTAATGAATGGGTCCGCTTCTGACGAGACAGCTGGGAGCGATCTGCCGAAGCCGCGAGAGGCCGCTGGCACTGCGATCCGGCTGCCATCCCTTGATCCTGGGGCTCTGTCGCAGCTGATCATTGCTGAGCTCGATGCCCCGACAAGGCGGAAGCTCACCGAGCTGCTGGTGGACTACAAAATCGAAGAGACAAAGAGGATGCGAGCTGAGCAAGCCTCAGCAGCCGGAAGGAAGTAGAAATCGGCGTCACGGCCCCACCTCCCGCCTGTCGGCGGGAGGTGGGGCCGCTGCCTTGTATGACCGCGCCTCAGGGCATCCCGCCCGGCTCCCCTGACAGGGGCATGGGGGAGTGCGCCAAGTCCGCCGGTCGTTCTCCACCCAGTTTCCGCGGAGCCCTTGGCCACGCATGCTGGAGCACCGCTTGGTTGGGTCACAGACACCGTCGAGGAGCCTTGAACCCGTAGAGAACGTTTCTACTCACGCAGCACACTGCTGCGCGATGTGCCTGAGGAACTGCCATCGGGGAACTGAACAGGCCGTCATTCGCTGCTGTCCACCATGGCAGATGTGCAACGCTGTCGAAGTGACTGATCCTTTCCTGGCCGAGCTCGCTGCACGCCAGCCTCTGCCCCCGCCCCCGGACTGGGTGGTCGAGCAGGGGATCGGTGCGGGCGCCGGATCGTCGCAGTGCATCAGGGCTGGTGTCGGCCAGCCGGGCCACGGGTCAAGGGCATCTCTCGCGAGCAGGCGCTGAGCCTGGTGGCCGGGGACACCGCTCTGACCTGCCAAAGGTGCCAGCCTGACACCCAGCTCAGCGTGCTCTGACCCCCGAGCCGCCGCATCCTGAAGGCATGCGCTCAGCCCCGATAGTCGTGCACCCAGCGTCCCCCACCGGCGGCCGCCGGGTCACCGCGTACGGGCACATCCTCGGCCTCGCCCACGACGATCACGACTTGGTGGAATTCCTCAGCCGTGCCGGGCTGCCGGACGCGGAGAGGATAATCGATGATCCGCAGATGGTGGAGTGGCGAGGAGGCCGCGCCCACCAATGGCACGCGGCCTAACGCACGCCAGTAGTGTCCCGACATGGACTGGGGAGACGCGCCCGCATGGGCTGCATTTGCGTTGTCGGGTGGGGCCTTGTGGATCAGCATCAAGGCACGCGGGGATGGGAAACGATCAGCGGACGCCGCCGAGGCCTCGGTGGAGGAAGCACGGGAGTCACGAGCAGAGGCCCGGCGATCAGGCGATGCGGCAGAGCGATCAGCGATCGCCGCTGAAGAGACATTGGCTGACCAGCGACGGGAGGCCGATGCTCGACGATCAGCCCAGGCGGAGGCCAACCGACCACGTCCTGAGCTCAGCATCGAGCACAGCAGGAAGGCAGTGTGGCAGCTCATCAATTCGGGCACCGCAGCTGCGCGGCAGATTCGTTGCACCGAGCTACCCACTGCGATGGCACGGGGCTTGGAAGGCGACATCACGCTTGAGCCCGGGGAGGTGAGCGAGTTCATGATGGCGGCTTCCATGGGGTCCCCGATTCCGCCAGTGCTGCGTTTCGTCTGGGAGGGGCAGGACCAGCCGGTGCCGCTTCGCGTCCCGCCCCGTATCGGCTGAACCTTGTGCAGGGGCGGGCCTGTGCTCAGGCCCGCCCCTGCACAATCAGTCGACGCGAAGAGTCCGGGCCTCTCGTGCAATGCGCTCAGCCAGCTGCCCCGCTGCGACCGCGCGCTGTCGATCTTCGCCGGTCAGGTGCTCAGCGGGTGAGAGCGCTATGCCGCTCGCGTCGAGCAGAAGCCGGGCTTTCCAGGCCAGCGGGTACAGGTCAGCTGAGTCGTAGCAGTCTGTCCATGGGATTCGGTGGCCTGTCGAAGGGCAAACACGGTCTGCGTGGGCGGTAGCGAGGAGGTGGTGGGCTTCTTCACCGCCGAGCAGCGTGTCGTATGGCTCGCCGTGTTGGCGGCTGATGAACTTCGCGGCGTTCGCACGGGCGTGGTGCACGTCGTCCTCCTAGGACGTTCAGGCCCCGCGCCTATTCAAAGCCTAAGGCACGGGGCTGACAACGCTCCTCCGGCGGATCTCAGAAGCCAGCGAAGCGACCAGGCTTCCTTCCGGCGTCGGGGCCTTCGAGGTCGCGAGCTGCGCTGCGTGCGTCGTCCATCAGGTGCCGCTCGTTGGTGGCTCCGGATGCGTTCACCCCGGCATCTTCCAAAGCCTGGGCGAGGTCGCGGAGAAGACGGGCAAGACGCTGCGGATCATCTGCGTAAGACACGCGTACTCCAAGGGCTGGGAACTGTCCGGCGTGGTCGGCCGTACCCCTTAGTTATGGGGCCGGTCTGGCCAAATGTGACGCCCGGAGAGGTCACATATCAGTCACTCTCCCGCGTCCAGGTGCGACCGCAGTTGGTGCAGCGGACGACGGGGGGCGGCCCGGCTCCGCCGTGGAGGTCGACCGCGCCGTCGCACCTAGTCTGTCGCAGGTCGCGAGCGGGACAGTCTCAGGCGCGGGGGGCATCAGGTGGAGTGGGAACTGGTCGCGGCCGGCCTCGCGGTCGGGATGCTGATCGCTGCGGTGACCTCGCCGGTTGGAGTGTCCGGGGCGGTGTTCCTGCTCCCCGTACAACTCAGCATCTTCGCCGTGCCCAACCCGGCCGCAACACCGACCAACCTGCTCTACAACGTGGTGGCGGGGCCCGGCGCACTGCTGCGCTATCGACGCGACGGCGCCCTCGGCGGACCGCTCGTGCGCCGTCTGGTGCTGGGCACGCTGCCCGGCGTGATTCTCAGAGCGGTCATCCGCGTGTTCGCCCTTCCGGGCCCGAACGTCTTCCGCTTCCTGGTCGCCGCTCTCATGCTGCCGCTCGGAACCTGGCTCATCATCACGACCCTCCGCCCGAAGCCTCCGGGGACTCAACACCCTCAGCCTGCGCCCCGGACGGTCACCTCCCTGGCGCTCGCGGTCGGGATCGTGGGCGGCATCTATGGCATCGGCGGCGGTTCGATCCTCGGCCCCATCCTGGTCGGCCGCGGCGTCCCCGTCTCCCAGGTCGCCCCAGCCGCACTCGCCTCCACCTTCGCCACCTCGCTGGTTGGCGCCTCGACCTACGCCCTACTGTCCCTGAACCACAGCGGCAGCATCGCCCCCGACTGGCTTCTCGGCCTGGCTTGCGGTCTGGGCGGCCTCGTGGGGAGCTACCTCGGCACCCGCCTCCAGTCGCGAATGCCCGAGACCCTCCTCCGCTTGCTCCTTGGAACTTTGGCCGCCGGGCTAGGCACGGTCTATGCGATCAACGCACTGAGCTGAGCTGAGCAGCCTCTCAACCTTTACCGTCCCGACAGAACTCCGGGGCCGTGCCCCGACTGCCTCATGGGCCGTCTATCACGCGAGGATGCGGTCCGGAGGAGTTCGAGCTTCAGACAGCCTCGTCGCGGGGCGAGTAGCCGGGCCAAGGTGGGGCCTGTCGCGCAGGAGATTCGACGGTACTTCTGCGCTTGGACTGTCGATGAGCTGACCTAACGCGCCCGTGCGACCCCATGGGCGACCTTCTGATGCTTTGGCCATGGGCCGACCGTCGAGCATATGACGTCACCTCTGGAGCACGTATGCGCAGAATGTGAGTGCTTACACCCGATCAGGGACGTGTACCGCCTGGGCGACGGCACCTATCGGTGTGATGAGTGCTACGAGCGGCTGGAGCTGGACCACCTCATCAGTGAGCGACAACCACCCAGCGACACCGCCCCGCCGCGGCCCCGCGAAGCTGGCCACGGCGAAAGTAAGGCCGCCTGAAATGAACGTTCAACTGGCCGACAACTCCCACCCCCCAGCTCCCATCCCGTCCCCCTCCGGCCAACACATCGTGGGGCGGGCGTGGTTCAGGGCGTCAAGGTGGAGCGCGCCACCGTACAACCAAGCCCTGACACAAGTAGGCGAAGCGCTGGGCACGATCGACGTCCCGGTAGTGGTGTCCCCTCGGATCAACTCGGCACATACGCGGCACCCGGCGTGGGAGGGACACGTCGAAACTCTGCGAAAGGCAGGCGTGAAACTGGTCTACGGGACTGACGTCTGGCTACTGGACGAACCGCGTCAGGGCCCGGCCGATCGGGCGCTTCCTTGGGCCGCGATCTTGGAGTCTGCAAACCGGGTACGGGGGAATTGAGCAGGCCATCATTGACTGCTGTACACGTCTCGCTCCAGCCAACCGGAGCGACATCTGCTTTGTAAGTTCGAGCGCGCTATCTGCTCGCCTGGGTGGCGGGCTTATGGCGCGGTGCAGTGTGTACCTCCAGATGCAATCAAGGCCGCTTCGGTCTGCCGACGTTGCCGTCAGAGACTGCCGTCATTCGACTCGTAGAGGGCCCGCGTGACGGATGAGCGGGAGGTTCGCACACGAGGCATCGTCAAGACCTGGATCAGTCAGATGAGCTGGTCCCGGTGCCTCAGCTGCTGGCTTGCTGCGTTTCGGACGCGGCGTGTTCTTCCACGTTCGGCCAGCAGCCTGAGGGCCTCGGGTGAGGACGCGATCTGCGTGGTGGCGGCCATGCGCTGGAACCAGTCGGTTGCTCCAGTGAGCTCTTCAGCAGTCCATGGCTCGCCCAGGGCAATGGTTCTGAGCAGGGTCCACTCGCGCAGACGGAGGGTGAGGAAGTCTCGATCCGCGATCACTTCGGTCAGGGTTTGGGCCCAGGCCGTGAACTTGGCGTCGGTCAGCAGGTCGGCGGCCCGGCGGTCCAGATGCCGGCCTACCGCGCTGTCCGCCATCGTCGCGTCCTGGTCGCACAAAACGGCGGCCACCAGGGCAACCTCATCCGTCTCGGCGACGGCCTCCAGGGCCTGCAGGTAGCGGACGAAGCGCCGATGCTCGGCAGGCTCCTCGTCGAGGTGAGGGCTGGTCATGCCGCGATCCCTTCCGGCCACTCAATCACCTGTCCGTACTCGAAGCAGGCACCGGCCTGGACCAGGGAAACCAGGTGGGGTGCGTTTACTGCCCGCCAGCTGGCCTGCGCGGACTCGATCAGCTTGAACACCGTACTCAGCTCGGCGACCTGGCTGCCGGCGCCCTTGGCACACGCACACCGAAGGCGCGACGCTGATTCGCTGCGGCCGGCAGATTTACAGTCCGCGCCCAGCCTGCCCGCGGCCCAGGAACTTCCTCAGTCGCTGAATTTGGCCCCACACCAACCCCACAGGCCAGCAACAAGAGTTGGGGATGGCAGAGGATGTCGGGATGGCCACTCCCAGAATCCATGTCGCCGCGTACGCGATCCGGCATTCCACCATTCCCGAGCTCCTCGTATTCGACCACCTGGGCATTCCAGAGGCCGGTACTCAGGTCCCCCGCGGGCGGGCGTCCAGCCTGGCGGAGACTTGAGACATGCCGTCCTACGAGAAGTCGCTGAAGAGACCGGGCTGCTGACCGACCCGGTGATCAGGGAGAGCGCCAAGACGCCATGGTCGCGCCCCGGTGCTGCCCCATGAAGCGTCGTGATCTTGCCAAGGCAACGCCTGGACTGTTCCAAGGGGCCAATGGGTGTCTTTCTCCCTGCCAGGCTTCCGTGCCTCGGCCTCCTGGACGTGCTGCTCATGCCATTGAACCTGTTCGCGGTGCAGGGCCGGCCGCGACAGCCTTCCGATGGGCGGATAGCAGGCAGGCCCCAATGACGTAGGCGAGAACGAGTGCGGCTTCGGCGTCACTCCGCGGATCACCAGGACAATCGTGCACGATGCCGTACCACTCGGTGACGGTCTCTAGCGCACGCCCGCCAGAGCGGAAAGGGTCAGCGTGCCGGTCCAATACGAGAGGATCACAGATCGGCGCCAGGCCGTTGGGGACGCGATCGGCGAGGGGCGCGAGATCGTGCCGTAGCAGCTCGGCTTCCAGGATGGTCAGAACGAAGGGAGCATGCCATGCCACCAGCGGCTCTTTGGTCGCCAAGTGGCCGGCAAGTACGGTTGCCACCTCATCCAAGGCTTGAGCGGCAGGTCTTCCCTCAGCCCGTGCCTGCTCCACTGTGATGCCGTGGCGCTTGCAAGGTGCGACGGACAGTCGGCCCGGGCCAGGGTCAATCAACCAGCACCGGCCGGTTCCGTCGGTGGTGCGTAGCGCCGCGCCCAGGATCCGGTCGACGCCGTACCGGTTCCCGGTGGTGCCAATGTCCACGGCCATGAGACGTCGACGATGCCAGCCCGAGTGCCGACCGCGTCCCGGAGGCGCGGCCTCACGGATGTGTTCCGGGTGGTACACCTCCCAGCCCCCAAACTGAGTGGACACCAGCACCCCGAACCCTGCGGCACCAGAACGCCGCAGGCCTCACGATGAACCGGCGCTTGATCTCGGCGGGCTCGGCGCGCAGCCGGCACAGCTTGAATGCGGCGTCCGGAAGCAGTTCCGTGTATTCGCGTACCTCCGCGAGGGTGTCGACATAGCCGCACAGGATCAGGCACTGCATACCGGCCGCACGGAAATTGGGCCACGTCGCAGCGAGATTCCGAGCCCGGAGTCGATGGGTGCCACCCTCCGGTTCCGGGAGGAACAGACTGATCTGGTCGCTGTCGACAAACCCTGTCCTGACACCCATCCGACTCAGCTGTGTGAACATCTCCCAGCCGACCGAGGACTTCCCGACACCCGACGGCCCACGGAGCCACAGCACGCGCAAACGGTCGCCCCTCATCCGCGCAACCGTAGTGGGCCAGACCAGCAGTCAGCGACCGAACGGTCAGCGACCGAACGGTCAGCGACTCAAGAGAGGTCGGACCAGGGAGCGGACTGAAACTTGTCTCTGGTTCAGTCGCCCTTCACTGTCCGGCTCTCAGTCGCTGCGGGTTACGGCCTGCATAAGCCCAGATCAGCCGGGGGAACCTCAGTGACAAGCGACTGAAGCGACTGAAAGTTCGAATCGTTCGCGCGGGATGCTCAGGACAGAGGACTGCCTGCGGCGGGCGGCGGAGTTGAGTCGCTTCAGTCGCTATCGGTCGCTTGAGTCGCTGCTCCAAAAACCGTACAGCGACTGAAGCGAAGGCTACTCAAGAGGACTTCAGTAGCTCTTCAGTCGCTGAGAAAACCCCTGGTCAGATGGGTTGCAGTGACGAAGTAGCGACTGAAGCGACTCAAGGTTCCCATATAGGAGGACATCCATGTGTGCGCGTGTGCGTCATATATAGAGAGCTTCAGTCGCTTCAGTCGCTGTTTGGTCGAGACCATGCCTCTGACCTGTGGTTTTCTATGACACCCAAAACATCGGTCGAAGGAGTGACGGTCGCTGGCCCCTCCTCTCCAGTCGCTGATCCCGCCAGCGTCGCCGGCGCTGGCCCCGACGACGACGCCGTAATCGACACGGCACCCACGTTGTTTCGCATGTGCTCCACGCCCTCAGCGCTCACGTTCGCTAGTCTGTGTCCGTCGTTGAGTCGCTTCGGTCGCTGATAGGGGGTGCAGGTGTCTGCTGAGCTGGGCTTTTCCACCAGCGACTCACGCTCCCAGTCGCCTGCGGCTTCAGTCCCTCTCTCGTTGGCCACCGCCAGCTGGTGCGCGCGCCGGGGCTGGCCGGTGCATCCGCTTGCTCCAGGGCGCAAGACACCGGCCGCCAACTGCGCGTCGTGTCGTGCGACTCGACACAGCCCCACACAGTGCCCCTGTCTAGCCGCAGACCGCTGGTGCCACGGATTCCATGCCGCCACCCTCGACCAGCGCCGCATCAGCCAATGGTGGGGTTCGAGGCCGGACTTCGGAGTCGCTGTCGCCTGCGGCCCTGCAAGCCTCGTCGTCATCGACATCGATGCCCACCAGACTCAGCCCCCCAGCCGCGACCGTATCCTGCCGGGAATCCCCATCGCCGACCACGTAGACCTCACGGGACTGGCCAACGGCTTCCACACGCTCGCCGTCCTGGCCGCCCTCAGGGGCCAGCCATGTCCCGCGGACGACCAGGCGACCCTGCGAGTGAGGACTCCATCCGGAGGCCTCCACGTCTGGTACCGAGCCTCGGACAATCGCCGCTGGCAGTGCTCCTCCGGGTCCAGCTCCAGCCGTGCCCTCGCCTGGCAGGTTGATGTTCGCGCCCACGGCGGTTACATCGTTGCCCCCGGCACGACCACCGAACACGGCACCTACACCGTCCTCGGGGACACCCGCGAACCTGCCCTCCTCCCAGGCTGGCTTGCCCAGGAACTCGAGCGCACCGGACACCTGCCCGCCCCTCATATCCCCGCCCCCCGGCCGGTGCCCCCCCGTGCCCAGCAGGCCGTCCTGGCGGCGGGCGGCGGCGGCGACCGCATCCAGCGCCTCCTCACGGCCGTCCTGGCCCCCGTCCATGCCTGTGGAGAAGTCAGCGAAGGAGCTGGTTTCTCCGACACGCTCAACCGGGCCGCCTACACACTGGGCGGCCTGGTCGCGGCCGGGCGCCTGCCCGAGGGCGAAGCGGCCCGCCTGCTGACCCACACTGCCATTGCCGCTCGCCCGGGCCAGGAACGCCGCATCGAGCTGATCATTAGCAGCGGACTGGCCGCAGGCCTCAAGCACCCCCTCCACCCCCATGGAGGCCGCCCATGACGACGCCGGGAAGCAACGAAACGCTCTTCGATTTCAACGCCGAGGCCGTGGCCGCCCAGATCCGTGCTCAAGGCTCCACGGTTCCTCTGCCGACTCAGTCCGACGCGAAGCGAGCCGCGTCTGGCCCCGCGACCGAGGCCGGACTTCTACCTGACACCCTTTCCGACCGCGGCAATGCCAAGCTGTTCGTCCGGCTGTACGCCAACGACTACCGGCACGTCCCCGGCATCGGCTGGTATCGCTGGGACACCACCCGCTGGCAGATCGACGAGGACGACACTGTGCTGTGGGCGGCGGGCGACCTCGCTGAGAACATCGCGGGGCACGACCCCCGTGGTGTCTTCACCAGCACCGCCCTGAACCAACACCGGCGGCGTGCGCTATCCACCACCGGGATCAACGCCATGCTGACCCAAGCCAAATCCGCTCCCGGAATGGTCCTAAACGCGGCCCTCCTCGACGCCGACCCCTACGCCCTGTGCACGCCCGACGGAATCGTCGACCTGCGTACAGCTCTCCTGAAGACACCCGACCCAAACAAGGACTTCCACTCGCGCTCCACCAGCGTCGGCCCCCAGCACGTCCCTGCCCCCCGCTGGGAGCGTTTCCTGACCGACACCTTCGGCGACGACACCGAAGGCCGTGAAATGATCAGCTATCTCCAGCTGCTGCTGGGATACTCCGTCACCGGTGACGTCGGTGCACAGGTCCTTCCCTTCCTCTTCGGTTCCGGAAAGAACGGCAAATCCGTACTGCTGGACGTCCTGATGAAGCTGCTCGGCGACTACGCTGACGCGGCGCCCCCAGGCTTCCTCATGGCCCGCCCCTACGAGGGCCACCCAACCGACCTTGCTGAACTCCACGGTCGGCGCGTCATCGTGTGCTCCGAGGTCAAACCAGGCGACAAGTTCGACGAGGCCCGCGTCAAACTGCTCACTGGCGGAGACCGCATCAAGGCACGCCGCATGCGCCAGGACTTCTTCAGCTTCCAGCCCACGCACAAATTGTGGCTCCTGGGCAACCACCGCCCCGAAGTCGGTACCGGAGGCTTCGCGTTCTGGCGCCGTATGTGCCTGATCCCCTTCGAACGCGTCGTTCCTGACGACCGGAAGATCGACAACCTTGCCGACATCCTGGTCACCGAGGAGGGGCCAGGCATCCTCGGCTGGCTCATCGACGGTGCCCGCCGCTACCTCGCCGGCGACCGCGATCTCACCGGTCCCGAGCGAGTCCGCATCGCCACCACCGCCTACGCGGAGACCGAAGACCACACCGGTCGTTTCTACGAAGAAGCGTGCATCATGGCCGCCGAACTGCGCGCCGAGCAGACCGCCCTCTACGCGGTGTACAAGGCCTGGTGCCACAATGAAGGAGCACCAGCCATGTCCTCCAGGGCGTTTGCCGCCCGCACTCGTGAACTCGTGGGGCTGAAGTCGCCCAAGGAGATGATCCTGTCCAATCAGCGCAAGCACTACCCGGGAATCGGACTGCTCACCGATGAGGAAAGGGACGCCCGCCCATGAGCTCCCTGATCACCGAGGACGAGATCAGCCACGAAGTAGACCTCGTCTGGCTGGAAGGCATCGACGATCTCGACTACGTGCGCCAAAGCCTCGACCGCCTTCCGACGCGGAAGGGCAAACCCGCCTACTATCGTGACGGTCGCATGGTCGGCTATGCCCTCCTCGGTCCCACGGCCAAGTCCTCCCGCTCTTCCGGCACTTTTCGACGCCGTGTTTTCTGGCTCCTGCCCCATGACCGCGACTCGGAGCCAGACGGTTTGTACGCCAAGGGCGCTCCGGCCGAAGCGGTCGATCCGCGCACCCTCGCGGCGCGAGTGAAAGGCTTCAAGACGGAGCGTTCTGAGGGTGGACCGCCCTCGACCGCGATGCAGGAACTTGGGATACAACTCCCCCTGTAGACGACTAAGTAGAACGGCAACGCGCTACCTACCCAGTGGGGGCGCAAACCTCGCACGTGCGAGACGTACCGAGCATGCGGGCCCTCGGCCCCTCGGGCGCCCGCAACCAGGCACGCGCGCCGAGGATAGCCGCTCTCGTGCCCGCTTGCAGGCGTGCAATCTTCCGCCGAACCGCTCGCGATTGCTGCCGATGGCCCGAGGGATCTCCGCAGTAGAAACGTGGCCGGAACCAGCGCGCATAGGTTCTGCTTGCCCATGCGGTGGCCCGACAGGGCGAACGCCGGTCCACGCTCTGGATGGACACCACCACGGACACTGACCCGGAACGGTGCGGCAGACAACTACGCTTGAACACTCCTGCCAACCATCCGACAGTACCCGTTTGCAGTGCCGGTCGCCGCGAGTCCGAGCACGTCCGCACTGTCCGTGAGGACGGCACAGTGAACGGGGGCCACACGTCTCCGGAGTTCGAGTTCCGGGACACCCTGCCCACTCACCTCTTCCCCCGCCTGGACCAAGGCTGCCTCCCGCTGGGCACCGTGCGCTGTAGGGGGGCAGGCAACGAAGGCACGCAGAAGCCAGCCGGCAGATCCCCTTGGATACGACGTCACTGCCATCGGGCGTGGGCGCGACGTCTAGGTCCACGCATCAGGGCCATTCCGTTTTGAGATGTTCCGTCAACTAGTCGTGGATCGCGGATGGGACTAGGTGTCCATTGGTGCAGGCACGGGTGAGCGCGTCGGCCAGGAGCCGGTCACCTGCATCGGCGAGGCGGGTTGCGACCGCCAGTTCCTGAGGGTCGAAGGCTTCCAACGGCCGGTGCTAGCGGCGGAGCTGGCGCAGACACTTTCGCGGTGAGCTCGGCGCCCAGGCCGCCCCGTCCTGTACGCCCCGGCGACGGGCCGGACGAACGAGCAAACGCTGCTACTCGCCCCGCCCGCGCGCTCTTTCGCTAGGCGCCGATGTTCCGTCGGCGGTTACCGCTCCAAGCCGTTGATGGCTAAGCTGTGCAGGTTTAGGGCTTGCAAAGGGGAGATTTTGTGTATCTGAGCCGCGTGAGGGTATCCGGACTGAGAGCAAGCGCCGAGGGGGAGATTGACTGCCCGTTGCCGGGGCGCTTCAGCGTGTTGATCGGCGCGAATGGCGCGGGCAAGACCACTGTCACCGACGCCCTATATCTGGCGCACACCAGCCGCTTCCCTCTGCTGCCACGACAGGGCGCCGCCGCTCTCGGGAGGGAAGCAAGCGTCGAGGTGCAATACACCTTTGAGGACTCCGCGGGCCACGAAGGGCCGCTGGGCAGATCGCTGCAAAACTCCCTGCACCAAACCGGTGAGGGCACCGCCCAGAAATGGGGAGCTGTCCTGGAACGCGACCTCGGCACCATCCGGTCCCGAGTTAAGGGGAGCGAAGCCCAGAACCCAGGGCTGGGCACGGATCCGTTCAAATTCATCTATCTTCCGGCTTGGCGCAACCCTCTGGATGAGCTGGCGCGTCGTGAGGCCCGCATCCTGATTGAGCTGCTGCGTGCCGAGCAGGAACGGCTGGACGGCACCCGCAGTCTGGTGCCGCTGCGGGTGCAGGCTTCTCGTCTCCTGGAGGACCTGGCCAAGGACGGCCTTATCCAAGCGATTGAAGAACGCATCGGCGCACATCTCTTCGCACTCACCTCGGGTGTGCAGCAGCAGTGGCCCTACGTCCGCGGTCAGGTGATCGACGACTCCTACCTCGCCCGGGTCCTGGAGATGATGTTGGCCGTCATGGAAGGCCGTACCACAGCCCGCCCGCTAGAGGTCTCGGGCCTGGGCTATGTCAACCTGCTGCATATCGCTGTGACCTTGGCCGCAATCCCCGACTCCACCCAGCGCGCCGCCCCAGAAGGCGCACCGCAGTCAGAGACGCACCCCAAGCCCGATGACATGACGGAGGCGGAGGAGGAACAGCGAGCGCTGGAAGGCCTCACCCAGGCCGAAGCCGAGGCCGAGTCCGAGGCAGACTCCTTTTTTCCCCGCACAGCATTCCACGCCACCATCGTCATCGAGGAGCCAGAAGCTCACCTCCACCCCCAGCTGCAGCACGCCCTCGTGCGCTACCTACGCAAGTCCGTCCGGGATCGCCCAGAACTGCAGATCGTGCTCTCCAGCCACGCCACCGACATCATCGCCTCCTGCAATCCGGAAGATCTCGTAGTGCTGCGGCACACGGGAGCTGGCCGCCGTGTCTGCCGACCGATCGCCGCAATCCAGATGAAGGATCGCGATCGTACGCTGCGCATGGCTCGCATTCACATGGATGCCAGCCGCTCCGCTGCCCTGTTCGCCGAACGGCTTGTGGTGGTGGAAGGGGTCACCGAAGCCGCTATCCTCCGTGACTTCGGCCGTGCCTGGGCAGCGGACGACCCTGCGAAGCGCGCCTTTATCGAGGCTTTGAGCATCGTCTATGTCGGATCCAAGGTCGGAGCCTGGACTTCCCGGCTTCTCGCCACGAAAGGCGAGGAACTCTGTACAAGGTTGGCCGTGCTGACCGACAGCGACAAGCCTTTCGACCAGGGATACTCTGCTCCGAAGTGGGTCAAGGATCACGATCCCGACGTCGTACGGGCCTTCATTAGCCACCCGACACTGGAGCCATCCATTGTGGACGGCAATGAGCTCCTCATATCTACTGCCCTGACTGCGATCGATGCTACGGTCCCCGATCAGGTGACCCCGGAAGCAGTACACGACCTGTTCAAGAGCGCACGCGTGGCCACGAAGACGTCGCCCGCTACGAAGGCAGGGCCGCTCTCTGCGGAGAAGGCGGCGTTCGCCGATTCTCTTGCCGCATGCCTCGCAGAGGCCGTTGAAGGTGGTCAGACGGTTCACGTTCCAGGGCATCTCAGGGAACTCTTCGAATTCCTTCACCCGCAGCCTGCGGCTAAGACTGGCGGTGACGGGGAGGTCGATGAAGCCCACGAGAGAGCCGAGGGCGCCGTTGGGCCCGCCGCACTCACCTGGCCTCTGGACCCGACGTCGGCTGGTGATCAGGTTGCTACCGCAGCACCGATGGGTGCTGGCGGGCTCTGGCCTGCAGCTTCCTTTGTGCCCGACGACGCTGACCCTGCAGGACATTGGCCTACGGCAGCCGTACCGACTAGCGAAGTTGACTCAGCCACCGGCGTATCGGAACCGGGGGAGCGGTAGTGAGCCCCTCGGGCAGGGGACCCCTCACCCGGGAGCAGTTGATCGCAGCTGGGACGCCCCACCGCCGGCTGTATATCGAAGCGGCCCCCGGGTCCGGCAAGACCACTGTGGCCGCCCAGCGCTTCGGCATTCAGCGGTTCCGCAGTGGCAACGATCCACGCGCCATCATCGCGGTCAGCTTCACCCGCTCGGCAACGACCGAACTCCGCAGCCGCGTGCTCAGCCAATGGGGGCCCGCGGCCCTGGCGTGGCCGCACCGCATCGTCACCCTGGACACCATTGTCTGCGATCTGCTCACACACCTGCTGAGCACTGGACACGTGAACTGGCCTGCGGGCCATCGCTCGCTCACCGTCATCGATCACTGGCGAGTGCTGTTACCCACCACGTGGAGCAACTGGGGACCCATCCTCACGTTGGACGGCGACCAGGTCGTTGCAAGGGGGGCACGCTCGGCCGACAAGGACAACCGACCTACCCTGGCAGACCTCAACGAGGCTCTGGCTGGGGGCTGGTGCACCCATCAAGAGGTCCGGCGCCTTTTGGAGATGGCTCTGGCCAACAGCAGTACGCGCGACGTCCTACTCGCGCGCCTTGCCCAGACCGTCCGTGCGCTCATCGTCGATGAGATATTCGATGCCAATGCGCTCGACCTGGCTTTGGTCCGGCTCGCTGCCGACGCGGGACTGGACATCACCGTGGTCGGCGACCCATGGCAGGCACTGTATGGCTTCCGAGGGGCCCGCCCCGACCAGGTTCCAGCCCTTGTTGAGGAAGCCAACCTCGTCCAGCGGGACCTTCCCACATCCTTCCGATGGAAGAGCGAAGACCAGTCCCAGTTGGCACACCGGCTACGAGCCGGAGAAGAGGTAAGCCTGCCACAAGGGCACGCCGAAGACGTGGACGTCCTCCTCGCCCTGCAGTGGAACCAACTCTGGGACACCGGACCCCACGTCCTGCCCCTTGCCTACAAAAGCTTCAAGGGACAAGCCCAGGAAGCAGCGTGCACTCTTCTGCTCAGCGAACTTACCCAGCGAACCTTTGGCGGCAACGCCACCTTCCACAACGACGCCCTGACCACGCTTGATATCGAAAGCCAAGCGCTGGGTCGCCTGCGCCCAAGCTTGGGCACCCTTCTCGACGACCTTGCAGGCACGAGAGACATCGACGAGATCTTGACCAGTCTCAAGACCGTCATTGGGGAGGAAAGCGACCGCCAAATCCCCCGACACCACAAGACTCACCGCGTTCGTCTGGAGCAACTCCGTGCTCGGCTCCGCATACCGGCAGCTCAGCTGATCCCTGGGCTCACCGCCCATCAGGCCAAGGGCCGCGAGTGGGACCGTGTCGGAGTGTGCCTCAGCAGCGCCGAGCAGGGGGCCTTGAGTCATGGGCTTAATTCCGGCAACGAAGACCACCGCAAACTCTACGTCGCCCTCACGCGAGCTAGGTGGACGACCTTGGCCATCGCGGGCGAAGCGCCGTGACCGCTTCCGAAGGCGTTCAACGAGTGGTTCGCATCCGGCCGGGGCGGGCCCGCGGGCAAGGTGATGTTCTGGTGGGAGGAGCAGCCCATAGCGTTTGCCTGCATGCTCCACCCGGTGAAGGAGGGTGCGCCCGTCGTGAATGGCATGGCGCTCTTCGATGACACTGGCTATGAGTTCAGGCCCACCGCAGAGGATCTCCCGCAGGTTACGTGGAGCCGATCGCAGGTACAAGGCGGAGGATCCTGTGGGAGCCTGGGCAAGGGAAGTGCGAGCGACGTGAGAAGTCGAGCTACAAAAGTTCGTTTCGCGAGCGGTTGGATCGGCATACGCTACGCAGATGCCGAAGGAGTCTCGCGAGGTCAAGCGGGCAAGGAAGGCTGCGGCTAAAGCAGCTGCCCGCGATCGTGCCGCTCGCATCGTCGCTGGTGAGGTCCCCGACTACCTCGTGGCTGGCCTCGAGCTCAAGCCGCGGCACAGGATAGTTCAGGTCCCAGCACCCCAGCCTGCTACAGCGCTCATTCCTCCGACGGATGCCCCGCTCCGATCGCGGGATCGAGAACACTACGCGGACAACGCACAACCGCTCTGGGTGAAGGATGGACCTGATTCCCAAGATGACTAGCGGTTCGGCCCGTTCGTGGCATCCGGGTATGACCACAACCTCGAAGGAGGATATCCAGCACATGCGGCCGAAGCAGCGGAACAAGTACCGCCGGCTCGGCTTTACATGGGCAGAGATCAAAAAAATCGATCGTGCTATCGGCCGCGGAGAGAGCGTTCTCACTCTCAAGACCACTGCTGGCGAGGTCACGCTCGATCTGCCTCCGAGTTCTTGAGGCGCTGCCCGCATGCCGGGTTTCACATCCGCCCTTCTCCCAGGCGCTCTCCGTGGGCCCTGAGTTCGTTACGGAGGCGCTTGCAGAGCCCCTTGTGCTGCGCCATGGCCTAACGCCAGGTGCACTCCCTGGGACGAGTCCGATCAACGAGGACGCGACACCGTTGCCACTGCCAGGCACTTGCCTGTCGGTCATCTGCGGATGGGCGTGATGAGTGGAACTCGCTATCGGGCTGTAGCCCGGGCCATGGTGGGTCTTCTCGGTGGCTCACCACGGCCGGTCGGCGGTACGGCTGGCGAAGGTCGTCCGCCTGCCGGTCGTGGGTGTCGTAGCTCTCGGGAGGGCGGTGACACGGCGCCGTCCCGAGAGCTACAGGGGCTGGCGCCATACAGGGTCGGCCTGGGCGCTGCTGACTCACTCTCCTTGCCGTGTGGGGTGCCCGAGCTGTGACGCGCGAGTCGGCGGCGGATTCGTCACCTCGTTGGCCCCCTGCTGACTCGCTTTGGTCCGCCCATCGGGCGGGGTGAGTGGTGTTCAGTGCAGCATCGGAGCTCTGCCGGTCTCTGCTTTCACCATTGAGCAGACTTCCCGCTACGAAGACCAACATCGCCAGGAGCGTGCGGCCCAGGACGAACGCCGCCACCAGGAGCACCGGGAAGAGGGTGCGCCCTCGGGAGGCGGGCACTGGCGGTGGAATCCGGCTTGGGCCGCGCCATATCTACCCCAGCGTGCCGGGGCGTCGCTGAGGCCGGCGGGTATTGGCCGCTGACCGTCTACGGCTGGCGAGTACTCAGACGCATCCCCCGTGCTGGAAATCTGCCTGGTCGGCGTAGGTGATCCGCTTCCGGGCGGCGTACGAGCACTTCTCGGCGAGCTCTTGCTCCGCGACACCGAGACGACCGCGTGGAAATCTTGCGCTCGACGTAAACGGTGTAGTCATGGACCGAGTCGCAGCTGCGACCAGGACACCCGCTGATCACACATGGCTGACCGACATCACACACGTCACCGCGCGCGGTGCCCGCCCTGACATCTACACTTCCCGCTGGCTCTGGGCATCCGGCCTCCCAGCCGCACCGCGCACACTATCCATCTGCGGCCATCGCTGGGCGGTCCGCAACATTTGTCCGAGGGGCCGCGCACCGGGCTGACGGGCCGGGCTCACCGCACCGGGAAGCCGAAGGAGTATCCCTGTGCCTTGAGCCAGGGCAGCACCTCGCGCAGGGCGGTCACGGTCTGGGAGCGGTCGCCGCCGGCATCGTGGAAGAGGATGGTCGGCCCGTTAGATATCTCGTCCTTGACGGTGGCGACGACGGCGGACGTGCCGGGGCGTTCGAAGTCCTTCGAGTCGACGTTCCAGCCGAGCGGCCGCATGCCGTGCGAAGCGGCGAGCTTCCTGCTGTACGGGGTGAAGGCACCGCCCGGGGCGCGGTAATAGAGCGGCTCCACGCCCCCCGAAGCCTCGGTGATCATGCGATCCGCGTCGAGGATCTGCTGGGACTGGTAGGCCTCGGACTTGTGGTCCATGGTGACGTCGTGCGCCACCGTGTGGTTGCACAGCCGGTGCCCGGCCGCTACCACCGCTCTGACAAGGTCCGGATGCGCCTGAGCCTGCGGGCCGATCATGCAGAACGTGGCCGTGACGCCGTACTCCTCGAGTACCTGGAGCACTTGCGGCGTCCAGACCGGGTCCGGCCCGTCGTCGATGGTGATGTTGATGCCCTGGGCGCCCCGGTCCGAGACGTGCGCGATCTCCGCGGACACCGCGGCTGCCTGCGGGGCCGCGCCGGGCGCCGCAGGGTGCGCCGAGGCGCCGGCTGTCCGGTCGGCGGGACCGACCGGGGAGGTCCACAACGACGCGGCCACGGCCACCGCGGTGACCCCCAATGCCGCTGCGGCCACCTGGCCGTACCACCCTCGTCCGCCGCGCCGTACCATCGTCCGCCCCGATCCTTGTCGTTCCGTTGATCTCGTTCCCCCCTGCAGACGGAAGGCGGCGGCCACCGGATCCATCCGTTACCGATCACTGACAATTCCGCGAGAGACCTGCGACAGGAACCCTCCGCGTGTGTTGGACGGGGTAGTTGGTGTGCGGGGTGGTAGCTGACCTGGTGTGTTGATGATTCGTTGAGACGGGAGGAGGGGGTGAGTGCCGTGTTCGGGGGGTCTGGGGTTTTGTGCTCCGACTGGGGGGCGTGGCGGGCCTGCGGGGTGGGTGTCTGGGTCTAAAGGTCCGGTGTGTGTTTGGGCTGGGCAGCAGCACTCTTCCTGGTCAGATGGCTGGGTTCGCCGATTCTGCGTTGGTGTTCTGTCTCGGCCGCCTTTCTCAACGGACCGCGTGGTTCGGGACTTTGTCTCAGTGGTTCTGAGGTCAGTGCCGTGTGTGCGGCGGTGCTGGGAGCGGGGGTTGGTCCGGTGGGGTCCGGGTCGTCGGGAGAGCATCGTCTGGTGGTGGCGTTGGACGTGTTGGCGGGTGGGCTGGCGTGAGGCGTATCAGGAGTGCCGGGTTGGTGGCGTCAGCGCGAGCCAGAGGGTTTTAGGCCCATCTGCCTGTGTGGACGGGCCGGTTGACCCGGCACGGCCTGCGGCACTTTTGCGCCTCGTCCCTGTATGAGCGGGGGCGTGGATCTGAAAGCGATCCAGGAGCTGCTCGGGCATGAGTGGCTGGCCGCCATGACCGGCTACATGCACGTGCGAAACGAGCAGGCGTGGGTGTGGGCGAACACCCGGGTTGCCGACCGCCTCGGCGTAGGCGTGGGGGAGACGCTCCGATGCGCTGAGAGTTGAAGAGCCGCGCACTGGCGCGCGATATCACCACCTCCGCAGCCCTGCGCCGTGTCCTTGCCGCGCACGACCTTGTGGTCAGTGCGGGGAAGAGGTCTGCCTGTGGTCGGGCACTTCCCTCACCATCCGCCTTCAGGACCTGGAGGTCATCTGCACCCGCACCGGCGGACGGGCTACGTGCCGACCTCCCTCACACCGCTCCAACTCGCCTGCAGCATCATCTGCTTGAGACGACCCCGCACCTCATTCTGAAACGACCAGAAAAAGAGCGTTTTGTCCCGAGAACTCGCACCAACCCCGCAAACCGTTCGCCCGTCGAGTACGCCCTCGTACGGCTTGGGTCGTGACGGATTTTCCGCAGGGCACGGTGGGGCTCACTGACTGCCCGTACGAAACGGAAGGGCCTCAAGAAGTGATTGGCAGGTAAATTCTATAGAGGCCACTTCGTCGTTGTTAGCTTGGGCGAGACCGAGCAAGTCAGCCAGCACGGGTGCCGTCTCGGCGCAACGGCGAGATTGCGGTGAGGTGCTGGATGAGGGCGCCGTCCGGCGGGATGAATCCGCAAGGGCGGACCGACGACGTCGTGGCTGACTTGGCGCGCGGGGCCGGTTCAGCGCGCTCCGCGGGGGCAGTGAGCCCCTAGTCCCCCAGACAAGCCTCCGATCGGCCACATCGCAGATCGTGTAGGAACGAATCGGTAGGGAAAATCTGTGTCTGGTAGGGAAAGTGGGTTTCTCTCCCCGGCGGCGGCCTTCCGGCCGACCCCCATGGATCTGAGCATGGACGCAGTAACACGTGACTGGCCGTCCATGTCGCTCACCATCGGCGCCGTCCTCGACGTGGCAGGGGACGCGCCGCCGGTGGAGCGGTTGCGAGAGCGAGTAGCTACGTGCCTGTCCCGGCTGCCCGTGCTCACGCACCGGCTTGAAGGGCCGAAGCTGCGGGCCCGCTGGGTGCATGAGCTACATCCCGATCTTACCGTCCGCGTTAGGGAGATGGTGGTGGCGCCCGGCGGGGCAGCTGCGGCTGTCGACGCGCTGATCAACCAGCCGCTGACCCAGGACGGCCCTCCCTGGGACCTGTGGCTCCTGCGCGGCGATTCACCCGGCTGTCACACGCTCTGCTACCGGGCGTCGCACGTCACCCACGACGGTGTGGCGGTCCGCAACACCCTGTACGGCCTGCTCGGCGCCGAGGTGCCGAAAGCTTTGGCACCCAGGCCCGCCACCGTGGCCGCTTTCGCCCGTGTGCTCAGAAACCAGTCGGGCATGCTGTCGCGAGCGGGGGTGTGGAACGATCCGGACGTACCACTGACAGGCGAACTTGTGCGCGGGTGGGCGAGCGTCCCGACGGAGCGGCTGCGCGCTGTGGCTTCGGAGGCCGGCGGCAGCAGTAACGACGCTTCTCTGGCGGTCCTCGCGGGTGCACTGCGCACGTGGGCGTTCGACAACTGGTCACGCGGCGCGGACCAGCCACTGAGCGCCATGGTCATGGTGGACGGTCGGCACGCCGCGGAGAGCGCCCGGCCCGGAAACCTCTTCTCCTTCGGCCCGCTAATGCTGCCGGCCCATCTCTCAGAGACCCGACAACGGCTGGCGGCCGTGGTGGAGGTAACCGATGTCCTGCGGCAGCCGTCGATCCGTCGTGCCACGAGACTGCTGATGGAGCGCACACCGGCCGGGACCTTCTACGCCGCGGCGAAGATGCTGACGGCACCGCACCGCGCACCGGTGGACACCTCTCACGTGGCCTTCCACCAGCCCTTGCGGCATGAAGACGCGCCGGTGACTGGAGTACGGATGTTCACCGTGCTCCCTGCCAACCATCCCCTGTCGGTGCTCTCGTGCTCCTACGGCGGCACGACCACGCTGCATTTCGTGGCTGACGGAGCTCTGCCGGGCGCGGCGGAACTGCCCAGCCGTTGGCTGACCGAACTGGACGCCGCCGAGAAGGAGCAGACAACGACCCCCACCCAGTGACACGAGGCGTCCGCGTCCAGGGCGGTCACACTCATGGCCCGAGGGCGTACCTGGAGGCGATGAGGGAGTGCACCGCGGAGTGGGCGCGCGTCCTCAAACCGTCCGGTCCATGTTCGTGCTGCTCGGGGACAAGTACGTCGGTGCCCCCAGGGGCGCCCTCAGGGCGGAGCCTGCCACGCCGGTTCACGTGCCATTCTGGTGGTGGGCGGGGCCGGGCGTATGCCTCGCCGGTGGCGAGAACTATGCCCACGTCGTGGCGGGTGACAGGGAGTCGGTTCTTCGAGCCGGGAGGTGCCCGGACCTGGGCGGGTGGGGTTTCGGAGCACCGGTTGGTGAGCCGGTCGTCGTGCGGAGGTCCGAAACTCACGCCGGCCCGGGCCGAGGTGACCTTGTGCGGCAGCGCCAGCTTTTCCCACGGCCGTCAGGTCGGTGGCAAGCGGTCGGGCGAGACGGAGTTGGGTTTGGGCGGCGATCGCATAATGCCGCGAAGTTAAGGGCCCGGAGGCGGTGTCAAAGTGTCGGGCAGGGTGATCTTTGTTACGAGCTCGAAGTCCGGGCTGTGAGCAACTCGAGTTCGACTTCCGTATGCCGTGGGCCGAGGAGTACCTCCTGGTGTGGTGCGCCCACGGACGACCGGCACGGGAGCGGGACGAGGCAACGCCGCCTGAGAATCAGGACCTCAAACTGGCAAGAAGCCGGTGGTCTCCGACCTCCGCGAATCCGGCGCCATCGAAAACTACGCCGACATGGTCGTCATGCTGCACCGAGAGGACGCCTACGAGAAGGAATCACTGCGCTCCGGCGAAGCCGACCTCATCATCGGCAAGCACCGCAACGGGCCCACGGTCACCATCAGCGTCGGCTTCCAGGGGGCACTACTCCTCCATGCGGTGCAGTTGCTCGATCTGCAAAGGTTGGCGATCTGGCCGGTTGTACGCGTTCCCCAAGCTGTGGTGTGAGGCAGTCACACGCAGGGGTGGACGAATGAAATCGGCAAGCGCGACGGACGTGTAGACAAGCCCTCTTGATAACGTGCTGGACGACGTCCGGAAGTTATCAAGAGGGCCTTTTCCCGCGAAGCAGACGTATCGAATCGCTCGACTCAGAACGCCGTTCAAGTGCCGTCAGGAACGCGGGCGACTGCGGAACGTAGACTGCTTAAGTCACCCGCCAATACGGCATGCCAGAGGTTCTAGCATGCCGTTACGGATGATTCTAGTGCCCGTCCTCGCGGCAATATATGCCGCAACCGGCATTATTGTATCCAAACCAGAGATCGTACCCCTTTGCGGGGTTCGGGTTCTTCCTGCATTCGTGGAGGTTAGCCAAGCCATCGCGTACGGCATTTTGACCCACAACTTCGCATGTTGGCTTATCGTTGTAGGTGTTATAATAAACCCAGTTCACGGTTCGGTAGGATTCGTCCGCCGGTGAAGCAACATTGGCAGATGCCATTGCCTGAGTCGTAATTGACCCAGTGGTCGCACTCGCACTCGTTGCCATTCCGGCTGTGGCCATCACGGCCAGGGAGATGGCGGCGAACACTCTGCGCTTAGACATGAATCCTCCTTAAATCGGAAAGCTTTGATCTGGCCCGCTCAAGATAGCAACGTCAAGGTGCCCTCCCATATAATTTGCGTGCCTACTGTTTCATACAAGGCAGTCAACAAGCATCAAATCAATTTTCAACCCGATGTGTGCGAAATGCCTGTTTCTATTCGCCAGGTTGGAGTGGGTTCTCCCGTCGGAGAGCGTTTCGTTCGAGTGTTTAGACTAAGTAGACGGTTCGCGATCAGCACATGGATCCGGTACAGCGTCCAGCGCTCGTCCGGCCATCCGTGAGCCTTCGCCTCTTGCAGCAAAAGCCTCTCTAGCAACGCGAAGTCGCTGTCGTTGACCTTCGGTCGCCTCGCCGGACCCGAACACCGCAAGGCCTGCAACCCGCCCCCGCCCCCGCGCCGGGACCGGCGCCAGCGCTCCACCGACCGCACACTGAGCCGGAGATCCCTCGCGATCACTGCGTTCTTCTCGCCTCGCGCAAAGCCTTCGGCAGCGAGTATTCGCACGCGCTTTCGAGCGGCCTGACCCTGCGGTGTGAGACCACCCTGCGCATATCTCATGGCCATGGCCTAGTGCTGGATTCCTCTTTGGCTGGGTATATGTCCTGGTGGTGGGGTAGTTGAGGGTGCTCGGGGGCGGGTGCTGGGCGATGGTTTTATGGGCACGACCGGAGGGTGACGGGGACGATCGGGCCGTCGTTGGTCGGCGGGCGCGGAAGGCGCCACGGGACGTGGTGATGCGGGCCCGGATGATCGAGTGAGCTGGTCGGGGTTGCGGGTGCCGGCGATCGCGGTGGAGCTGGGCTGCAGTCAGAAGACGGTTCGCTGCTGGCTACACCGTCGCATCCTGCTCGCCGAGGGCGTGCGCTGGCGCCGTACCCGGTCCTGATGCGGTCGAAGGACCCGGACTTCGTCCCAAAAGGACGAGGATCATCGGCCTCTACACCCAGCCGCGCGACGACGTGACGGTGATCTGCGCCGACGAGCTCCCGGGCCTTCCCGCCCGCCCCGCCTGGTCACCCGACGGGCACCGGCTCAAGGCGGTACTCGCCTACAGCCGCGGACCGGAGAGGACCTGGGTCTACGGCGACCTGCGGCCGACCGACGGCCAGGCCCTCACCATGACCGCGTCCTCACGTAAAGCGTCTTCTACCAGCGGTTTCTGCAACAGGTCGGGGACGCCAACCCGACCGGTGAGGTCTGGATCGTCACCGACACTTGTCCAGCCACAACAGCCTGTCCACCTGGAGTTGGCTCGAGGACGTCCCCGCACCCATCACGCCTTCATCCCCGTCGACGCCTGCTGGCTCAACCTCGAGGAAGGCTGGTGGCGCATCTTCCGCAAAGTCGCCCCACCCGCCGGCTGCTCCTTCGCCAACCCCGACGACATCGCATACGCCACCACCCTCGCAACCAGCCAACTCAACTCCCGCGCGAAACCATGGATCTCGAGCAGACCGGCATCGCCAACCCGACGAATGCGACGCGGATATACGTACATCGTTCGAGGAATCCAGCACTAGTAGGGCTTTGTCATCTTCACTCGTGAGGGGCGTGTCTGCTTGCTCGTGGGTGTCGCTGAGTTGGCGTGACACCTGAGGAGATGAGCGAAGTCTGGGAGGACTTGGAGGCGTTCGCGGCGGGGTTGATCGACGGGTTCTTCTGTGCGGCTCAGCGGCGCTGGGGGCAGGCGTGTGTACGCGGGTTGCTGCTGGACGGCAGACGCAAGTTGGTGGAGCCGATGGCGGCTCGCCTGGGCGAGGACGGCAACCGGCAGGCGCTGGCATGCTTCATCACGTCCAGGGCCTGTTGCGAAGCGAAAGTCTCACCTGTTCACTGCGCGCACAGGTGCCCACCCGACTCGGTCTACGGCAGCGTCTGCGGCGCAGTGTTCGAGGCGCGGTCGGTCTCGACGGCGAGAGCTATCTCGGCACCCTTCTCCAGCGTGCGGTGCGCCGTGCACTGGCCTTCCACTGCCCTGCGCATCGCCGCAACCACCCGCTCACGGGTGACGGTGTCGAGAAAGGACAGGTCGACGTCCAAATCGACCCAGATCCTCTGGTACTCGCGGACACCCGGCGCGTGCCAGGATCCCGCCGTTGCCTCGAGAGCCGCGTCTTCCCCGGCACGTCGTGTGACGAGTTCCTCGACGGTCAACGACATGCAGCCCGCGAGTGCAATCTGGAGCAACTCGCCTGGAGTGAAAGCCTCCTCGGCATCCGCGAAGCCAAGCCGCACCGTCGCGCCCCTGGAGTTGCGGCCCAGGAACTCATGTGAACCAGTCCGAGACACGCTGACCTCGTGCTCTCTGCCAGACACAACCGATCCCATTTCTCCGTGTTGGCGACTGCCGCCACTGTGACAATATTCCCCATTCTCGCCGATGGTCGCCTACAGCGCGGGCCGCCCCTGCCATCACCCGCCACCGGAGGAACGTCCCGCGCGCATACGACACCGCCAGCCGCGATCAGGCGCCACACGCGGCGGTCGGCATCAGGCACCGCTGCCCCGCCGATCTTTGTGAAGGCGGTGGCCAAAGCCACTCGTTGATGGCTGCGATCAGCGGTCGCCTCGTAGCGCACGGCCAGCTTGATGCCCCTATTGATGTCAAGCAGCGGCTCTGACAGATCCTGCCTGGTCAGCGTGGCGGGGGTGGTCCAGCTGAGGCAGCGACGGTCTTGCCCGCGCCGACCTCGTCGGCGATCACCCCCCAGTGCGCGTTCGCCGATGCACCAGGTGATGCGGGCGACGGCCTGCGCGTGGGCGGAGTGCCGGTGCAGCATCGAGGGGCCAGGTCCTTGCCGAAGGGCATGCGCGGGAAGCCCCAGTGCGAGCTCAGTTTGTCTATCAACGTCCGTCCGTCCTCTCCAAGTGGGCGATTGCTGTGTCGTGTTCGGCCCGCCGGTGGAAGCGGACCGCGAGCCGCAAGGCCGGGCCGGTGGCCCGGTGGTGGTCGAGCCTGCGGCCGGCCAGCCGCAGCCTCCGCTCCAGCAGCAGGCGGGCCGACGTCTCCTGGTCGTCGAGCTCGTCGAGCCGGTCCCGGACCGAGTTGCCGCTGGTCACAAGCCCTCCTCGGTCAGGTCGACGGCTTCGGTCGTTTGGGCCTGGCCGGGCAGGAAGACCTCGTAGTTGATCCGCTGCCCGAGTTCCTTGGTGCGCTCGGTGTCGATCAGGCGGAGGTAGTCGATCCCGGTCGGCGCCGGCGTGGCCGCGACGGGGGTCTCGGGCTTGGCCTTGGGGTGCGCGTGCGGGGTGATCTGGTGCGGGATGGCCCTGCCGAACGAGCGGCCGCCGAAGGGGACATCGATGTCGGGCAGGTGGAAGAGGTCGAAGACGAGTTCGACCTGTCGGCCGACCAGCGAGGCGTCGACGTTGTAGGTGTTGGACTGGAGTGAGACCGTGGCGGTCTTGGCGACCTCGCGCAGCATCCACCGCTCCAGCGGCTGCTGGCCGGTCTCGGAGTGCGCCCGCCGGTGGTAGGCCTGTTCGACCCAGGCCGTGAAGAGGCGATTGAGCATGGCCAGGTCGGTGACCTTCTCCGTGTCGACCTCGACCAGGAACTGTTCCCGGACAATGCGGAAAAGGGGTTCGTTCTTGCTCCTGCCCTGCGGGCGCCCCGACGTCGAGTGGATCAGCTTGATCCCGAGCCTCGCGCATGCTCAGAGCAGGGCGGAGTCCACGAACGCGGCGTCGTTGTCGACGTAGACGCCCTCGGGGACGCCACGGGCAGCCAGTGCCGGCCGAATCGCCGCCGCCAGGCGGACGCTGTCCTCGGCGCTGCCCCAGCGGTGCCCGACCACCGCCCGGCTGTGGTCGTCGACGAAAGCGAAGAGATAGGCCTTGTGACCTGCGATCTTCGGCCAGTGGAGGGCATCCCCGACTCAGAGTTCGTTCGGGCGTGTGGCCTCGAACCGGCCGAACACCTCCGGCGCCTGCCCGTCGGGGCGGGGCAGCAGTTCCAGGCGCTGAAGGGGCCGGTGGACGGTGCGGTAGGACGGGCCCCAGCCCAGGTGCTGCTGCAGGATCCGCACCACCTGCGCGGTCGACCTGCTCGGATTCTCCCGCTTCAAGGCCACTGCTAGGTCCAGGACTTCCTCCGGCGTGCGCGGGGTGACCTGCCTGGTCGGCGGCAGGAGCGCGTCGAAGCCGCCCTCCCGCCAGAGCTTGAACCACCGGTCCAACGTCCCGCGCGTGATCTTGACCGGCTTCCCGGTCGGTGTGCACCTGGGTTGCCTGTCTGCTTGCCGCAGGACTGACTACCGGCCGCTCCTCCAGCAGTACAGGAGAGCCGACCGCCGGGCAGGCCGCCGAGACGAAGTGAGCCAGCCTTACGAAGAGCTTCACCCCGTCACCCACCCCGGACAGATTCAGGATCGGCGAGACGGCCAAGCTCGGCGCCGACGGCCGGACGTGGTCGGCGGCCGCGCTCTCGTTCGCGGTATCGGCCACCGCGTCGCCCGCAGGGGCATCGAGTCCTCGGCGCGGCTGGGCCGTCACCAGTGGACCGTAGACCCACGATGTCCTGGCTCGCCGGATGCCGGCGACTGCACCGCCGCTACGAGCGCAACGCCGAGCACATCCTGGCCTTCACCAGCATCGCCTGCACCCTCATCTGCTACCGCAGACTCGCCCGATGAGATGACGTCTGAGTATGCGGCCCCCATCCGTGCCGGGTGAGGGCCGCTAGGAGCGGAGATTAGCTCGACTGGGCCCAGTTGTAGAGACGGTGGGCGCTGTCACCGAAGCGCGTGGCGTAGAGCGTGGGGGTCTGCCCGCCCGCGAGATCCTGGTCGGTGGTAGTGATGCCCACGACGGTGCCGGTGCCGGTGAGGGTGTCGAAGTTGGCCAGGTGAGGGCCACCGCTCGACCCGGCTGACATGTCGCAAGTCTCACCCCACAGCAGGGGGGCGTTGGGGCCGGGGTGGCTCGTGCCCGCGCAGTGGATCATGCGAGATCCGACGTACTTGTCGCTGGGGATGTTGAGTCCATAGTTCGGGTACCCGAAGGTGTGGACGAATTCGTCCTCGACGGGCTGGTCGAACCCGATTTGCTGGCTTCCGGTGGTATCTGTGACCGGGTGACCGTCGGCAGCGGGGTTCGCCACGAGGAGTCCCGTGTCGTAGCCGGCGGCTGCGACGTCCGACGATTCCGTGGTGTCCGGATCCGCGTTCCAGCGGGATGAGGTGGCCATGGTCCTGGCGCTGAAGCCGCCGAGCGGTTTTGTTCCGTTGCGATAGCCGGGCACGAAGTAGAAGTTGTGGTTCCAGGTGCCGTCGGCGGAAGGCGATCCGACACCTCTCAGGCAGTGTGCCGCCGTGATGACAGTACTGCGGTTGGCGCTGGTGACGACGGTCGCGGTGCAGCTAGCGTCGTAGCCGTCGTCGAATGTGAAGAACAGGCGGCCGATGTTCCTGTTCACTGCCCCGCCGTGTGTCCACACGCTTCCGGAGTCCGGCGTGTTCGCGGGAAGCGGCCGCGGGTCGTTCGGCGTGTTGTCGTCCTCGGGCACGGGGGTGATCTCGGGGACCATGGCGCCCGCCAGTTTCATCCGCTCGGGGGTCCAGTAGGCGCCGATCCGATTGCGCTCACGTGCGGTCGTAGCACCAGCATGGGTGGTGATGGTGTCGAGTCCCGCCGTGCTGGCGCCACTGGTGAATGACAGATTGGGCTGTGCGGCGTTCGCGGCCGTGGCGGGTGTGACCAGTGCGACGACGGCCGCCGACATTGCGACGGAAATGCCGATCGCATACCGGAGGCTCCTGACAGTGCTGTCCTGGTGACCGCATGAGCGGTAGTGAGGCATTCGCATGCGCGGGACACTAGTCAGGCGATGTCAGGAAGCGGTCAGAGAGGTGTTCCAGCAGGGTCAACACAACGGGTCAGCTCCTCATGGGGCCTTGACCCCTGATGTTGGAAACACGAGACACTGGACTGGGATCTGAGAACGGACATCTCGTGGTCATGAAGAACTACCCGCCGGAGTTCAAGGCGGACGCGGTCGCGCTATACGAGTCGCGGCCCGATGCGAGGATCAGGTCGGTCGCCGCCGTCCTGGACGGCGGCCGCACCAAAGGCACGCAAGAGGTCCGCATCCTGACCGCGGCCGGGCTGGACACCGCCGGGATCGAGCTGGACCGGGCCCCGGAGGAGATGGCGCGCCGAGGTCCTCGCTCTGGACCGTGGTCTGCCCCGGGGCGGTCGGGAGCGGCTGGCCGTTTTCGATGAGTCTGCGGCACAGGCGGTAGCTGCGTTGCCAGGTCATGGGCCAGGTGGGGCACCAGGAGGAGGCGATGGCTCCAGCGCGTCGCGGCGTTCTCGGTGAGGGCGCCGACGGTAGAGCAACCGGCAGCCCGGCCTCACGCCGCTGCGTGATCGCATCCCCGAGCCGCACGGATGTGACTGGGCGTATTGGTGCCTCGGGTGGGCGTCAGTGGGATGGGATGCTGGGTGCCTGGTCATGGGGCAGGTTCGCGGTCATGGGCGTGACCAAGCGGCTGCTGTTGTCCGGCCAGTGTGGGGTGGGCTGCTTCTCGTGGAGGGGGCTGTTGCTATTGGGATGGGGTGGCGGGTGTTCTGTGTCTTGTTTTTCGTGTGTTTGCGTGGGTGATCGGCTGGTCGGTGGGTGGTCTGAACGCGGAGGGCGGGGCCGCTGGTTGCGGCCCCGCCCAGTAAGCGCTCATGCCATAGTCGTCAGCGCAGACCGAAGGCCCGGGTGATGGTCTGAGACACGCTGTTGCCGGCGTTGTCGCGGGCGGTGACCCGGAGCGTGGCGAAGCTCGCGGACTTGGAGGCGTGCAGGCCCGTCTGCCATCCGTCACCAGAGCGGTTTAGGTCGGCTCGCTGCCAGGTCTTGCCGTCGTCGTAGGAGACCTCGAGCGAGGGCTTGCCGATGGCGGCGGTCGTACCGGGCAGGTGCGAGGCACTGATGATCAGTCTGGCGTGCCGGTCGGCCCGGCCGGTTTTGTCGGTCTCCACCCCGTAGTCGAGCTGGATCAGCGGGAGGGAGTCGGCAGCGTCCTCACCGCTGGCCGCGGACGTGAAGTTCCACTCGGTGAGCGTGTGCGTCGAGTACGGGTTGGTCCAAGCGCCGCGGTCGTTGTCGACGACGAGCCGATAGGGCAGGCGCTCCGGGGCAAGCTCGGGCACCGGCAGGAACTCGGAGTTGCCCCATTTGAGCTGGCGGTCGCCCTGGTAGAGGGCCATCCAGTCCTTGACGTCGAAGTTGTTCCTCGCTTCGCCGACGTGGCCGGAGCCGGAGTCTCCCCATCCGGGCGCGGGGATGTACACGGTGTCGAGGTAGCGGACGGGCTGGAAGTCGACGGGGCCCATGCGGGGGCGCTGGATCGGCCCGAACCAGCTGACCTTGCCGGTCTTTCCCGCAGGGTAGTGCAGGGTGCTGTTCGAGTGCTGCCCGGTCTCGCCAACGATGTAGGCATCGTTCGTCCAGTCGGCTTCGCTGGTGACCCAGTCCGTCCGTTCACCTTGGGCGGGGGCCGGGACTTGATTGCCCACGGCCCAACCACGCCAGATGTCGGCGCGGTATTCCAGAGCCTTGCCCGGACGGAAGTTGCGGAAGGAGACGTCGACCCGGGCCAGGTCGCGCTTCTGCACGCTCCAGGTCGGGTCGGCCGGGGCTGCACCGGTCCAGTGGTGCACCACGTCGTAGAGGTAGTCGGTGGTGGGATGCGAAGTGACCTTCAGAGTGCTGGAGCCGCGCCGGATCGAGGCGATCAGGTCGGCACCCTGGTCCGCGTTGAGCGTCGCCACCGTCAGCGGGGCGGGGCTCTCGGGGCTCCAGGCGTTCTCGTCCCACGGGTCGAGCCGGCCGACACCGTCGTTGACGACCACGAGCAGCTGCGCGCCCGCGGCCGCCGCGGCCTCGGCCTGCGCCTGAATCAGTCGGCTATTGTCGGCGTGCACCACCACGGCCTTGCCGCGTACGTGGTGGCGAGCCAGGTCCTCGCTCGTGCCGTCGCCGGCGTACACCGCGGCCAGGGTCCGGGTGCCGGCTGGCAGCGGCTTGGCCGCCCGCTTGACCAGCGGGTCGGCGTAGAGGGTGGACTTCGTGCCCAGGGTCAGTGCTGGCTGCTCAAGGCGGAAGCGCGCACCGATCTCGAACTCGCCGTTGGTGACCTTCTTGCCCGTTGGCAGGGCCCAGACGCTGTCGTAGGCCGTGTTGGGCAGATTGGTGGTTTCGAAGGTACTGGTGGGGAAGGTCCGCCGGATGTCAATGCGTGTTTCGACCGGGGTGGCCTGCTGCGGGACGCGGGTCAGGATTTGCCGGGCCTTGCGTCCGTCGAGGGTGACGGTTCTGTCCTGGTCCAACTGGACGTCGTTGAAGGCCAGCAGCGCCATGCCCAGCGAGTGGGGTCCGCCTGCACCCCGGACGTCGGCGGTGAGCCACCCGCTGTAGGTGCCCACGGGCAGGCGTGCGGTACCGGTGCCGTCGGCCTCAAGGTTGACGGTGGTCCAGATGCTTTCCCCGGTCACGACGACCTGGCCGGCCAGAGGTTCGCCCGAGCGGTCCTTCGCGACGATATTGACGTTCTGTCGCTGTCCCTCCCGGTGGCCACCGATCATGGTCCGGGTACGGACCGTCTTGGCGCTATCCGTGCCGGTAATGAAGGCGCTGACGTCCTGGTCGACCGGAAGTCGGTCCAGATGCGCGGTCAGGTTGACCGAAGCGTCGCCGTGCGGGGGGACGGTGACGCGCGTGGCGGAGAGGGTGAAGAGTCCGGGTGGGAGGGTGCCGTCGATCGCCAGGTCCAGACTGACGGGCGCGTCGCCGACGTTGGTGTACGCCACATTTTTCACGTCGGTCTCGCCAGGTTTGGCGGGCCAGGTATGGAAGCCGGAGTAGGCACTGACGGTCGCGAAGACCGAGGCGTGCACAGCCGCAGCCGCGTCCAGCCGTCCGGCGCCCGCCTGGTACGGGGTGTACGCCGGGGTGGCCTTGGCGCTGCTGACCAGGGCCTCCTTCAGCTGCTGGCCGGTCCAGTCGGGGTGCGCGGCGGCCAGCAGCGCGGCGGCGCCCGCGACGTGCGGCGTCGCCATCGACGTGCCGCTCATCGTGGTGTAGTAACCCGAGCCGCGGACGTAGTGGGAGCGGGCCGCCAGGATGTCGACCCCCGGCGCGGTGATCTCGGGCTTCAACCCGGCGTCGCCGTCACGCGGGCCCTGACTGGAGAAGTTGGCGAGCTGATCAGCGGAGTCCACGGCGCCCACGGTCAGCGCGGAGTCGGCGGCACCGGGGCTGCCGATGGAGTGCGGGCCACTGTTGCCCGCCGCTATGACGAACAATGCACCGGTCTCGCGGCTGAGCTGGTCCACCGCCTGGCTCATCGGGTCGGTGTGGTCGCCACCGCCGCCCAGGCTCATACTGACAATCCTGGCCTGCTCGTCCCGGGCAGCCCATTCCATGCCTGCGATGATCCAGGACTCCTGGCCGCTGCCCTCGCTGTTGAGGACCTTGCCGATGTCCAGACGGACGCCGGGAGCGACACCCCGCTCCTTGCCGTCGGAGGCGCTGCCAGTACCGGCGATCGTCGAGGCAACGTGAGTTCCATGACCCGCGTAGTCGGCAGGATCCCCCTCATCCGGTCCCGGTACGAAGCTGACACTGTCATCGATCTGACCGGCGAGGTCGGGGTGCTCGGCGTCCACGCCAGTGTCGAGCACCGCGACCTTGACGCCCTTCCCGGTGTTCCCCTCCGCCCAGACCTTCTGCGCGCTGACCTGCGCAGTCGATTCAGCCAGATCGACCTTCACCTTCCCGTCGAGCCACACCTTGGCGACACCGTTAGCGAAGACACCCTGCGACGCCGACCGGGCCGCTACACCGGAGCCACCGGTCAGCGCCGACCAGAACACCGGAGCCTCCTTGCGGTTCTGCGCCAGTGCCGCGCCCTGGATGCTATCCAGTCGACGAACGTCGCTCGAGCCCGCCACCTTCGGAAAGGTGCGGGACTTGGCGGCCGTATCGGTGTAACTGACGATCAGCGGCAGCTTCGAGGCGTGCGCGTCGTCATAGCCATCGGCGATCAACCGCGTCACGTTGAACAGCTGCTTGTCGAGCCTTCCGGCACCGACGTAGGGAAGGGCGGCATCAGGGTAGACGTACGTTGCCCCGTCAATGACCGCCCGGTGGAAACCGGTGGTGGTGCCGTTCGCGCCTTGAAAGGACCGGACGACGGTGCCGTCGGACGCGGTGCCGATGGTGACCTTGTCCCCGGTGATCAGAGTGACGGTGTGCGTGCCGCCCCCGTTGGATGACCGTTGTGCGACTGTCGGCGCGGAACCGGCCGAGTCCTCAGATATGGCGGCGGTAGCCGGTACGATTCCGAGTGCCAGGGCGGCGACCACGCCGAGCGCGATCAATCCGGGTTTGGGAACGGGAACATTAGACATGCAAAGACTCCGGAATAAGTACGAGAATTGATCCGCATCGAAGAGGCGACTCTGGCTCGACCGATGGGTAAGGCAGCTTCAGCTGAGAAAGGGGCAAAGAGCGGGGTGAACCGCGCAGTTCAAATAGGCGCGGCCGGAATGGTGAAGCCCGACGAGCGCAGATAAATTTTGACTCCCGGTCCCCTCGGGGCGCAGCGAGCCGACATAGATGAGGGATCGAGCTGCGGGAACTGCCACCGCAGAAGCTATAGAAGACGCCCTCACGAACTAGCGGGTCTCGCTACATCCCTAAAATGCGCATATTCTCACCATTTTGCGACACTTCTAGATGGAATTATCCAATTAGAAGGCGAAGGGGCGCCTTTTGGCGTTGCCTCACCATACGGGCCCCCTATGAGGCCCGTTAGAAGATAAATGCCATCCCGTATTGCGTGAGTGTCAACTTTGGCCGTGATGCGAGGCATAAGGCGGCGAAACAGGGTAAATCCATTCCGCAGGACCTACTAGCCTCGCCGTTTCAGTTGAGGCTGCTGGGTGGCTGAGCGGGGTTGTTTGGAGCGGTGTCGGTCGACGGGCATGGTAGGGGCCCGGCGCGGTGCGCCGGGTTCTCCAAGGTCCTTCGGGTCGCGGGTGGTCAGAGGGCGGTCGTTCAGTTGGCGGGGCGAGGCAGGGCGGCCAGGCGGTGGAATGCGGCAGCGAGTTCATGTCTGCAGGGCCAGGTCGCCGATATCCGCAAGCGCAGACGGCGGCCGCCGCGGGTGATCCGGCCGGCGACGTGCAGGATTCGGTAGCGCAGTTTCTTGGGTTCGGCGGTGGCCAGATCGCCGTCCAGCAGGAGGACGCGGATCCAGACGAGGAGGTCGATCGCCGCGAGGCTGAGTTCGAGCCAAGCGGCGTTGACCAAGAAGCGGCGTTGACCAGGAAATGGCGGGAGGGGAAGCGGCCGAAGCCGGTGGTCTTGCCGCACCGGATGTGGGCCTCGACGGTGGCATGCCCGCGGTGACGGACCTCCAGGAACTGGGTGGAGCCCTCGCTGGCGAACGGCGTGTCGGTGAGGAAGACCTGGTGCCGCAGGCCCTCGTCCTGGTCGGACAGGGACAGTTGGGCGCCGGGGTGCGGGCGCTCGCGGCGCACGATGATGCGGGTGCCGTCCAGATAGCCGGCAAGGTCGACCACGCCGGTCAGCTCGGCGATCTCGGCGCCGGCACGCAGTGTTCCGTCCACCCTGCGGCCCGCACCCGATCCGCCGGAATCAACGGCTTGGCGATCTCCCACAGCCCGTCCGGAACAATCCAACTCCACGTCCCCTGCCCCATGCTGAGGAGCACTACCCAGCCTCACCATGTAGGACACGGTCTTATAGGTGGGTGCGGCTTGGTGCTTCTCGGAGTGGTAGGTCACCAGCGTGGCGTCGATGTCCAAGACCAGGCCAGGAAGCTCCCGTCCACCGGCCTTCACCGCCGGTATACCGGAGCGGGCCTCGGCGGCCTGCAGCCAGGCGACCTCTCGTGCCTGGGCGCGGGCCGTTCGCAGCCGAGCGAGTCCGGGTCTCGTCGACGTCGGCGAGCAGCCGCCAGGCCGTCGGTGTCGAGGCGATCGGGCCGAACACTTCATCCTGGTCTCGCAGCACAAAGCCAGATCCGGGATGGCCCCGCCGCCATCCGCGAGCATCACCGCGAGATCGGTGGCGATCCCGGCCCGGGGCGTGGCCGGTGCTTCGTGTCCGAAGTAGCCCCAACGCGGTGGAGTACGCGCTGCTCAGCCCGGTGGCATCGGACCCCGGCATCGTCAGCAGAGATACCCTGCACGCAGAAAGTGCCTTCCGCCTGGACCGACAAAACCCCTCGACAAGGTTCATCGTCCCAGCTCAGAAGGCACTTTCGCGTTACCGCACAGACCCCGGCCCCACACCAAGTGAAACAGCGAGGCTAGTCAGGAAGTATGACTCGTCGAACGCCTTTCGTACGGCCAGTGTCAGCCGAAGCCCGCACCGGGCCGGTCGTCTCAGTAGGACTGAAACCAGCAGCGGTTGGCACGGTCGATATTCAGCATGACTTGTCCGAACGGCTGGTCCGGCGCGATCGGGGCCGAGGGAGTCGTCGGCTCGTGGGAAATCCCGCATGCTCCGAACGGGGCCGGGACACTCAAACCCAGTTGCGTCTAGCTGCCGCGAGACCAGCTCCGAACCGGTTGGTGGTCCCCAGCTCTGCGTAAAGGTTTTGGATCCGCCGCCGCAGTGTCCGTGTCGAAATCCCGAACTGGCGGGCAATGGCGTCGTCCTTGACCCCAGCAGCAAAGAGCGTGAGCAGGTTCCGTTCTTCGTCCGTGGGCTTGCGGGTCTGGTCGCCTTGGGCGGGCGGTCCTGGTGCCGGCAACGACTCGGAGTCGGGGTCCCCAGTCAGTGAGGGCGCAGTGGTCCAGTAATGCTCGAAGAGTTCGGTCAATGCCTTCAGCAAGGGGGGTGCTTCGGTGTAGAGGCACTCGCTACTGTCGGCTGACAAGCTCAGCGACACCATCGCGGCCGACCGGTCGGCCATTGCCAATTTGATGGGCAGTGCCGGCACGACCCTGGCTTCTTCCCCACGCGACACGAGGCTGCCCAGTGCCTGCCAGCCGCCTTCGGCATCGAAACTGGCAGCCGCGTAGACGACACGCACCCGCACCCCGCGCCGGACCGCCGCCTCGTCGAGTGGTCCATTCGGAGCCAGTAGGAACGGAGGGCGGTCCATGGCGCAGATCTCGGATTGGGCAGCCTGCTTCAAGCGGTAGTAGCAGTCGCCGACCGCCTCCGGACCGCTGATGGTCCTGGTGGCGGGTTCGGTCGTACTGGACCGCCTGGCGTCGTCGAAGATCGCACCCAGCGGCCCCGCCGCATCTCGGACGGCAGCCAGCTGACGCTCGCGTGACTCCACCAGTGTCCGCAGCGCGTGGCGGGGATCCACCGTGAGGAACGCCCCCGAGGATCTGCGGCTGACCAACCCGGAGTGGTGGAGACGTTCGAGCAACGCCAACGCGTGCTCGAAGCTCACTCCGAATGCCGCCACTATCTCGTCGACAGTCCCACCACCGCGCACCAGAAGATGGCGATAGATAGCCTCAGCCTCTGTATCGAGTCCGACCAACTCCAAAGGTGCGTCGTTTTCCATCATTGCTCTCCACCTCTGGCCTCTGCCCGTGTGATATCGATCAGGAAAGTACAAGCCGTGGTGACGGCCAGAGGAAGGGGCCCCGGTCGTCGGTTGACTCCAGTTGGGGTCCCTCGATCTGCTGCTCTCGCGCCGCCGCAAAGGACGACGTCTTCGATCGATGTGACGCACCACTCCGGCTACCAGGAAAGAGCCCAGGGGTAGGACGCCGGGCCGCTGGCATACGGGTTGAATATCCGGCACATCATGCCTGCTCGCAACGTCCAGCCGGGCTTTCGACGAAGTCAAGAAGGTTGATTGGCGATTCGTCAAAGAGTCATGTGAACTGCACGTTGCGGCCGTTGAGGGTTCTGGCTCGGGCGCAGCATATGGGTGAGGCTACCCGGCCGTACCGCGCAAGACAGCGGCGGCCTGCTTGCGTGGTTGGGCTTCCTTGTGAATCCAGCAACTCCTCGCGCCCTGCAGTATGTCCTGCTTGGAGATCATTGCGCCGACTTGCGCCTTGTCCGCTTGGTGACGTGGCACAGAAGTGTCAAAGAGCTGACTTTACAGTGATGCGAACGGATGGCTGACTGCCAAGGACCGCTGCCCCTCTAGTTCATGAGGTTCCCTTGCGTATGCCTCCGTCCCGCAGACGCGGGTTGACAGCCGCTGTCGCCGCGCTGGTGGTGCTGACGGCCACCGGCCCTACCGCGTCGGCCGACACCACTCCGACGCCCCCGTTCCCGACGGCGACTTCCGCCGCCGGTCCTGCGATTGTGCGTACCGTCACGCTGATCACCGGTGACAAGGTCACGGTGACCGGGAACGGCGGCAGGCATTCGGTCACGTCGGTGGCCGATCCGCAGGGCAGGACCGGTGGCGCGCACGTGATGTCGGTCGGTGATGACATCTATGTGTATCCCGACGTGGCGTTGCCCTTTATCGCGTCCGGGGCACTGGACGAGCACCTGTTCAACGTGACCGAGCTGCTCGCGGACGGCTACGACGACGCGCGCAGTGACCATCTGCCGTTGATCGTCACGTACACCGACGCTGCGGCCCGCTCCCGCAACATGAAGGTCCCCGAGGGCGCCGGCACGACCCTGGCCCTGAGCAGCATCCAGGGCGCGGCGATATCGGCCAAGCACGCGCAGGCGGCGGACTTCTGGTCCTCCCTCAGCGGCACTCCGGCATCCTTCGCGAGGGCGCGGACTGCTGGTGGCGCGTCCCGTGGAACGCTGGCGGGCGGGGTCGCGAAGGTGTGGCTGGACGGGAAGGTCACGGCCACGCTGTCCGATACCACCGCGCAGATCGGGGCTCCCGAGGTCTGGGCGGGCGGGGACACCGGGCAGGGCGTGGACGTTGCGGTGCTGGACACCGGGATCGACGCCGCGCACCCGGACTTCGCCGGCCGCATCGTGGCCACGGAGAGTTTCGTGCCGGGGCAGGACGTCACCGACCGGCAGGGTCACGGCACCCATGTCGCCTCGACTGTCGCCGGTACCGGGGCGGCGTCCGGCGGCAAGGAGAAGGGTGTCGCCCCGGGCGCGGGGCTGCACATAGGCAAGGTGCTGGACAACGACGGCAGTGGTCAGGACTCCTGGATTTTGGCGGGGATGGAGTGGGCGGCCCGGGACCAGCACGCCAAGGTTGTCAGTATGAGCCTGGGGGGCGGGCCCACCGATGGCACCGACCCGTTGAGCCAGGCGGTGAACCGGCTCAGTGAGGAGACCGGAACGCTGTTCGTCATCGCGGCCGGCAACTCCGGTCCTGAGGCGTACAGTGTGGGCGCCCCGGGAGCGGCGGATGCCGCGCTGACGGTCGGCGCGGTGAACGGTCCGGGGAAGGGCGTGGATCAGCTGGCGGAGTTCTCCAGCCGCGGCCCCCGCGTGGGCGACAACGCCATCAAGCCCGATCTGACCGCCCCGGGTGTGAACGTGCTGGCGGCCCGCTCGCAGTACGCGGCGGAGGGTGAGGGCGCCTATCAGACGATGAGCGGTACCTCCATGGCGACACCGCACGTCGCGGGCGCGGCGGCCCTGCTGGCCGCCAAGCACCCGGACTGGACGGGGCAGCAGCTCAAGGACGCCCTGGTCAGCACCACCGCGAGCACCCAGCGGTTCAGCCCCTTCGAGGCCGGCAGCGGCCGGCTCGACATCGCCGCCGCTGTGAAGGCCACACTGTTCGCCTCCGGGTCCGCGTTCGCCCAGGCCCACTACCCGTACACGCCGGGCCAGACCGTCCGCAAGGACGTCACCTACACGAACACCGGGTCCGAGCCGGTCACCGTGGACCTGTCCCTGAGCCAGGACCAGCTGCCCGAAGGTGTGTTCACCCTCACCGACTCGCGGCTGAGCGTGCCCGCGCGCGGCACCGCCACCGTCGGCGTGATCACCCACCTCGACGCGGCGGAGGACAATGCCGCCTACTCCAGTCGGCTCACCGCCACCCGCGCCGACGGCACGGTCCTCACCCGCACGCCGGTCGGCGTGAACAAGGAGGGCCGCCGGGTCACGCTGTCCGTCACGGCGAAGGACCGCCACGGGGACGCCCTGCCCGGCACGCTCGTCCTGAAGGACATCGAGCGCAACACCGCGCCCAAGATGTATGAGATCGACGCCTCGGGCCGCATGAGCCTGCGCCTGCCCCCAAGCACCTACTCGGCGTGGATGAACACCGCCGTGCCAGGGATCGACGGCACGCACACGCTGGGCTTCGCCATGTTCTCCGCGCCGCAGATCGACCTCGACGCCGACCGCACCGTCCGCTTCGACGCCGCGAACCTGCGCAAGGCAGCCGCCTATACCCCGCAGCCGACCGCCAACCAGTTCATGCGAGTGGACCAGTACCGCACCAACGGCGACCTGTTCCCGTTCATGGACAGCTACATGCCCGAGTACTGGCGGTACGACAGCCTCTGGGTGACCCCGACGCCGAAGGTGACGAAGGGCTCGTACACCTTCGCGACCCGCTGGCGGCAGATCCAGCCCCCGCTGACGTTCTCCTCCGGCTCGCAGACCTACGACGACGTCGTCATCCAGAGCCTGTCCCGCGCGCTGCCCGAGGGCACCGGCACCTACCGGGCCGTCTGGGCCGGCAACGGCTCGGGCGCGGACTTCCGCAAGCTGAAGGTGCGGGGCCAGGTGGCGGTCGTCCGCCGTAACGACACCGTGCCCGCCCCGGACCAGGCCGCGGCGGCGGCGAAGGCCGGCGCCAGGCAACTGCTGATCCTGAACGACGGCTACGGAAAGTTTGACCCCTGGGCCGACCTTCCCGACACCGCCCCGCTGCCGACGGCCTCGCTCGGCACCGACGACAGCACTCGGCTGCTCAGCCGGCTCCGCAAGACCGGCACCGCGACGCTGAAGGTGGTCTCGCACCCGCATCCGCGCTACCTCTATGACCTCGTCCGCCATCACGACGGAGCTATCCCGCGCGACCCGTCCTACCGTCCCGGCTCGGGTGAACTGGCGCGGATCGACGAGTCGTTCCGCGACACCAAGCAGGGCGAGGCCCGCCAGTACCGCGATGACGTGTCCGCCATCTTCAACGGCCCCATGCTCAGCAACTCCACGCCGGTTGCGACCCAGGGCACGCTGACGTCGTGGGTCACGGCAGACACCGGCGTCCGCTGGGTCTCCGGCGCCGGCATGAGCGACCTGGGCCAGCGGGGCCTGGCGCGTTCGTACCAGCCGCGCAGCACCACCGGCGAGAGCTGGTTCTCACCCGTCCAGCGCCCGCGACTGCTCAACGACGGCATCAGCTGGCAGGCCCCCTTCCGGGCTGGCGACGTCATCAGCACGTCCGTCGTACCGGCCTGGGGCGACGCCGACGGTCACGCGGGTGTCGTCTGGGCGGACAGCGACACCTCGAAGATCTCGCTCTACCAGGGCGACGAGCTGCTCGGCGAGGACGTCAACGAGCGGATCGTCACCGTCGAAAACGTGTCACCGGACCCGCTGCCCTACCGGATGGTGGTCGAGGGCAAGCGGAGCCTGCCGGACCGGCCGTATTCGACCCGTACGCGCACCGAGTGGGGGTTCACCTCCAGCACCAAGGACTACGCGGTTCTCACGCCTCTCCCGCTGGTGCAGCTCGACTATGCGGTGGCCACCGACCTGTCCGGCAAGGCGCACCGGCGGACCGGGCTGACGGTCACCCCGTCGCACCTGAAGGGAGCGGCGGGCGCGGGCGCGATACGCACGGCGACGGTGGAAGTCTCCTACGACGACGGTGTGACGTGGCGCCGGACGACACTGAGGCAGTCGGGCGGCGCCTGGAAGGCGCAGCTCGACGCGCCGTCCCGGGCCCGCTTCGCGAGCCTGCGCACGACGGCGCGGGACACGAAGGGGAACAGCGTGAGCCAGACCGTGATCCGCGCCTTCGGCCTGAAGTAGCGACGGCGGGAGGCTGACGAAAGGGCCCCTGTCCGCGGTGGAGACCGCGGACAGGGGCCGCACGGGTATGCCCGCAGCATCGGCCATGTGCCTGCTGACCACACCTCGAGCCCGGAGTGGCGTCGCGAGCTGGTTGCCCGCTACAGCACTGAAGAGGGTGGTTGCGGCCGAGGTAGCTCGGGACTTGGTGACCGGGTCGTGCCGGCGGCTGGTTTTCGCCGACCCGGTGGACCGGCTCGGGGCGGTGAACAAGGCCCGCGCATACGTTCTGCGTGCTGGAGCGGCTGCACCGGTGGCTGCAGCGGCGGCGGGACGGGTACGCATGCGGCTGTGACCGAGATCTTTAGGTGGCGGGCGAGAAGGATTGTTGGCGGATCCTTCGGTCACACCGAGGACTAGCGCGCCCACCTGCGGTGACGTGCTCACGGTCGGGGCCGAAGGTGGCATGGTCTGCCAACAATCCTTCTCGTGATCTGCCAACCAGCTTTCTCCGAACGCCTCTGACCTGCACCGGAGCAAGCGCGATCCGCCACCTACCGTTCTCGGTCACAGTGGCGCGGACCGGTGGGGCGACCGCGCGTCAAGCTGCTGTCCGGCGAACGCTGGCAGGCCGCGGCCCCGTGGGTGCTCACCGCCCTCGGGCTGGAGGGCGAGCGCGCCGGGTGGGATCTCGTCGGGGTAGATCAGGTCGTGGGGGACGTGGTGGTGGCGCTGTCAGTTGGGTGGCGCGTCGGTTGTTGGCGGTGGACCGGGGACGGGGGTCGGTGTCGTCGCTGTATGTGCGGGTGGTGGCGGGGGTTGTCTGTCGGGTGTGTGCCGGTGGGTGTGTGCCGGTGGGTGAGCGTGAGGGTGGGTCGGGGTGGTGGGGTGCTGCGTCTGGGCGGCACGCCGGGTGCTGGACAGCTGTGAATGGGGGTGGGGTGGTCTGCGGGTGGTGGGGCTGGTTGTGGGACACACCTCTGGCACTTTTTGCCGCTGCCCGCTCAGGAAGCGGGCTTTCCCGGGTGGCGGGAGGTGTTCGTAGGTTGTTTCCGAGGCTTTGGGAGGTTCCGGTTCTGGGCGCGGGTGTGTCTGGTGTGGGGTGTTCGGCTGGTGTTGTGGGGATGACGGCGAAGGGGCTTACGGCGAGGAACTACTCCTATTACCGGCGCAGTATCGCGGCGGGTGATGGTGCTCGGGGTAGTGGGGTGACTGTGTCCTCGGGTGAGCCTGGTGTTCCTCCGGGGGTGTGGCACGGCCGGGCGGCCGGGGTGCTGGGGTTGTCGGGTGTGGTGAGTGAGCCGCAGATGGGTGCGCTGTTCGGCTTGGGTATGCACCCGGACGCGGTGGAGATTGTGGCCCGGGTGCTGGGTGACGGTGGCACGTCGAAGCAGGCTTTCAGGGCGGCGAGGCTCGGCCCGGCTGTTCCGCGACTGTCCGAGCTCTCGCCGTTGGACGAGGAGATCGAGGAGGTTCTGCAGCACGCTGTCGAGGAGTTGTGCCGGCCGCTGACGAAGGCGGAGACACGGCACTTGCGGATGCGGTCTGCGGCGCGCGTGTTCGAGGCCGAGTACCACCGTCCGCCCGTTGATGGCGCCGAACTCGGCCGTTTCCTGGCCGTCCGTACCGGCCCCCAGCGTCACGCCCGGACCGGCTTCGACCTGACCTTTGCCTCCGAAGAGTTGTCCCTCCTGTTCGCCCTGGGCAGCCCCGAGGTGCGGCGGATCGTCCTGGAAGTCCTGGCCCAGGCCCGCGCAGAGACGGTGGCCTGGCTGGAGGAGAACGCCCTCGCGGTACGTACCGGGCCAGGCGGAATCGCCCAGCAGCGGGCCGTACCGGGCCTGCTGGCGACGGTCTACCTCCACTACGAATCGCGCGCCGGAGACCCGATGCTCCACGAGCACGTGGTCATCAGCCCCCGCGTCAAAGGGCCGGACGGGCGGTGGCGCAACCTCGACTCGAGGCTGCTGCTGCGGGAAGTGGTCGCGGCCAGTGAGCTGTTCAACCAGCGGGCCCTCGAGTTGGTCTGCGCCCGCCTGGGCCTGGTCGCCGAGGAAGTCGAGGTCACCCCGGGACAGCGTCCGGTGATGAGAATCGTCGGCATCGACCGCCGGATCCGGTCGGAGTTCTCGCAGCGGGCCACCGCTGTGCGGACCATGGCGGAGACCTTGTTCGACGATTACCGGCGCCGTTACGGACGGGAGCCGGGCCCGTCCATGCGGCCGCGCCTGCAGGGCCGCGCGACCCTGTTGACCCGCCCACGCAAAGGCAAGGCCCGCTCTCTCGACGACCTCCTGGCCACCTGGCGGACCCGGGCGATCGCCGCGACCAGCCGGGCAACCGTCGACAACCTGCTCGCCACCGCGCAGGCCGCCGCCACAGAGCAGCACCCCCACACGGGCGTCGATCCCGAGGCGGCGGCCGCGGAGGTGCTTGCCGCGGTCAGCGAACGCCGCACCACCTTCCGCCGCCGCCACATCCTGGCCGAGGCCCGCCGCTACCTGATGCGCACCTACGGCGGTGCCACCGCCCCGCACGACCTGGCCGAACAGATCACTGACCGGGCCCTCGTCCACGGCGACTGCCTGGACATCACCCCACCCGAGATCAACCCCACCCACCCCGACCTGGTCCGCGCGGACGGCAGCAGTGTCTACCGGCCGATCGGGTCCGCCGCCTACACCACCCACTCGCTGTTGGCCGCTGAGAACCGGCTGCTGGCCGCCGCTCGCACCCACGTCATCCCGCCCGTGGGACGCGGCACCTTCGAACGGGTCGCCGCCCTGCATCGCGGTCCGATGGATGCCGGGCAGCGTGAACTGGCCCGCTCGTTTGCATTGTCGGACCGGCTGCTGCTCGCCGGTCTCGGACCCGCCGGTGCCGGGAAGACGACGGCGATGCGGCTCGTGGCCCGGGCGATGGACGCCTCGGGAGGCCGGTTGATACCGCTCGCACCGTCGTCCCGTGCCGCGAAGGTTCTCGGCGCGGACCTGAACCGGCGCGCCCACACGATGCATTCCTGGCTTCATCAGCGCGGCCGCGCGGCCGACGGCAAGGAGGTCGGCAAGGACTTCCAGCTGCGCCCCGGGGACGTGGTCCTGGTCGACGAGGCGGGCATGGCCGGGACGCTGCTGCTGGACCGGATCCTCACCGACGCAGCGGCCGTCGGTGCCGTGGTGCGGCTGCTCGGCGACCCGCACCAGCTCGCCGCTGTCGAGGCCGGGGGAGCGCTGCGGCTCATCGCCCGGGCGGGCGGCGCGGTCGAGCTCGACCGGCTGCACCGCTTCCGCACCCCCGGCGAAGCCGACGCCTCCCTCGGTCTGCGCGACGGCGACAATCACCGCGACGCGTTCACGTGGTACCGGGACAAGGGGCGGATCGTCGCCGGAAGCTACGACGCGATGTGCGACGCGGTCTTCGACGCCTGGGCCAAAGACTGCGGTAAAGGCATCAACGCGCTCATGACCGCGGCCGATACGGCGACGGTCACCGCCCTCAATCAGCGCGCCCAGGCCTGGCACATCGCCGCCGGTGACGTCGACACCCGCCGTGCGGTCGCCCTGCGCGCCCGGCAGCACGCCCACGTCGGCGACGTCATCGTCACCCGCCTCAACCGGCGCCGCATGACCCTGCGCGGTGGCCGGGACTTCGTGAAGAACGGCGACACCTGGACCATCCAAGCCATCACCGCCAACGGTGACGTCGTGGTCCGGCACACCGGGCACCGCGGCCGGATCCGGCTGCCCGCCGACTACGTCGCCGCCCAGTGCGAGCTCGGCTACGCTTCCACGATCCACCGCGCCCAGGGCATGACCGTGGACACCTCCCACGCACTGGCGTCGACGCGCTCCAACCGTGAAGGCGTCTACGTGCAGCTGACGCGCGGTGCCCGCACCAACCGGCTCTACGTCGCCCTCGAGGACGGCGACCGGCTCGATGACGTGCTGGCCTCCATCGCCGCCCGGCGCAGCGCCCAGCTGTCGGCGACCGAGTCGATCGCCGCCCTGCAAAGAGAGATCAGCGCCCCCGGTCAACTGTGCGCGGAGTTCGCCGACGTCGCCGAGCGCGCCACGACCGCCCGCCTGACCGGCGTCCTCGAAACCGTTCTCGGCGCCGACCGGGCCGCCGCGTTCATGGCCGCCGACGCCTACCCGGCACTGATCCGCGCGCTGAGCGACGCCGAACGCGCCGGGTTCGACCTGCCCCGCCTCCTTCAGCGCACCGCCTACCGGCGTGGTTTCGCGGACGCCGACGACATGGCCGCAGTCCTGACCTGGCGGCTGCGCGAACGCCTGGCCGACGCAGCCACGCTCCAAAAGGAGGGCCGCACCCGGCCGTTGGCCCGACTCTCGCTGCACCAACTCGACACCCTGGCCCGTCTCGCAGCCGACCACCGGGCCGCCGCGCGCGAAGAGCTGAAGGCAGCCGACGCCGCTGTCACCCAGCTGCCTACCCCCGTCACCACCCGGTCCGGCCACACCCATCCCGCGTGGCCCGACCGCCCGCTGGGACCCTTGACCCGCAGCGAACTCGCCGCCCAGATCGCCACCATCCGCACCCAGATCCGCCGGGCCCAGGCCAGGAGAGCTGCTCTGTCACCGGCGGCCCGGCAGATGATCGCAGCCCTCACCCACGAGTCACAGCTACGCCGCAACCTGCGCTGGCGCGACCAGGCGAGGGAGGACTTCCAGCGCGAACCAAGCGCCCATCGCCCGCCCACCCGCACCCAGTCCCTGGCCGTCACCCGCCACACGGTCGCCCGGTACCGCGTGACGACCGCGCAGCGCCTGCACCGCGCGAAGACCAAGCTCGCCCGCGCCAATGGCGTCGTCGAGAAGATCGCCGCCGAGCTCCGCCTGCGCGACCGGCTCCCGAACCACCTTGCCCACCGTCCCGACCACCGCGGTGAGATACCCGACTGGGTCGCCGACCGGCACGCCCTCACCCACCGGGCAACGCCTGAGCACTGGCGCCACCATCTTGCCGAGCGCCACCGCATCCTGGCCCGTTCGCTGGCCGACCGTGGTCACACACTGGCTGCCGCCCCGCCCGCCTGGGCCCGATCACTCGGACCACCGCCACCCCACACGGCGCCGCTGCGCCGCACGGCCTGGTCCATGACCTGTGCCCTGGTGGAGCTGTGGCGTACCCGCCATGCCATCACTGCGGTGCCGGGTCTGGGTCCCCGGCCGGCCGGCCCGGACGACGCGACCGCCTGGGACGACCTCGAGATGCGGGTCCGTGCGCTGACCGGGCGCCGCCGCCCGGTGCAGCTGCCGTCCCCCGACGCGCCCGCCTCGGTCGTCCTCGAAGCCGCCCTCAACCACCTGAACACCCCGCCCGACTCCGGGGCGCTGCCCGACCACCCCGCGCTGCGCGACCCCGGCGGCATCGCCCCGCTCAAGTACACGGCTCTCGACGCGCGCCTCGCCCGCCGCGCCTTGGCCGCCGTCCTTGCCGGGGACACCGCGCCACAGGCGTGGATGGAGGAGATCACCGCCCCGGGTGAGGACGACGAGGACGAGCAGCTCACCTACACCAAGCTGCTCACGGCGATCAGCGACTACCGGCGCCGCCACCCCCAGGCCGGTCCCGATGTCCTCGGGCCGCGGCCCCAAGGCCTCGACAGCGAGGAGTGGGACCTCCTCACCGACGCCATGGACCTGTACACCCGCGCCCGCGTCGAACGCC